>JAFDZR010000033.1 GCA_018266875.1 Bacteroidota bacterium
TGAATTATTGCCGTTAAGAATTCGTAATAAATTGCGTTAATAAAATTTCCCTGTCCGGGAAATTTGCGCAGCAAATTTTGAGTTGGAAATTTTATCGCAATTTTTCACGAATTTAGGCAGTTATTCATCCCGAGTTCTCGGGACGACTTTTCTTTGGTACTTTCTTTTGGTCGTACAAAAGAAAGTACGTTTACTCCAGTAAATTTTAATTTCTTAAACTAAACGTTTTGGACACAATTGATTTACAATATGTATTAATATTTAAGATGAATTAAAATTTTAAATAGATTATTTTTAAATTCGGTTTGACAGATTTAATGTAAGTGATTCTGGAAGGAGAGATCACATCTTTAAAACCTCTTTGATTTATTAGGTTAATGTTAAATATGCCGATGTGTCCTGCATTCCCAAAAGTGTAAAAAAAGAATTAAAGAAACAGGTCTCCTCATCAATAATAAACTTGCATAAATTACTGTAAACTATAAATCGGGACTGAATCAGACCAGCGGAAAGCATTTATAAAATTAAATTTAACTTTGAAATACAATTTTACGGAAATAGAAAAAAAATGGCAGAAGTACTGGGAAGAAAATGAAACTTTCAGGACACCGGATTTTAATGAACTTGATAAAAGCAAACCGAAATACTACGTCCTGGATATGTTCCCATATCCGAGCGGTGACGGACTTCATGTAGGTCATCCTGAAGGTTATACTGCTACGGATATTATCGCCAGATTTAAAAGGATGAAAGGATTCAATGTGATGCATCCGATGGGATGGGATGCTTTCGGTCTGCAGGCGGAACAGTATGCAATTAAAACCGGAATACATCCGAAGATCAGAACTATGGAATGTATTGACAGATTCAGACAGCAGCTGAAATCACTCGGTCTTTCTTATGACTGGAAAAGGGAAGTCAGTACAGCGGATGAAGATTATTTTAAATGGACACAGTGGATATTTCTGAAAATATTCAATTCATATTATGATGAATCCAAAGATAAAGCAAAAATCATAAGTGAACTGAAAATTCCGGAAGGTCTTAATGAAAAGGAAAAATTCGAATTTATAAATTCTCACAGATTAGCTTACCTTGCTGAAGTTCCTGTGAACTGGTGTCCGGAGCTCGGTACTGTTCTGTCCAATGAGGAGGTTCCCGAGCAGACGGAAAAAGGATATACTGTCGTCAGGAGAAATATGAAACAGTGGAACCTGCGGATCACAAAATATGCAGAAAGACTTTTGAATGACCTTGATGAGCTGGACTGGCCCAGGAATATAAAGGAAATACAGAAGAACTGGATAGGAAAAAGCGAAGGCGCTGCTGTGAAGTTTAAACTGGTAAATCCTGAGAATAACAATGAATCTGAAATTGAGGTTTTTACAACAAGACCGGATACGATTTTCGGCGCAACTTATATTATTTTAGCTCCCGAACATAAGCTTGTTGATGAACTGACAGTTGGAATGCAAAAGGATGCTGTAGATAAATACAGGAAAGAAGCTGAGAGAAAATCAGATCTGGAAAGAACGGAACTTTCCAAAAGCAAGACAGGGGAATATACCGGTTCATATGGCATTCATCCTGTGACAGGCGAAAAAATTCCGGTGCTGATTTCAGATTACGTTCTTGCAAGTTACGGCACAGGAGCAGTGATGGGTGTTCCCGGACATGACGAAAGGGATAATGAATTTGCTAGGAAGTTTTCCCTTAAGATCTTTCCTGTCGTAGTTCCTGAAAACATTTCGGATAGTGAAATTATTAAATTTATAGAAGATACCAAAGAGGGGAATGTATGCTTTTCAGGTAACGGCATTTCCATTTACTCGGATTTCCTGAACGGACTGAAAACTTCCGAATCAATTGACAAAATAATTGACTGGCTTGAAAAAGAAAAGAAAGGATACAGATCCGTTAATTATAAATTACGCGACTGGCTTTTTTCAAGACAGCGTTTCTGGGGAGAACCATTTCCTATAATACATTTTGATGACGGAACATTTACTGATGTGGACGAGAGTGAACTTCCGCTTACGCTTCCTGATGTAGTTTCATATAAATCCAGCGGTACCGGAGAATCTCCGCTTGCAACCATTGAAAGCTGGGTAAACACAACAGATAAAAGAACAGGAAGGAAAGCCAGGAGAGAGACCAATACAATGCCGCAGTGGGCGGGATCATGCTGGTACTTTCTCAGATATCTTGATCCGGGTAACAGGAATGTTTTCTGCGACAAGGAAATAGAAAAATTCTGGATGCCTATTAATCTGTATATTGGAGGATATGAGCATGCTGTTCTGCATCTGATCTATGCAAGATTCTGGTATAAAGTTCTATTTGATCTGGGCTATGTTAATTACAAGGAGCCGATAAATAAACTGTTCAATCAGGGAATGATACTCGGAGAGGATGGAGTTAAGATGAGCAAATCACGCGGTAATGTTATAAATCCTGATGATGTGATAAAAGAATTCGGGGCGGATTCCATGAGACTCTTTGAAATGTTCATGGGACCGCTTGAAGCGACAAAACCATGGAGCACTAAAGGTATTGAAGGACTGAACCGTTTCCTGAACCGGGTTTGGAGAGTTATTATTGACGAGTATACAGGTGAACCCGGGAAAAATATCACTGATGAAGAACCTGAAGAAAACCTGAACAAGCTTCTGCACAGAACAATTAAAAAAGTGACCGAGGATATTGATGACGGTGATATGAAATTCAATACCGCCATTTCGTATATGATGATATTTGTTAACGAATTATACAAGACTGACAGGATCTCAAAAAAAATAATCGGGGATTTTATAATTCTCCTTTCACCTTTTGCGCCGCACATCGCGGAGGAGATCTGGCAAAAACTTGGCAACACGGAAAGCATTCAGTTCGCAGCCTGGCCGGAATATGATCCTGAACTTACGAAAGAAGACATGGCTACAATTATTTTTCAGGTTAACGGTAAACTAAGGGCGAAGAAGGACATGAATTATGATTCTGACGTGAAGACACTTGAGGATGAAGCACTTGATAATGAGAATGTTAAAAAATACATTCTTGGTAAACAGATTATAAAAATAATTACCGTGAAAAATAAAATGGTAAACATTGTCGTAAAATAAACAAAGCGGACATTTCTTAAAATGGCAGGTAATTAATTTTATCTGCCTTTTTTGATTTTATATTTGAACTAAAAAAAATAAACTCATATATTTCTGAAATAAAATAAACAACTTATTTTTGATTGAGGAAAGAAATTAAAAGGTCATTAAAAAAGTTCTTGACTTATTGAACAAAATATTGCAATATTGCATTAAACCAAAAGGACAACAATATTGCAATCCAGTGAATTAATAAATAATCTTCAAAGAATAGGTTTTAAAGAATACGAGTCTAAAGTTTTTTTAGTGCTTCTGAAGGGCTCGGCAATGAGCGCATCAGAGATTGCAGACAAAGCAGACATAAGAAGAACAGCAGTATATGAGGTTTTAAAATCATTTGTCGCAAGAGGATTCTGCAATGAGATTGAAACCAACACTATCCTTAAGTTCGAAATGATCGATCCGGAAGTAATAAGTGATAAAATAGAAAGAGAGATTAAGAAGAATAATGAAACCAGGCTTGAAAATTTAAAGGAAACATTCGGAAGCTTTAAGAATCTTTTCAGATCAGAGGAATCTGAAGAAAACAGAAAAGTAAACATTGAATTAATCAGAGGATTCAACAAGCACAGGCAGGAAAAATTCATAGAGCTTTTCAAAGCCGCTGAAAAGGAAATCCTTTTTATGATAAGACTTGAAGGATATGTATCTGAAGAACTGGATGCAACTGCAGGTGAATTTTTTAAAAAAGGCGGTGTTATCAAATCAATATACGAGTCAAGTTTAAATTTCAAAATAATCAAAGACAATGCAAGGAAGAATGCCTCGATAGAAGATCTGTTAAGGATCTGCGGAAAATTTGAAAAGTCGGGGGAACAGGTCAGGATATCGGAAAAGCAGCTGCCCAATATGACCGTATTTGACAGGAAAATAGTTTTTATGAACATTCAGGACAAGAATATTCCGAGACATAATAACTCAGATATAATAATAAGGAATGAGGATTTTGCCTTGAGAATGATAGACTTGTTCAGTTATTACTGGAATAATTCTAAAGAAATTGATCAGCTGAAAACACAGGTGAAAAAGAAAAAGCACGGGTTAAAACGCAATTGAGCAATTCTGAAAAATAATAAATACTTTATAGTATTTACAGGAGGAGAAATAAAATGGCTAAATTATTTTTAAAAACACCATCAGTTTATATACTGATTCTAGGGCTTTTTCTGTTGACTGTAACAGAATCAAAAAGCGGTATACTGTCATCACCTGATTTTATATCAGGAAAAGTAGTCTATTCGGATGACAACTCTCCTGTAACCGGGGGAAATGTCAATATCCTGAGCCCGGACAAAGATGCCGGCACATTCAGCATTATAGGGACTGTAAGCATAGAGCCGGACGGATCTTTTAAAGTTGGCAGAAAAATCATTCTGCAGACAGACGATATAAAGATCATGGCTTATCCCAATGACGTTGATAATAATGAAAGTCAATTTGAACCGAAAACAATAGAGGTTCGTAATTCCGAAATCATGGAAAATGATAATTTTGAATTGCTGATAGTTGTAGACAGAGTAAATTCTGTAAAGCACGAAAGTCAGGGAAATCTTCAGAGGGAAAAAGTTAATCTGAAACAGAATTTTCCAAATCCGTTTAATCCTACTACGCTTATAAGTTTTGAACTGCCTGAAAGTAATAATGTCACTCTGAAAGTTTTTAACATGAAAGGCGAAACAGTCGCTGTACTTGCAGAAAATCAGATTCTTAAAAAAGGATTAAATGAAATGGAATTTAATGCCGGCAATCTTCCGAGCGGAATGTACGTATACACTCTGAAATCCGGGAATATCAGTCAGAACAGGAAAATGTTACTTCTAAAATAATAACGTCCTTGAAAGCAAGTAAGATTTAATGAGGGTTGGGTCTTTGCTTGTCAAATCCCCTCTTAGGGAAAGGAGGGGATTCAGGGATGTTTTGAAATTGAAAAATAACTTTATTATTATTCTCTTCCAAGCACAATAAAGCATTCTGAGCATGATCAGAATGCTTTTTTTTTACCTTATTTATAATTCCAAATAGAAATATTTTTCTCATTATAATTTTAATACTTTATCCAAATGTTTCATTCAAAACATTTCAGTCTGCAGGAAGCTGAAGATCTTCTTCCCGAAGTAAATGAAATTTTAAGAAGTATCATACTATGCAAGGGTAAGCTTTATGAAATGAACTATGATGTTAAAAAGCATTCTTTCTTCGGAGGAGTCAGCACCAACGGTACCGGTAAATATCCTGATGAATTATTAGATCTGATCGAACTGATAAAGAAATTACAGAACATGGGAATTCAGCTTAAGGATCCCGACAGAGGACTGATTGATTTTCCGCATATAAGATTCAACGGAGAAGAAGTATATTTGTGTTATATGTACGGAGAAAGTTCGGTAAAATTCTGGCATTACATTAAAGACGGATTCAGAGGAAGAAGGGATATAAGCGAACTCTGATAAAATTTAATAACTGATAAAAATCTATTTATATGAATATGTTAAACAGTGTTTTGGTACCCGTTATTCAGGCACTTCCCAGAAATGTTGTTAAAATTTTTGCTGACAAATATATTGCCGGCGACAGCATCAATGATGCAGTAAACACAGTAAGGAATCTTAATGCAAAGGGACTGATGGCTACAGTGGATGTGCTTGGAGAATCAATATCTGACAAGAATGAGGCGGTGATATCAAAGGATGAAAATATTGAAGCTCTTGACGCCATCAGTAAAAATGATCTTGACTGCAATCTTTCCATAAAACTCACAATGCTGGGTCTTGTCATTGATCCGGAATTCTGCATGAGTCTTGTAACTGAAATACTTGAAAAAGCAAAAAGCGTGAACAGGTTTGTTCGGATTGACATGGAAGACTCATCTGTTACGGAATCAACAATTAGGATCTTTGAAAGAGTGAAAAAGAATTTTGATAATGTCGGGATCGTGATCCAGGCATATCTCAGAAGAAGCGAATCTGATATAATAAGGCTCTCTGATATAGGGGCAAATTTCAGGATCTGTAAAGGCATCTATATTGAGCCGGAAAAAGCAGCATTCAAGGATCCGGATGAGATCAGGTACAATTTTATGAAAATTCTCCGCACAGCGCTTGAAAAAAAATCATACTGCGGCATTGCTACTCATGATGAATATTTAATAAAGGAATCCGTGAAACTTGTAAAGGAACTGAAGCTCGGTAACGATGAATATGAATTTCAGATGCTTCTGGGGGTAAGGGAAAACTTAAGGGAAGAAGCCGTTGCAAAAGGTCACAGAATGAGGATCTATGTTCCGTTCGGAAAAAGATGGTATGAATATTCAATAAGGAGATTCAAGGAAAATCCAAATATAGCCGGACAGGTCATGAAAAGTATTTTTTCCAGAGGTTAGTGTTTGTGTAAATTGACGTGATTATTTTAAATTGACATCAAACCAGATCTTAGTTATCTCGGGATAAATTCCAAGCATAAGTTCTTTCATTGCCTTTGCATATTCTCTGATTTCCCACTGTGCCGTATCCTCGTCTCTTAATTCAATAAAATTCATGATCGCCTGAAAAGAAGCTGTCCAGTAAACTTCAGTATACTGATTCAGAGGCAGTATCATTCTTGCCTGCTCTTTTGCAACTCCCGCTTCCAGGAGCTTTTCGTAAGACTGCAGAAGATTATTCATAGCATTATCAAAAATATTTGCCGCAAGATCCTGATCCTCAATACTTCCTTCAGAAGCCTGTTTATTGTCCCTGGACTGTTTCCTCCAGTTTGACGGAATATAAAAATCGCTTACCGGCACATACCTACCGCTGATCTCATTCCATGCATGATCTTTTGTTGATGAACTTGATGTGGTTTCGATACCGACTACATGCTTATACCACTGTCTCATAACAAATTCCGGAGCTTTTACATGAAACTGCACCATAAGGTGTCTGAAAGGCGACCAGTGTTTATGTCTGGCGAGATACTTTACCAGCTTTCTGTCATTATCATCAAAACTCTCTTTTCTTTTTCCGAATGACACTCTTGCTGAATTAACAACAGTAAGATCTGATCCGAGTTTATCAATGACTTCTATAAATCCCTTGTCAAGTACTTCTTTTCTCAAATTTATTTTTTTGAAATCAAATATAATAAAATTAAACGTGATTTTGGATTTTAAAATATTTAAATATTGTCACATGAAATTGAAACCCAGGAGGTAAGCTCTTTAAAATAATATGTTTGTAATTTTAATTTGTATTTGTATTTAATAACTTGAGCAAATGAAATCCGCGGATACAAAATTTTATATAGGCGCTGATTCCGGAGGAACCAAGATAGATTTAGTTCTTGTAAATGAATCCGGGAAGATAACCGGTAATATTAAGTTCAAAGGCATTCACTATTCAGTAGCTGGACCTGTTGACTATTCAGATAAGGTTTCCGCAATTATAAGAAAGGCAGTTTCAGGCAAAGGATTAAAATTAAAAAACTGTCTGGGTATCTGTATAGGAATTGCAGGAGCAAGAGAAAAAAAAGACAGGAATAAACTCAGAAAACTATTTATCAGGAATTTGAGTGTCAGGAATACATTGATTTCAACAGATGCCTTAACTGCGCTTTACGGAGCTTTTGAAGGTAGAAACGGAATAATACTTATAAGCGGAACGGGATCAGTCCTTTACGGACTTTACGATGGAAGAATAATAAGAGTAGGCGGTTGGGGAAGAGTCATCGGAGATGAGGGAGGCGGATACTGGATCGGTAAAAAAGCTCTAAATGCTTTGGCAAAAGAATTCGACACAGCGGAGATCATTAAGAAGGAGAGCTCCTTATCAAGGGAAATTAATTCTGAATTCGGCATTAACAGGATGAATCTGAATGATATGGTATTTAAAAATAATTTCGGCATTCAGAAGATCGCTCCTCTTGTATTGAAACTGGCAGAAGAGGGCTCCACTGTCTGCAGTAATATAATCAGTGAAGCGGCGGGAGATCTTATTTATCATGTGAAAACGTTTTTAAAAATTGCAGAACCGGAAGAGGTAATTGATATTTCCTTCATCGGAAGTCTCGTTGAAAATGACAATATTCTTTCACGGACATTAAAAAAAGAAATGTTGAAACTAAAAAAGATCAGTGTAGTTGAAAAAAAACATTCGCCTGCATACGGAGCATATTTGCTTTTAACGGATAATTCGAATTTAATAAAACTGCTGTAATTTGAAAAAAACAGATCTCATTTTAATACTGGATTTCGGTTCTCAGTTTACACAGCTTATAGCAAGATCAACAAGAGAGCTTAAAGTTTATTCGGAAATACATACCTACAAACTGAATCTAAAAAAATTCATCAAGGAAAAAGAAAAGTCTTTTAACCTCAGAGGTGTAATTTTATCCGGAGGACCATCAAGTGTATTAAGTAAAGGATCTCCCAAGATCCCTAAATCTGATATTGATTATTTTGTTAAAAACAAAATACCCGTGCTGGGTATCTGTTACGGCATGCAGCTTCTCTGCAGTATATATAAAGGAAGTCTGCATGAATCACTTCAGAGGGAATACGGAAGGACAAAGATATATATATTCGGTGAATCAGAATTGTTCAGAGGAATTAACAGCCAGCTGAATGTATGGATGAGTCACGGCGATTCGACAGACAGGATCCCTGAAAAATTTACCCCAACTTCAAAAAGCATTACGGGAGTAGTCTGCAGTTTTGAAAACAGCAGACAGAGGATTTACGGTCTGCAGTTTCATCCTGAGGTCAAGCATACAGAATCAGGGAGAAACATAATTTACAATTACCTTTTCGGGATCTGCGGAGTTAAGAATTTATTCGAACCGGAATCATTTATTGAAACGCGTACTGAAGAAATAAAAAAGAAAGCAGGCAAAAGCAAAGTTATATGCGCGCTCAGCGGAGGAGTTGATTCCTCGGTTGCTGCGCTGCTTGTAAGCAGGGCTGTCGGCAGCAATCTTACGTGTATTCACATTGATAACGGATTAATGCGGAAAAATGAAAGCAGAAAAGTCATTGATCTGTTCGAAAGATATTTTAAGATCAACCTGATCTTTGTAAATGCGTCCGGACTTTTTTTAAAAAGACTAAAGGGTGTCATAGATCCCGAAAAGAAAAGAAAAATAATAGGCAGGACTTTTATTGAGATATTTGAAAAGGAAGCAAAGAAGATAAAGGATGCAAAGTTTCTCGTTCAGGGAACCCTTTATCCGGATGTTATAGAATCTATAAATACCAAAGGGCCATCTTCAACCATTAAAACTCATCATAATGTAGGCGGACTTCCTGAAAAGATGAAACTGAAACTTATCGAACCTTTCAGGGAATTATTCAAGGATGAAGTAAGGGAGATAGGAAAAAATCTCGGTTTGCGTGATAATTTTATAAACAGACATCCGTTCCCGGGACCGGGACTTGCAATCAGAATACTCAGTGATGTTACAGTTGAAAAACTTGAGATACTGAAGGAAGTTGACGATATTTATATTACCGGACTGAAGGAATACGGATTGTATGAAAAGATATGGCAGGCCTTTGCGGTACTTCTGCCTGTGCAGACTGTCGGCGTAATGGGAGATGAAAGAAGTTATGAGAATGTCATCGGACTCAGAGCCGTTACTTCAACAGACGGAATGACAGCTGATTTTTTTGCATTTGACAAAGAGTTTCTTTCTCACATTTCAAATAAAATCATTAATTCCGTAAAAGGTGTAAACAGAGTGGTTTATGACATAAGTTCAAAACCACCAGCCACTATAGAATGGGAATAAAATAAATAAAAAATGAATTACAGAATTCTAATTTTTTTACTGCTGCTCTTTTTTAATTCAAACCTGTACTCTCAGATCAGGATCGGAGTTGCCATACCTTTGATGAACAGTTCTGACAGCAGGGAAGAGAAAAGTCTCGGCGCGGAAATGCTGAGGGGAATAAAGGATGCGGTGGCTGAATATAACAGGGAAAATCCCTCTGCAAAAGTTGAGATCATAACCGAAGACACCAAAAAGGATCCTGCAGAGACTCTGCAGATCCTGAATAAGTTCGGGAGCAATGACAAAGTCATAGCAGTACTGGGACCGGTTTTCAGCAATGAACTTGCGCCGAATGCAGGAGCTGCAGAGTTTCATAAGATGCCTGTAGTCACGCCGACTTCGACTCAGAATTTTCTTGCTGAAAAAAATCCGTATCTTTTTCAGCTGAATCCAACATACGATGTCAGGGGAAGGGCAATGGCAAAGTATGCCATGGACAGTCTGAAAATGAAAAGATTCGCAGTGTTTTCAGAAGATTCATACGGCAAGAATTTTGCGGAAAGTTTTTCCGATGAGGTTACAAAGGACGGCGGCGACATTACCGTAAAGATTTTTTATTCAAAGGATGATAATGATCTTACACAGGAGCTTGAAGAGCTTGAGAATAAAATATTTTCACTGGATAAATTCATAGACTTCGGGAATATAAGCTCTGAGCAGTTTGAAAAAATAAAAAATTCTAAAATTAAGTTTTCATATCCGGACTCGCTGAAGAATGAGAATCTGATAGTCAGCATTTACAAGCTTTACGGAAGCAATGCCGATAGAATAATTGATTCGCTTAAGCTTAAAGTCTCTGATAAGATAGATACGAAAAAAACCGTGCTGCCTGGATTTGTAGAAGCAATATATATTCCTATCTCAACATATCTGGAAATTCCCAAAATGATATCGCAGTATTTTTCCGAGCATATAAATCTGCCGGTGCTTGGAACAAGCGACTGGAACAATAAAGCGGCTCTGGAAGAAAACAAGATCTACATAAAAAATCTTTACTTTGATTCTGATTTTAACATTGATGAAAATGAGGTGAGCGTTCCGGATAAATTATCTGAAAGCGGAATAAAGAATTATTATTTCGGATACGACGGAATGAAATTAATACTTGATAAAATTGCAGAAGGAAACAATACAAGGCAGTCATTAAACAAAGCTCTGGAGGAAACGGAAAACTATAAAGCCGTTCACAATAAAGTTACATTAAAGAACAGAACAAATCATAACCTGTCAATAATGAGATTCAGAAAAGGCGAACTGATAAAAATCACGGATTTTTCTTATTAATAAACCATTCATTAGTTTTGATTTTAGGGAGTAATTTGTTTATTTTATACACAATTAATAAGGTTTAAATAATGGATAACACCAACAATGAAACATACATCAGGGATGATGTCTTTCTTGATGACAATGAACTAAGTAATAATGATAATTATGATCTTGTTAATCTCTATCTTGGTGAACTTAAAAATGTAAAGAGAAAGACAGTCGACCAGTATTTCAGCGAGTTAGAGACTAGTACATTCAGGAACAATGAATTTCTTAAAGCTGCTCTGCCTTCATTTTTATTGCTGATAATTTCTTTCTTCATAGGAGTGGATGATGTACCATTTATAGGAAATGTATTTCAAAGCATATCAAGTTACATTAATCCCAATTCAACAGTTCTAAACAAGGATTTTTTGCCGCTTAATCTGTGGTGGTTTCCGTTTATACTATATATTCTTTTTGTGTTTTTTGCATTCAGGGCAAACACCGTACTTCGAAAAGAATATGTGGATAAAGACAAGGAGCCGTCTGAAGCTTCCATCACCCGTATCATTGACAGATACAGTGGTATTGTAGACGGACTCGGAACCGCGCTGCCGCTGCTTGGAGCTGCAATACTGCTTATCTCAATTGAGAAAGGACCGGCGGTATTTTTAGGTCTTGCAGTGCCTTTTGAGATTAAATCAATTCTCATACTTGCAATTGCAAAATTGTTTGATTCCGTTTTTGATGTTCTCGCTCTGCAGTATCAGAGTATTCAGGAACGTCTGAAAAACGTTGAGCAGGCATTTTTCAATATAAACAGACCCGGTGCAGAAGTTGATTCTCATGAAAATGAAAATAAGGAACCTCAGAAAATAATAATTGAAACAGGAGTCAGTATTGAGCAGCTTAATAAAATTCAGGAGACAGTACAAATAACTCAGAATATGGGAAAAGAGATTAAGGAAGTTGTGGATGAAATTAACAAACTGAAATTACCGGATAAGGAAATTCTCGAAAGACTTGATAAAACCTCAAATACAATAAAAGAAACTCTTGAAGGATTAAAGAATGAAACGGCTTTAAAGAGCCTTGAAAATCTTGTTAAAATGACTGGTCTTGGTGACAAAAAAGATAATAAAAGCTGATAAATAATTTCATATGATTGCCAGAAAAACACGTGACGTAAAATTCATTATATATCAGTCTCTTTATATATTTGTAATAGCAGTTCTTGCATTGAAAGGTGCTAATCTGGATCTTACGGAGGTAGTTTCAAAACCCAAGACAATTGAAGAGATAGCAGCTCAGAAGCTTGATTCACTCAAAAGAATAATTGATTCACTGTCAAAGTTTAATTCTATTGTTGATATAAAGACAGACACTGTAATAACAAAGGATCTGCTGTCAGAGCTGAGTCTGAAGAGGAATCAGGAAAGACCCTTGCAGCCGCCAGTTACATCCGTAGATCTGGGTTCTGATAAAAAGAAAGAAGAAACGGTTGAAACAAAACCCGATAAAGAGATCAAGCCGACCAAAAAATTTCCGCCGCCGTTTAAAGCTCCCAAGCTTATTCAGAACGCACCGAATACTCTGAGAAATCCGACCAGCACCCATACTCTTAATGTATACGGAGACGGAGCATTCATAATCTCAATTCCGCCCGGTCAGCAGAGAACATTTACACTGGGAAACCAGAAAAGAATTTCATTTAAATATGTTGAATAACGATAATACAAAGCAGGATAAGAGTTTAACTGAACCAAAAGAAAGCTGCGGTTGATGAAAGGGAAGATAATCTATATAACTTTTTTAATTTCAATAGTCCTGAGTGTAATATTAATTAAGCAGGATGATTGTTTTCGCAGAGAAAGTCTATATGCAGCTTCTGAAAAGATGTGTTTAAATTCGTTCGCTGCGGAGGATTCATCAGATCTGTATTTTAACTCTGATTATTTTACTAAATTCTCCATTGAAACTGTAATATCTGATAATGAATCTGAGAACATAAGGAACATGCTTATAGAACTGCAGACAAAAGCCGATATTCCGGATAACGAATTAAAAGATAATTTATATATTTATGTTGATTTGTCCGGATCAGACGATAACTTATGGACAGTTAGAATCGGCAGCGAAAATGATGAAAATTCTAAGACAGTTTCCTGGAATTCATTAACACCTGAAATCAGAGATATGCTTGAGAAATGGAAAGGAATCGGGACTAAAACAAATCTGAATGATGAAACAGATTTTTCGATAACGCCTGTCCCTAACCAGCCTCCTAGAATTACTATAACAGGACTGACCAAAATGGGTGAGGACGTAACACTTCGCAGACTTTTAAAGCGGGACGGATTCATGGTAAATATTGAAGATGATTTCCCTGATCAGCTTGTAGTTGACATATATCCGAAATCAAGAGTGGAATTAAGAAGAGATGCAGAAAATAAGAACAAGTATTATTTAAGACTGAAGTATCCTAATTCGGAAAAGTCCTATGATAATTACACAAGAGACAGAGAATCACCTTACAAAGTAAATTTCAAAGTAATTGTAATTGACACAATTGCCAAAGACACGACTCAAAAACTACAGAGATTTGTTTTCGGGGATTATTAAATAAACATGCAATATTAATTTATATAAATGAATCACAAAACAGAATGAAAAAACTTTTAGGACCTGTAATCATTACCGTCCTTTTTCTTGTAATAAATAATACTGGATATTCACAGGATCAGACAGGAAAAGACAATCCGGATAGTTATAAATACTACAGAATTGAAACAAAGAAAGATAATGAAAATGATACGAACATCAGAAGAAATCTTATAAAACTTGAAGATGAATTGTTTGTACCAGATGATTTCAGACGAAATCAGATGGAGATCACTGTTGATAAAACAGACCCCGAGCAGGCTCAGTGGACAGTCACGCTGGGTGATGAAAATGCTGAGGACAGGATTTTCGGTTTCTGGGCAGATATTTCCCAGCCGGTCAGGGATATGCTTGACAGATGGCGCGGTAACGGTACAAAAGTAAATCTTATACTGAAAAAAATCACTCCATGGACAATTATAGATAAACCTTACAAAGACATGGGAAGGGAGATCAAAAGAAAGAAAGCGATTCTTGCTCCTCAGAAATTCAGAGATATTTCAAGTTCGGAAGCATATATAAGTCCCTATTTCCAGGCATTTGGAGGCGAACCGCTTGGTATTCCCATCAAGGGTTCAGTTGGTCTGTCATTTCAGTTCGGTACACCGTATTCCGGTCCGATGGAAACTGATATAATTGGTGCTTCTTTTAATATTGCCGGCATTTCCCTGGGTGTGACTACGAGAATTAAAGAATTCGTTCAAAAGAGATCATCAAATGATACAGCCATTGTCGATGCAAATACGCTTATTGCAAATTACAACAATCTTTTTGCACCGCATCTTGGAGTAGAAGCCAGTATTGTTCTTCCTTTTCTGAAAATACTTAAAGTCGGATTTTTCAGAACTCTGGATACGCTGGATAATGATTATGATCCGCCGGTCAGAGTAAAGAATTCTGAGACAGGTGAACTGATGCCGAACAACGTGATCAAGGCGAAAAGAGATTATGTCAATGCCGAATTAAGATATCCTTTTACTTTCTTCAACTCAAGTTTTGCCAAGGTATATCTTGCTCACAGCTTTGATGAATATCACATGGGTTTTGTAGCCAGAGAAGTTTATATTGATGAGTCTTTATTTGATGTAAGGACTGATGTGATGTTCGGAAACAAGAACAGGAATTTTCAGATCCTTGTAGAAAGTATGATAGCAAATATCGGATCGTCTTTTGCCAGAAGTTCTTTTGCTATCGGTCCATCTGTCAGACTGGGGACAAAGAGCAACGGAAATTTCGGATTTATTTCGCTTCTTGTAAACATGAGAGTAAAGATCGGGGATTTCTGGGAAAGAAATGCCAATTAACACAGTATTATTTTTTAGACAGTTCCGGGAAAATTTAAAAAACAGACACTAAAATAAACTTTTAGTGTCTATTTTTTTAGAATATGACTTGACATACGGAAATATATAATATATTTTTGTCTGTAATCAATTAACCCTATTTATAAAAAGCCAAATAAAAATCAGGAGGTTTTAAAAATGGCAAAAATGAGAAACTTGTTTTTCGTTTTACTCACCTTTGCAATGCTGGCAGGATCAACATTCCTTGTCGGTTGTGGTGGCGGAGTAAGTGAAGAGCAGATTCAACAATTGAACGACCTGAAAGCAGAAGTGGATGCACTTCAGTCACAGGTCAATGCAAAACTTGACGAGAAGTCAGATTTGCAGAAGCAAGTTGCTGATAAAGAAGCAAAAGTAAAAGAGTGGCAAGGAATAGCCGAAGCAGTCAGAAAAAACTGCCCGTAAGACCTTGTAAAATTTAAAAAAACAATTTTTTAATTAAACAAAATTTTAAAAAAAAGGAGATCTTAAAAAATGAAATTTCATAAATTATTAGTATTTATGATGGTATTCTCCTTGGCTGTTATTGCAAATTCAACTTTTGCTCAGGACGATGATGATGATGATGGAGAAATGGTAGAACAAGAAATGGACGAAGATATGTGGCAGGCACAGATGGATGAATACGCAGCCAAGAAAACAGATTTAACCAATCAGCTCGAAGCTTTAAACACAGATGTCGACGGTCTTAAAAAGAGACTGGGCGATGTTACTGCTGTAGAAGAAAACTCAATTAATTCCCTCTGGGGATTAGTCGGTTCCAAATCCGGTTATGACGAGTACAAAACCAAATTTGCAGATGCAGAAAAAAGAGTTAATGCATGCAAAGGACCGGATGATGCAGCAGACATAGAGGCTAACTTATGGCCTTACTTAACAGATGCAGGTGTAAGCGGAAGATACAAATGCTTACCTGAATTCTGGGACAGATACAATGCAATGAAAAAGAAAATTGCAGACTGCAAAGGCAAAATGGAAACAGGTACATATACAGTTGTCAAAGGTGATTGCTTATACAAAATCGCCGGAATGAAAAACATATATGGCAATTCCAAATTATGGCCTGCAATCTGGGATGCTAACAAGAGTGGCGTTGTAAGTGCACCGCCGAAAGTTAAGAAAACAATTCCTAATCCGAACCTTATCTATCCGGGTCAGGTCTTGAAGATCCCAACTCTTACAGATGCTCAGAAAACAGATGCAATGAAAAAATCCAATTCATATAAAACCAAGAGAAAAATGAAATCAAAAGTTGACTCTGGCGATATGAAAAAAGATGAAAAGAAAGATATGAAAAAAGACGAGAAGAAATAAATTCGGGTTAATTGAATTTATAAATATCTGATATTAAACCCTTGTACTTGAAAAAGTATAAGGGTTTTTTTATTTTAACAAATTGAATATAACAGAAAAAAAATTATCACTTGCCGGTATTGATCTGCTGAATTTTTCCGGATTAAATGAAGAAAATCTCAACAGCATTAAAGGTAAATTTGACTCTACAATAGTTCTCAGGGGAGATTCCCTTTTTCTGAAAGGAGAGGAAAATGAAGTTAAACTGATCGAAAAGATCTTCAATGAACTTATCTTCCTTCAGAAAAGACAGGGAAAAATATCTGAACATGATGTCAATCTTGTCCTTGAACTGATTAATTCAAACGATTACAGTTCTGATAAAGTCAAGGAACAGCTCGGCTTTTCACCTAACGAAGTCAACAATGTAATCCTTTCAAGGAAAAATGATTTTATTAAACCAAGATCATCTAATCAGCTTGAATATTTCAATAAGATCAGGGATAATGATATTGTGTTTGCAATCGGTCCCGCCGGAACAGGTAAAACATATCTTGCAGTTGCTTTCGCTGTGGCAGCTTTGAAAAATAAGGAGATAAGCAAAATTGTCCTTACAAGACCAGCCGTGGAAGCCGGTGAAAGTCTCGGATTCCTGCCAGGTGATCTTTCCGAAAAAGTAGATCCCTATCTCAGACCGCTCTATGACGCTCTGGAAGATATGCTTCCTTTCGAAAAACTTGAAGGATACATAGAGAAGAATATTATTGAAGTGATCCCGCTTGCTTTTATGAGGGGAAGGACTCTGAATAATTCTTTTGTAATTCTTGATGAAGCCCAGAACTCGACTACAATGCAGATGAAGATGTTCCTGACACGGCTTGGTCCTAATTCAAAAGCCATTATTACTGGAGACATTACTCAAATAGATCTTCCTAGAAAAGATCAGTCGGGATTGATACAGGTAGAGGAGATTTTGAAAAATATTGATGATATATCTTTCGTCTATTTTGAAAAATCAGATGTTGTCAGACACAAGCTTGTCAAAGATATAATCAACGCATACGAAAAACTGCAATAGTTCAGATCCTTTTCAGTCTGACTGAAAAAGCACCGTCCGTTTTGTTGATATGCGGAAAAAGTTCAACGCAGCCGTCCTTGTTTACAATGGACCTGTCCACAAAATCCGAAGCATCCTCTATTCTGAAATCCTTATTGTTTCCCAGAAACATATTCACGACATCAGCGTTCTCTTCCTGTTCAGTTGTGCAAGTGCTGTAAATTATCACGCCGCCTTCTTTCAGATACTTTACTGAATTCTGAAGTATTTCAATTTGAAGTTTCTGTAAACCGGAAATATCATCCGGCTCGCGCTTCCATTTTATATCCGGTTTTTTTGACAGAACTCCGAGACCGGAGCAGGGGGCATCAATCAGGATCTTGTCCGCTTTCCCGATAAGCGTTTCTTTAAGTTCTGGTGACTCAGGATTACAAACATCATCATGGATCATGTCGGCATTCTTAACTCCGAGTCTTTTCATATTCGTATTCATTACTTCCAGTCTTGAGAGATATTTTTCCACTGCAACTATTCTGCCTTCATTGCCCATTAATTCAGACATATGGGATGTTTTACCGCCCGGAGCCGCGCACATATCAATCACCAGTTCATCTTTTCCTGGGGAGGCAAGTTTGGAAACGATTCCGGCGCTTTCATCCTGAACCGAAAAATATCCCTGTTTAAACAGATCGTCCGTAAAGAGTTTGGACATTGTTTTGGTAAGAAAAAAATTGTCAAGATAATTTCCCTTTTTATAAAAAAGATTCTTTTCTTTTAGGAAATTCTCGAATTCCGAAGTGGATATTTTCAGATTGTTAACTCTCAGAGCCATAACCGGCCTTCTGTTATTTTCCTCGCACAGTTTAACGGCTTCATCAAATCCGAATCTGTTTATCCATCTTCTAACCATCCAGTTGGGATGAGACTGAATTATGCCGAGATAATTTACTTCATCTATTTCCCTTGTCGGCCAGACCAGATTGTCAAGGGTCCTGATTATGGTTCTCAGTAAACCGTTCACAACACCTGCATGCTTTTCTCCGTGTATCCTTTTTATGAATTCCACAGCTTCATTTACCGCAGCTGAGTAGGGAATCTTGTTCAGAAAAAGTATCTGATATAAAGCAACGCGCATTGCATTTCTCACTTCCGGCAGACACTTCTCATAGTTACCTCTGTAAAATCCGTTGAGAAACCAGTCGAGTCTTCTCATCCATCTGATGACTCCGTGTGATATTTCGTTTAAAAGAGCTTTGTCAAAATCATTAAGGGTTTCATTCTTAAGTTCGGCATCAATAAGCTTTTCAAGGTACGAATCAGTTCTTTCACATCTGCATAGTATTTTTACCGTGCATGAACGCGCGTCTTCAAAAAGGTTTTTGCTGTAAATTTTTTCAGAGGCAGATGAACCGTTTTGCTGGTTCTTTGGGGTAAGCGATTCCAGTTTTTGGTTTTCCATATATTATTTCCAAGGTGCTTAAGTTTCTAATTCGATAAAAATAGAAATTTGGAATAAGATTTGAAATGTAATAATAAATTACAAATTTGAAAATATTCATCTCTGAAAATACTGATCTTTCAGGAGTTCATTCTTCATTCAACGATCTCAATCTCGCACTCATCAATTGAATTAATAAAATATTTACCGTATGCCTTTGAAATAATTCTGTTGTCGAGGATAACTATTATTCCTTTATCATTTGTATGTCTGATAAGTCTTCCAACGCCTTGTCTGAATTTCAGAATCGCTTCAGGAAGTGAATATTCGTAAAAGCTGTTGCCTCCGTGTTTTTCTATGAATTCCATTTTCGCCTGAACTACCGGATGGTCAGGCACCTGAAAAGGCAGCCTTGTTATTATTAGATTGCTCAGAGCTTCTCCCGGAACGTCAACTCCCATCCAGAAACTATCGAGTCCGAACAGGACTGAATTCACATCCGATCTGAATCTGTTCAGAAGATTGCTTCTTGAAATTCCAGGAGTCTGCAGTATGAGCTCAAATCCGCTTGCGCTGAACTCATCAGAGAGTTCTTTCCCGATCTTTCTCAAAAGCGTTCCGTTTGTAAAAAGCACAAGCGCTTTGCCTTTGGACATCATGACAAAATAGTTTATCCAGTTTTTCAGGACTTCAGTGTATTCTTCACTGTTGTTCTTTGCGGGTTCGGTAATATTTTTCGGGATATAAATCTTAGCCTGTCTGTAAAAATCAAACGGCGATTCAAGTTTTATTTCCAGCGCTTTTTCAGCGCCAAGTCTTTTCTTTATATATTCGAAGTTGCTGTTTATTGTAAGCGTAGCGCTTGTAAGGACTGTTGAGTTGTTTTTCCTGAAAATATTTTCACGGAAAAAACCGGATACATCAACAGGAGATGAACAGATTGAAACATTAGATTCCGGTTTGAGAGAGGACAGTTCGACCCAGTAAACATAGTCGTCCTGTTTTTCATTTTTTTTCTGATCTGTAAAATCCTCCAGTATATAATTGAATTCCGAAAACCTCTGAATATATTCGTTTAGTTCATTTTCCTGCGCGTCGTCTCTGCAGGCTGGGCGAAGCGCCCTCAGATCTGAAAGAAGATCATCCAGTCCTTTTTTTAAAATGTTCTCAGTAATGTTTTTCCCGTAAACCCTTGCTGTGAGTTTTTTGTATTCCTTATTGTTGTTTTCGAACAGCTCTCTTCTGAGATTATGAAAGAAAAGCTGATTGAGGTCCTGCAGGTTGGGGATTTTCATCTGGATATGAAGCGAAGGCAGAGTAAGAAGAAACCCTTTTTTCCTGTTCTGATTGTAAAGTCTGTTAAGATGATATTTTATCTGCTCGCGCGAAAGATTTGGCGAGATGTGATCAGTGGCGACCTGCTCGACAGTATGCGCTTCATCAAAAATTATAAAATCATTGTTGTAAAGATATCCGTCCTTTTCATCTGATATGCCGTCAAAAAGAGTGAAGAACAAATGATGATTTACAATTATAACATCAGAATCCGCAAGTTCCTTCTTTGCTCTCTGATAAAAACATTTGGTATTATCACTGCCGCAGGTTTTGAGAGTGCAGATGCCTCTTTCGGAATTAACGGAATTCCATACATTTTCATTGATAGGAAAATCAATATCCGACCTCGTTCCGTCCTTTGTTTCTTTTGACCATCTGTATAGCTTTTCAAGATCAAGCTGCTCTTCAGTTTCAAAAAGAGTATTTGAATATTCCATCGCTCTGGCAAGTCTCTGCGGACAGAGATAGTTGTTCCTGCCCTTGAGAATTCCGGCTTTAAAACTTACCGGCAGAACTTTCTGAAGAAAGGGAATATCCTTTTGAAGAAGCTGTTCCTGAAGATTAATTGTGTAAGTGGAGACTATGACCTTTTTGTCATTTTTCTTAGCGTAATAAATGGATGGGACAAGATATGCGAAACTCTTTCCGACTCCTGTAGGCGCTTCTATAAGGAGATGTTTTTTACTTTCAAGAGCGGAAAGAATATTTTCAGACATAGATTCCTGTGAATTTCTGTATTCATAATTTTCAAAATGAGAGGACAGGATACCTGTCTCCGAGAAAAAATCATTTATGCCTTTTTTTATTTCCTCTGTTTCCGTCAATTATATTGTATTGTTTATTAAACAAAACTTTAAAATCTTAATAAGTTATTGATAGAATTATTTATAAAAAATGCGAAAACTTACTCATTCGGAAATAGAGATTAACAGAAAGAAACCTGAGGAGATGAAAAATTACATAAGAAATTCCATTCATGTAGTCTGTGATAATATCCGGAGCATTTACAATGTAGGATCAATTTTCAGGACATCTGACGCAGCTTTTATAGAAAAAATTTATCTGACAGGTTATACGCCGCACCCTCCGAGAAAAGAAATTGAGAAAGTCGCTCTCGGAGCTACTGAAACAGTTCCCTGGGAATACTATAAGGATCCGCTGGAAATTGTGAATAAACTGAAAAAAGAAAATATAAAAATTGCTGTTCTCGAAATCACTGATAATGAGAATCTGATATGGAATGTAAAAGCTGATCAATTTCCGTTATGTCTCGTTCTGGGGAATGAAATAACAGGCGTTTCAAAAGAGATAATAGACCTTGCGGATCTTTCATTTGAGATACCAATGCTGGGAATGAAACAGTCTCTTAATGTATCTGTAGCTTATGGAATTGCTGTTTTTGAAATGGTGAGGAAGATTAATTTTAATGTATAAAACTTCCAAATTCGATTTTTGACTTCGGAAGATTTAATTTATAAACATCGGTAGTCTTTAATACTTATGTTGTTTATGTTTATGCAGGGATTTTAATTCAGCATCACCATATGCTTCGACATTCTGAAATCTCCCGCTTCTTTTTTATAAAAATAAACCCCGCTGGAGAAACCTCTTCCGTTGAAATCTACTGAATAACTGCCTTCATTTTTATATTCATTCACCAACATCTTTACTTCTTTTTCTGTAAGGTCATAAATGATTTCTCTACCTATACTGGGGTAATTGATCTCCCATTGCAGATTTCCGATTGAATCTGTTTTAGTCACAATGCACTTATTAAGTGATGAACTACCTCCTTTTATTAAAGTACCATCTGACAGTCTTCTTAACGATTTACCTATGTTGTTTCCGACAGCGTTTTTGTCCAAATCGTATCACCATTTAAATCAAGCCTCATTAGATTATTTCCTCCTGAAAGCCTAATTAGTAAGTTACCTGTATTTTCTTTCAATATTAAATCTCCAAATAATCCATTGCTAATGTAAATTTTTTGCCGGTATATTGCATTTTTAATGTCATTGACATTTTTATCCATAAATCTGAATTTAAAAAAAATAAAATTATGAAAAATCTTCTTGCCGTATTTATTTTAACAGTGATCTTTTCAGGATCTTTGTCAGCGCAGTATAAAGGATATGATGATAAAGGACCCAATTACAAAACCAATTCGAGTAACCTTCTGCTTGGTTTCATCAATCCGAACAACTTTACGATGCATCACTCATTTAATGTATCTATGATAAATACCGGTTCAGGGAATGTTTCCCTGACTTCCTACATCAATTCGATGAATTACAGGATCTCCGATAAGCTGAATATAAGTGCTGACGTTAAATTTCAGTATTCGCCTTATGCATCTTCGATCTACGGACCGAATGCAGCCAGTTCACTTCAGAAAGATCTGAGCGGAGTCTCTTTGTCAAGAGCTTCACTGAATTACAGGATATCTGAAAATTCATTCATTAATGTTGAATTCAGAAAAATAGATCAGTCGGATTTTTATTACAATAATAATTTTTATAATCCTTTTATTTCGAATCCAAGATACAGCGGATATTGATTTTCAGACAGACTGAAGAAATATTATCAGGTATAATTTTTAAAACCGAAAGTAAATCAGCTTTCGGTTTTTTATTTTTTTAATATGAGCAAAAATGTTTTTAACTACATATTAAACGGCTTCATAATAATTTTTATTGTCTTTGTTGTTTATCTGGGATTTTCACTGATAAATAATTCGATAAAATCTGAAAAGAAACCGGATGTAATTTCCGATACTTCCAAAGCTGTAACCAATCAGCCTAACCTGACTATACAGCTTGATGTACAGAACGGAACGGACGAGAACGGGATTGCGGGACAGTTTACGGAATATCTCAGAAAGAAAGGCATAGATGTTGTGGAATCCGGAAATTTCAGGTCAAGCGCTCAGGAAAGGACAATTGTCATAGACAGAAGCGGCGACAACAGAAAAGCTAAAAAAGTAGCTGACATTCTCGGAATCAACAGCAGGAATATAATTCAGCAGATAAACAACAGTCTTTATCTCGATGTAACGGTTGTTATCGGGAAAGATTTTAAAGAACTCAAACCTTATACTGAACAACGAAATTAATTTATGGAATCCAAAAAACTTGCTGCAAAACTGGCGGATCTGATCCTTCAGAAAAAAGGTCAGGATATTATTATTATGGACCTTAGGAAACTTACCAATGTTACTGATTTTTTTGTAATATGCACGGCATCTTCGGACACACAGGTGAAAGCGATTGCGGATTTTCTGAAAGAAGAAACTGCGAAGATAGATGAAACTCCCTGGCATAAGGAAGGATATTCAAATCTGAAATGGGTACTGATGGATTATGTAAATGTCGTTGTCCATATTTTTCTTGAAGATGCAAGGAAATTTTACAACCTCGAAGGGCTTTGGGCTGACGCGGCTGTAAAAAAAGTAAGCGATGAAGACTGAAAATGAGCGGCGGAAAACCAAATCATAATCCGAGAATAATTCTTACAACCGGAGATCCGAACGGCATTGGTCCGGAAATCATTCTTAAAATATTCAGCGACAGTAAATTCATTTCAAAGTTTGACCTGTCCGTGCTTGGAAATAAAAAGATCTTCGATCACTATTCTCAGGAGACTTCCTTAAAAAACATTCCTCCGGAAAAAATTATAGAAATGGATCTGCCATCCGGATTCATGGTCACACCCGGGAAGATCAGCAGCAAAGCCGGGAAAATATCGGGAGATTCCGTTTTAAAAGCGGCTCATCTTTGCATGAGAAAAGAGTTTGATGCAATGGTTACCCTGCCGTTATCAAAGGAATCTCTTAATCTCGGCGGATTTAATTATCCCGGACACACTGAAATGCTGAAAGAAATTACGGATTCGGGTGAAGTGGTAATGATCCTTCATTCTGCAAAATTTTCCGTTGCGCTTATCACAGGTCATATTCCCGTAAAAAAAATATCAGGCGCTTTAACCCGCGGGACAATAATTAAAAAACTAATTACCATAAATAATTCTCTTGTAAAGGATTTCGGAATCAGGTCACCTTCGATCGGAATGCTTTCACTTAACCCGCATGCCGGAGACGGTGGGATGATAGGGAATGAAGAGACTGATGTGATAATTCCTGCGATGGACGAACTGAATTCAGTCGGATTCAGAATAAGGGGTCCGTATTCTTCAGACGCTTACTTTGCAAACAAATCTTACAGGAGATTCAATATCACCGCTGCAGTTTATCACGATCAGGGGCTTATACCTTTTAAAATGATCGCTTTTGATAAGGGTGTTAATTTTACGGCGGGATTGAAGATCATCAGGACTTCGCCTGATCACGGAACTGCTTTTGACATTGCTGGAACAGGGAGAGCCGATCCGCAAAGTACATACGAAGCAATTAAACTTGCGGCAAAACTGGTTAAGAAAAAATAATGTAAATTATCTGTTCACAAGAAAATGCAGAAGTTTTTTCCAGTCATTTTCAATACTGTATTCGAATCTGTCAGAAGGATTCAGATCAAATGCTTTTTCTATCATATCCAATCCTTTCTCGATGTCTTCTTTCATGAAATAGATCTTTGCTTTCTCATAAAAAGGTTCATGCCAGCCGGGATTTAATTTTATTGCTTTATCGAAAGCTTTGACAGACAGGGTGTAATTTTTTGCATCAAACAAAGCGCAGCCGTAATCATACCATGCGTCATAATTCTTTTCGTCAAGCTTTACAACCATATGATAACTCTTTACTGCGTCATCGATCTTACCGAGCGCGTGTTCTGCATCGGCTTTTAGATACCAAATCTCTGAGTAGTCCTTGCAGAGAATAATGGCCGAATTAAAATCCTCTATTGCCTTCTCATAATTCCCGAAATTGAAATAACAGTTTCCTCTGCCGTAGAAAGATTCATAATTATAATGATCCGATTTTATAGCTTCGGAAAAATATTTAATAGCGGTATCGAATTCACCCAGTTCTTCATAAGCATTACCCAGATTATGCAGAGTAAAGGGATCATTCTTTTTAAGCTCAAGGGAATTTCTGTAACATTCGATAGCTTTATATAATCTTCCTATCGATGCGTATGCATTTCCGCAGTTATACCATGCGGAAGGGAAATTACTTCTTAGAGCCAGACACATTTCATAACTGTCAATTGCTTTGAGATATTTTCCTGTTCTGTTAAGGACTATTCCCCTGTTGTACCAGGCAGTATAATTAAGAGGGGAATATTTCAGGTGTTCATCATAGGCGGCAATGGATTCGTCCAGCATATCGAGAAAATCAAAGCAGTATCCGAGTTCATAATAAGCATCTTTGTGTTCCTTATTTATTTTAAGCACGTTCTCAAAACATTCCGATGCCTCTGTGAATTTTTCAAGCTTTTCATAAGTAAGACCCATATTAAAAAGAGCATCCACATTATAAGCATCCATTTCGACTGCTTTGGCAAAACAGGTCAGAGCGGGTTCGTATTTTTCAAGGTTATCAAGCGTAATGCCTTTGTTTATATAAATCTCAATATCGGTGGGATCAAGGAGGATCGCCTTATCAAAGTAATCAAGAGCTTCCGTGAATTTTCCGAGACTGTCGAGTATTAGAGCTTTTTTATGCCAAGCTTCCGTTGAATAAGGATAAATATCAAGCAGAACATTTACGTAACTCAGCGCTTTTTCAAATTCATAATTATCAAAATAGAAATTAATGATCTCTTCAAGATTCTCGGCGTCAAAATTATATTTAGCTTCTTCCTCTAGTTTTAATATTTTCTGAAGTTCTTCATTTTTTTTGCTCTTACTTTTTTCATTATCAGCATCTTCCTCACCGAAAAAATCCAAATCGTCATAATCTTTCAATTTTACCTCCAGGTTAAAAATTATACGTGAAAAATCTTTTTATGAAATTATATAAAAGTCAGTATTAAGTCAAGTAATTATTCGCTTAGGGAGAAATTTTTGGATATAAAATTTTTTATTGCTCCGGAAATAACCGAATTCGGGCTGAGGATATATATAAACGGGCTTTAGCGTTTAAAAAACCGATTTTTTGCATAAATTCACTATAAAAATATAATTATATTAACTTACTTTTATTTTTAAAATCAAACAATAAAAAATTGACGGAAAAATTTCAGGGTTACATACCTAAAAATCACAGATTCAAAAACATCATTTATAAAAAAGACGGATATAAATCCACAATTACCATCAACCGCGAAAAGAAGCTGAACTGTCTTGATCTTCTGACGATTAATGAACTTACTCTTGCATTCAAGGATTCTTCCTGGGATGATAACATTGCTGTCATTGTTCTGACGGGAACAGGGAAGAGAGCATTCTCTACAGGTGCCGACCTGGATGAACAGCAGAAGTATTTTCTTAAAAATCCTGATGACTATTACAAGTGGATGTATGAATTCATACAGCTTCACGAAGTGATGAGAAATGCCGGCAAGCCGACTATTGCAAGACTAAACGGAATGGTTGTCGGCGGAGGAAATGAACTTAATATGAGCTGTGATCTTGCTGTCGCGGCGGATCATATCATAATAAAGCAGGTCGGAGCGGCAAGAGGCAGTGTTGCCGCCGCAGGAGCCACTCAGTTCCTTCCTTTGATAGTAGGAGACAGAAGAGCCCGTGAGATTCTGTTTCTCTGTGAGGACATTCCTGTAATGAAAGCTCTCGACTGGGGATTAGTGAATCAGGTGGTGCCTTACTCCGAACTTGACAATGCAGTGGATATTCTGGCGGAAAAATTATACAACAAACTTCCTGAATGTCTGCGGTATACGAAGCAGCAGTTAAATTTCTGGAGAGATCTTTCATGGCATACAACTATAGGAAGCGCAAGAGACTGGCTTTCAATACATAATCTGTCAGGCGAGGTTTCTGAAGGTATATCGGCTTTCAATGAAAAAAGGAAGATAAATTATAAAAAAGTTAGAACGGCGGGAAGAAAAAAGAAATGAAGCTGTAAGGGCGATCCCGGTAATAAGTTTTAAGAAACCTGACTTTTAATTGTTCTGATATAATGTATTGAATCTGACTTTCAGTCCGAAACTCTCTTCAAAAAGACCTTTGCGCTGTTCAGCTCCCCAGAGCTCAAGGGAAGGATCAGAGTTCACGGATCTGATATTCACATTAAGGGTTTTGTTTTCCAGAAGAGAATCAAAATTTTCAATTACGCTTTTATGACTTCGGTCCAGGGCATCAGCGATCCTTAGAATACCTGAGAGTTTTTTCACCTTATCCTGACTTTCGGGATCAAGTTTTGCATAAGCTTCATGCTTGAGTTTTGGAAAAGATTTCCTGTGATATCTGGCTGTGTTTGCTATGATCTCGATTTCCTTGTCATTAAAACCCATTAACTCTGCATTCCTAATCAGATAATATGAATGTTTATGATGACTTGCAGGCGAGATGTGATAACCGATATCATGCATCAGACAGGCTGCTTCAAGATATTCCTTATCTCTTTCATCAAGTTTAAACAATAAAGCCAGAGCATCGAAAATGAGGACTGCATTATCCATTACTTTGAAAGAATGCTTCCTGTCAAAATTTGTCAGTTCGCATAAATGAAGAATGCTGTTATACCTGACGTTTTTCACATTGCCGAAATCAGCTGCATTTCTTCTCTGCTGTATATAATTCATTATAATACCTTCTCTCAGTGCATAACTGGAAACTGTGAGTTTTTCTATTTTCAATTCCGAAAAGATCTGTTCTATAATGACGCAGCCTGCAGTAATTATGTCAACTCTTTTAGGATCCATGCCTTTGATCTTTGATCTTTCGGAATAAGACTCCGCGCTATAAACTTTTTCGACAGTTGAAAGAAGGGACTTTTTCTTGATTACGAATCCGTTCAGATTCACTTCCGCATCATTTTCGTTATCACTGTCAGCTTTGATTATATTTCCGATACTCATAATAGTGCCGGAGGATCCGACTATCATATCGTAATCCTCATTTTCAAGTGATCTTACAACCTGATTAAGAACATTCCGCGTGAAAATCTTAGAGTCCTTCAGATCATCTTTATCGATTTTTTTATCGAGTGAGAATTTTTTGGTGAGTCTTACAGCGCCTATCTTGATACTGTTTGCATATTTTACTTCTCCTGAATGTCCGACCAGGAATTCAGTGCTTCCGCCGCCTATGTCTATCATCAGGATTTTCCTGTGAAAAATTTCAAGTGACTGAAGTATACCGAGATAAATAAGTCTTGCCTCTTCATAACCGGATACAATATTTATTTCAATTCCCGTTTCACTCAGGACTTTAGATTTGAATTCCTCCTGATTCAGGGCTTCACGCGTTGCGCTTGTGGCGACTGCAATGATCTCCGCATTGTATGATTCGCAAATAAGCTTGAATCTCTTGAGAACCTCAACGCCTCTTCTGACGGAATCTTCAGTGATATATTTCATATCATTTGAACTGTTCCCGAGACGGACAACTTCCTTGGATTTTGTAAGAATCTTGAATCTGTTTTTGCTGTCTATCTCTGCGATTACAAGATGAAATGAATTTGTTCCGATATCAATTGCAGCTATATTTTTATCCGGTGTCTTAGTCAAATTTACCGCTGATGATCAAGTGAGATTAATTTTTCCCTGCCGGTTTTTGAAATATACGAATCAAGAAAATTCACTGCTTCGTTCAGAACTTTTTCCGGTCTGATGTCATTAATATTTTCAGTCGGTGACTGAATGAAAATCTTGTTTTCTCCAGACGGCGCCCATTCATAACCGTTGGTTGGACCAAAGAGTGAAATTACATTTGCATCCACACCTCCTGCGACATGAAGCGTACCTGTGTCATTGGTAATATAAAGATCGAGTTTCTTCAGAACAGCGCTTAATTTTCTTATCGGAGTATTATCAAGTACGGTACATTCCACTCCGCTTTCCTCAAGCTGTGATTTTATGTATCCGGTAATTTCCATGTCAATCGCACCGGATGTAAGAAGAATGCAGCAGCTGTATTTTTTATACAAAGCAGTTATAAGTTCAGTGAAATTATCCTTATCCCAACGGTTCTTTAACTTACCGGCTCCGGGATGAAATCCAATAATTAGTTTTCTTTCGTCCGGAAAATTTTTGTTAATATAATCGTCTGCAAATTTAATTTCATCCGGACTGAGATGGATCATGACTTCGTTTTTTTCTTTTTCAGTAAGATCGCATTCTATCTGTCTGCCTACGTCAAGGTTTCTCTCTGTCTGATGAAGTTTCTTTGTGTCCCATTCAAAATCCGATTTAACGTTCAGCAGATATTCCATTTCATTCAGCTTTCCGTCAATACTTCTTACGCCTACTCTTACTTTCGCGCCGGAGAAATAATTTATAAGGTGTGAAGTCCTTGATAGCGATACTGTTGACGGAACAATGCCGATCTGATAATCATGGTTTTTTAACTCCCTGTAAAATTCCAGCAGATTTTTCAGAGGAGCTTTCCTGTAAGTAATGACTTTATCTATAAACGGATTTATGTCGCTGAAAAGTATTTCATAATTTACCGGGGATGCAACAAGTGTAATATGAGCCGAAGGGTATTTCTTTCTGATAGCCGCAAACAGCGGAACCGAGCACAGCATATCTCCGAGCTGATTATGCTGTCTTACAATAAGTATGTTCTTTACATTTCCTGGAGAAAGAATATTCCGGTCAAAGTTTCCGGCGGATCTGAACAGGAATTTTAACATGACTGGATTATTTTATTTCTTCATATTTCGCATCAATTATTTTGCTGTCATCTTTTTTCTTTCCGGGTTTGTCAGTTCCTGAAACGCCTGACTTTGATCTCATTCTGAAAGTCCGGACTATTGATTTTATGAAGGACAGTAAAATAAAAATTATTACAAATATTAATATCGTTCTTAGCATTTTACTTGGCGATTTTAGATGACTGGGGATTGTAAAACTCAATTGCCGAATGTTCGGGTTTCAGTATCTCCGCTATTAGCTCCTCAAAATCCTTTTCGTTGTTTACAAAATCTATCTCTGCGGAATTAACAATCAGCACTTTAGTGGCTTTATATCTGAAAAAGAAATAATTGTAACCTTCATTCAGGTCTTTTATATAATCCTCCCTTATTTCTTTTTCTATATCCCTGTCCCTGTGTCTGATATTTTTCATAAGTCTCTCAAGTGTAGACTGCAGATAAATGATAAGGTCCGGGACGACGATATTCCTTTCTATGAGTGAAACGATCTTTTCGTAAAGTTTCAGCTCATCGTCCTGGAGGTTCAGATAAGCGAAGATCTTGTCTTTTTCAAAGATGTAATCAGCGACAAAATATTCATGAAACATATCTATCTGCTTTACTTCCTGCAGCTGCTTGTAACGGCTCATCAGAAAATACATCTGGGTATGAAATGCATAACTGACAGGATCCTTGTAGAATTTTTCCAGAAAAGGATTATCCTCAAAATTTTCAAGAATGAGTTTGGCATTGAGACGTTCGGAAAGTTTTTTTGCAAGCGATGTTTTTCCTGCTCCGATTACACCTTCTATAGCAATATATCTGATTTTTTTTTCTGAGGACATTTTGATCTATGCTTCGGATTTTAGTTTCCCGTAACTTACGACTTTCAGTTTATCTTTAGTAGTTTCAAGAAGTTCTTTAACTGACCTTTTGAGAACCGGATGAATAAATTCAGGATCCAGCTCTGCAAGAGGAACAAGTACGAATTTCCTTTCTTCAATGAAGGAATGAGGAATATTTATATTTTCATTTTTAATAACGAGATCCCCGTAAAAAAGGATATCAATGTCAATTTCTCTTTCCGACCATTTTTTGCTTTCTGATCTTCCCGTTTTTTTTTCAAGGGATTTTAATTCAACCAGCAGTTCCATAGGTCCGAGCGTGGTTTCAATTTCCAGAACGGAATTAAGATAATCGGGCTGATCGGAAATTCCCCAGGGTTCAGTTTCATAAACGCCGGATTTCCGGAGTACCTTTATGCTGTTATGATTTTCAAGTTTTGAGATGACGTTTTCGATGTAAGAGATCCTTTCACCTTTGTTCGAACCCAGTCCAAGAAATACAGTGTTTTTACCGTTCATTTTCTTTTCAATTTATTGATAATTTCTACAGAGTCAATGATCCCCAGTGGAGCGTTGGGTTTTCTGATCCTTGTCTCTACAATGCTGACGAGCGGAAAATTTTCCAGTATTCTTTTACAGATCAGAATATTAACTGTCTCTATCAGATTAAATTTATTTTCAGAAAACACTCTTTTCACAAGATCATAAACTGCGGAATAATCTACTGTCTCATTCAGATCATCACTAAGCGAGAGGTCCGGAAGCCCGCATTCCATTTCAATGTCAACTTCAAATTCATTGCCGAACTGCTTCTCATAATCATGTACGCCGTGATAGGAATAAAACCGCGCATTATTAATTTTTATTCTTGTCAAAATAAATAAAATTAAATCAATTTACGAATTTTATTTCAAAGATACTTTCTTCTTTGCCGTTGTTTTTTTTGATGCTGATTTTTTAACATCTGATTTTTTCCCGGCTGAGGATACGGATTTGGGTGAATTTTTTGAAGCTGATTTTCCCATAGCTGCCTTTACTGTGATTCCGATATCTGCCGGCGAATCTGCTATGGTAATACCGCAGCTTTTCATAATTTTTATCTTTTCATCTGCAGTTCCTTTGCCTCCGAGTATAATAGCACCGGCATGACCCATCCTTCTTCCCGGAGGAGCTGTCCTACCGGCAATGAAACCAACCACAGGCTTCTTAACATTTTCCTTGATATAGTATGCAGCTTCTTCTTCGGCGTTGCCTCCGATCTCACCTATCATAAGAATGGCTTTTGTATCCTTGTCCTCATTGAAGAGTTTCACAGCATCTATGAACCTTGTACCGATTACCGGATCTCCGCCGATCCCGATGCATGTGGACTGACCAATTCCGAGATTTGTAAGCTGCCACACAGCTTCATAGGTCAGGGTTCCGCTCCGCGAGATCAGACCGACATTTCCCTTTTTATGAATAAAGCCAGGCATAATGCCAATCTTGCATTCTTCGGGGGTAATGATTCCGGGACAGTTTGGTCCGATGAATCTGACCGAATGTCCGCTTGTATTTTTATTTTTAACGTACTCATAAGCTCTTATCATGTCATTTGTCGGAATACCTTCGGTAATACAGACAATTACATTAACGCCTGCGTCAGCTGCTTCCATTATTGCATCTGCCGCAAACGGAGCGGGAACAAATATCACCGATGCATCGGCTTTTGTTTTGTTTACGGCTTCCTTTACAGAATTGAATATCGGAACCGATTTATTGTTATCCGATTTGAATATGGTGCCGCCTTTTCCGGGGGTAACGCCTGCAACGACATTCGTACCGTATTCCATCATCTGGTTAGTGTGAAATGTTCCTTCAGATCCCGTGATTCCCTGTACTACAACTTTTGTTTTTTTGTTAACTAATATGCTCATTTTCTTTGGTTAATTTTTATTTACAGTATTATTTTTGATTTTCCATTTTCCATTATTATCCGCTTCGAGATAATATCTTACAGTCATAACGGATTCTTCCTCTTTGCCTTTGATCAAATCGGATTTTTTTATCTTCACATCCACAACCGCCTGGTTTCCTTTCTGTGAAATTACTTTTGGCTCTTCAAGCGTAATAATTTTTTTTGTATTTTTATAATTAGATGTGAATCTTTTAATGTCGCCGTTCTGCCACAGGTCATTTGCCTTTTTCATATTCTGTTCGAAATTCCCGCCTTCGCTTGTGCCGCGTTTCAGAAATTCAATATAATCGAGTATGGCTGTTTTGGGATTATCCAGACGTTTGTTGAGTTCCTTTTCTTTCTGAACCATTCTCTTTTTTTCGTCGGCAGTCCTGATTTTTTTCAGTGAATCCGAAACTGCAGCAGCTGAATCCTTAAAATTTAAAAGAGAGTCTGATTTACTTACCGAAGAATCAGTTATGCCTTCCTGTAATCTTTTCAGTCTTTCAAATTCTTCCCTTTCACGCTGTTCCTTCTCTTTGTCAGTATTGATTTCACCTTCGGGCGGAGTGAATTTGCTTTCATCCTTTTTGCCGCATGAAGTAATTATTAACAGCGGAAGAATTAACACAACGGCGGATAAAAAATATTTAGCTCTTGTCAATTTTTGATAATTTAATCAAAATAGATTTTTAGAGTTTTATATTCAATTTACAAATGATGCTGTTTTTCATGAATTGAATTCCGGGATATATTTTTTATTCAGGCAATCAAAAATTTTCAGATAATCAATATTTATTCAGAACTGTCAGAAGTAAATTTACACTTTAAAAACTTCCCGCAATTGAATTATTGCCCGTAAGTATTCGTGATAAATCATGTCAATAAAGTTTCCCTGTCCGCGAAATTTGAGAAGCAAATTCTGAGTTGGAAATTTCATAGCAATTTATCACAAATTTAGGCAATTATTCATACCGAGAACTGGGACAACTTTTTATTTTACCCTCTTTTAGTTGAAATAAAGAAAGTAAATATAAACCAACGAAATCTGAATTTTATAGTGTAGCGTTTTGAACGGATGTTGAAGATGTTGCAATACTGTCCAAATTAATTTTTAATAATAAGAAATATTTTAATATTTAAAATCTTTTAAACATTTTAATATATTTTGTCAAACTATCCGCCTGTGAATTATTGCCGTTAAGAATTCGTGATAAATTGCGTCAATAAAATTTCCCTGTCCGAGAAATTTGCGCAGCAAATTTTGAGTTGGAAATTTTATCGCAATTTTTCACGAATTTAGGCAATTATTCACCAGCGGCGACTTTTCTTTGGTACTTTCTTTTGGTCGTACAAAAGAAAGTACGTTTACTCCAGTAAATTTTAATTTCTTAAACTAAACGTTTTGGACACAATTGAAGCTGTTGTGATCTGTTTGTAATAATTAGTCTTATTTATTTATTGACAATAGTTTATATTATAAATAACTTAACCAATAATAAAAAAGGGAAACAAATTCATTAAATTTAGAAGAAAAATTTAAAAAATAAATTTTTTTTACAATAAACAATAAAACCAAAAGGAGAAAAAATGAAATCTAAATTACTGATTTACTCTCTACCCGTTTTA
>JAFDZR010000034.1:0-8438 GCA_018266875.1 Bacteroidota bacterium
TACACACTTTTATGAACGCTTACTAAATAAGTTTATATTAATTATTAAAATGAGAAACCCTGTAAATGAATTTTACAGGGCATTCAGCTTTAAATATTTTTGTTTTTATTTTTAAGAAAGAAATTAATGCTTAAGCACTTCATCCTTTATGCTCATCAGATAATTCTTCGCTGCTTCATAATCATTCGGTATTTCTCCTTCCAGTATCGCTTCCTCAATCCTGTGCTTGAATTCCCCTATTACCCTCCCGGGTTCCAGTCCGAATAGTTCCATTATCTCATCACCTCTCACCGGCGACTGGAAATTTCTCAGCTCATCCTTCTCCTGAACCTCAAGTATTCTTTTTTCAACCCTGTCATAATTATCCAGGAATTTACTTACCTTATCAGGATTTTTTGAAGTAATATCCGCTCTGCATAATGTAAGCAGATCCTCAAGCTCTTCACCTGCTTCGGCTGCCAGTCTCCTTATTGCAGAATCGGTGACATCTTCTTTAGCAAGAGGAATTGGTCTTAAATGCATTCTTACAAGTTTTTCAACGTATTCAAGTTTATTCATTGGCAGTTTCATTCTCTTAAATATATTTTTCATCATACGCGCGCCGACTTCTTCGTGAGAATGAAAAGTCCAGCCTGTTCCTTCTATGAATTTTTTTGTTCTCGGCTTTGCGATATCATGAACAAGCGCTGCAAATCTCAGCCAGAGATCATCTGTCCTTTGAGAAATATTGTCAACTACTATGAGAGTATGGTAAAATACATTCTTGTGATGAAAATCCTTTCTCTGGTCCACTCCTTCAAGTTCAGCAATTTCAGGAAATATTATTTCCATTACACCTGATCTGTATAATAGGTCAAGCCCGATTGATGGTTTGTCAGTCATTAATATCTGAAGAAATTCATTTGTAATTCTTTCCCGGGATACAACTCCTTCTTCAAAAAGTCTGTGCGCCATTTCCCTTACCGCGCTGAAAGTATTTTCCTCAATTTCAAATCCGAATCTTGAAGCGAATCTTACTGCCCTCATTATCCTCAGAGGATCATCATCGAAAGTCCTGAACGGATCCAGAGGCGTTCGTATGATCTTGTTCTCAATATCCTGTAAACCGCCGAAATTATCAATTACTTCACCGAAATTATTCTCATTTATCCCGGCGGCTATAGCATTGATTGTAAAATCCCTTCTGGAAAGATCTTCTTCGAGTGATGCATGCTCCACGTCAGGTTTGCGGGATCCTCTATTATAACTTTCCTTCCTTGCTGAAACGAATTCGATTTTGATTCCATCCTTCATCAACAGAGCCGTTTCAAAATTTTTATAAACTGAATCAAGCTCTTTTCCGAATTCCACAGCAACATATTTTGCAAATTCGATTCCGTCACCTGTTACCATTATGTCAATGTCGTTCCCTTCTTTTCCCATAATAAGGTCCCGGACATAACCGCCTACAAGATACGCTGAAACATTATTCCTGTCTGCAATTCTCCCGATCTTTCTTATGAGTTTATTTTCAGGGGAAATCCTTTTCATTTTATGATAATTTTCTTGATCCTGATCTTTCCCGATTCATCGTCACCGCCGGGTATTTCTATCATATGATAGCTGACAGTTCCGTCATCTGTAAGTGGAAGAGATGACGCTGAACTGTTTACAGAGATTATTTTTCCGGCATTGTAAACCTCGGAAATATGGGTGTGTCCGTGAAGTATCAGGTTAACTTTATATTTTTTAAACAGCTCAAGGAGTTTCTTTTTTCCGTGGAGTTTCATCTTGTAATCAATACCTTCCAGCCAGACAGGATGTGACTTATTTTCCTTTGTAGGTTCCGGTAATCCGAAATGATGATGAAGTACAATTATCTTTACAAGATCCTTTATTTTCTTTTGCTTTAAAATTTTTTCAAGCGCTTTGAAATCTTTCGGACTTATCATTCCGTTGGATCCTTCAGGATTTTTCTTTATATCCCAATGCGCAATGCTGTTAACTGCTATTAGCGCAGTGTTACCCGATATTTTAAGATAAGGGAATATTTTATCTCCCGGAAAAGTCTTTTCAAAATGCGTTGTGAATTTTTTTAAATTTTTTCCATAGTCAGTATTACTGCAGTTGTAAATAAACTTAAGTCCCTCAATACCTTTCGCAGCTCCGCCGAATATGTCATGATTTCCCGGAACTACAGTGAGCTTTTCACTATTCAGCAGTCCGTACTGATTCATCAGCTCTGCTGCAAAAATAAAATCAGCGTTTTCGGGATTGTCAACTACATCACCTGTGTGAACAACATGATCGCAACCTCTTTTCCGGATGTCTTCCATCAGCTCAATAAAAGCCTTTCCTGAGTTGTTTTCATTGTTGAGAATAAGATGTGAATCTGAGATATGTGCAATTTTGTACATAGGCATTTTTAATTTATTTTCTGAGATGTTTCGATTTCACTAATTATCTTATTTGCAACTTCAAGCGCCTGTAAACCGTGTGTCAGCGTTACAAGCGGCTCTTCATTTCTGATAACAGAATCAAAGAATTTATTCAGTTCGTATTTCAGTGAATTCACTTCGGGTATCTGTGGTCTTTCATAGAATATTTTTAATTTTTTATCACCCTGTTCCACTTCAGTGACCGCAAATCCGCTTTCATTCTCATCATCTGAAAGTCTGAAAACTTCGGATGAGTTCTGTAAAAAATCAATGGATATATAAGCGTTCTTCTGAAACAGTCTCATCTTTCTCATTTTATTCTGTGAGATCCTCGACGCGGTAATGTTTGCAACGCAGCCGTTTACAAATTTAATTCTTGCATTCGCTATATCAATTTTTTCACTTAATATTGCTACTCCGTTTGCATTTATTGACTCTACAGGTGATTTAACAAGATTAAGGATAATGTCTATATCATGTATCATAAGATCCTGTATCACAGATACATCTGTTCCCCTTGGATTGAACTGCGCCAGCCGGTGTGTCTCAATAAACAGCGGAGAGATCCTGAATTTATCGAGCGAAAGTATTGCCGGATTAAACCGTTCTATATGACCGATCTGAATTTTTATGTCTTTTGATTCTGAAAGTTTAAGTAATTCCTGCGCCTGAGCAGTGGTTTCAGTTACCGGTTTTTCAATGAAAGTATTTATATCATTTTTTATGCATTTTGATGCAAGTTCAAAATGAGTTGAAGTCGGCGTAACTATAACAGCCGTATCAATTTTATTTATCAGTTCGTCAGGAGAATTATTAATCTCCGTCCCCGACTCTGCAGACATTGCCGAATTCTTTTCCTTATCTGAATCATAAATTCCCGCAAGTTCTGTATCATTTCTTTCGCTGCATATTTCCTTTATTAACTTTAAATGTGTCTTTCCGAGATGACCAAGACCGAACAATCCTATTTTTAATTTTTTCATGAATTTTATTTAATGTTTGACGGCTCTGCATGTATGATTACATTTGCAAGCTTCGGGTATTTTTCCTTAAGACTCAGATAGATCCTGCTTTCCAGCTGTGTTACAATATCGTGAACTTCATCAAAGGAGTTAATGTAGTCAAAAACACAGTTCAGGGAAATTCTGATCTTTCCGTTGGTACTGATCACCTGAATGCTGTTGCTCGATAAAACCTGTTTGTTTTCATTGAGTACATTCCTTACTTCCCTTATCATTTCATTTGAACTTTCCGTTATGTCCGTTGTATCAAAAAGTATTTCGCTCGGCTCGTCAATATGTATCTTAAGTTCGGATATAATGTCGATCTTTTTCTTTATCTCATTCTCAACGTCTGAAATAATATTATGCGCTTTTGTAAGATCATTGGTATCATCAACTTCAATATGAAGCTCGGAGAATATCTCATTGTTTATTTTATGCGAAAAAATATCATGACATTTCAGTCCGAAGTCATTCACTATCAGTCTTATCTTGTCATTGATGGTTTCATCAGCTGTTTCAACCGGTTCAGAATGGATAATGATATCAGAATTTTCTGCAATCTCATTTATTCTTTTCTCAACATTATCCATGATGTCATGCGCCTTGGAAAAAGGAACGAGACGGCTGATCTCAATTGTCATGTCAATGTAAATTATGGAACCCGATGTTCTGATCCTGCAGCTGTTTATTCCCTCTACTCCTTTGATCAGAAGCGTTTCATATTTTATCTTTTCATAAAGACCGTCAGGAACTTTGTCCATCAGAGAGTTCATTGATTTCTTTAGCAGCTTGTAACCGAGATAGATAATTATCAAAGTAACAAACAAAGCCGCAAAGGTGTCAGCAATTTTACTGATCCGGAAATAAGCAAGCAGAAGCCCGATCATTACTACCGATGATGAAAGTATATCACTTGAAAAATGTAGAGCATCGGCTTCAAGAGCCTGCGAATTTGTCTCCTTTGCAACTTCCCGGAGCTTTTTGGCGCGGAAAAAATCTATTACAATGGTAATCAGCATTGCTCCGATTATCCATATATTTACATTGAGCTCGACATCCGGCTTTATGAACAGTCTGTTTACTGCTTCATAAATTATATAAGCCGAAGTCATGAATAAAATAAATACCTGAAACAGAGCGGAGAAATTCTCAGCCTTTTCATGTCCGTAATTATGATCCTTGTCCGGCGGCTTTGATGCGTATTTTATTGAAATGATGGTAACGAAACAAACGAATATATCTATGCCTGAATTGAAAACTTCTGATAATATCCCGAGACTTCCGCTGAAGTATGCTGCAACTATTTTTACAAGCGTAATAAGCACAGCAGTATAAAGAGATGTCAGCGCGACTTTTATCTTTTTATCCGAATATTTTATGCTGTTACTTTTCATTCATATCCTGTTTTTCAGTTTGAATAATCAGATTCTCATCTTTCAGCATCTGCGTAAGTATCACGCCTGTCATTGTAATCACAGCTCCTATTATAAAAAAATAAGATAAATTTTCATTTAATAGTAACCAAGAAAACAGAATAGTGATGACAGGAGATGTATTTGTAAGAGTTGTCAGCGTACTTGTCCTGATTACTTTGGTTGAATAACTGTAAAGAAAGTAACTGCCAAATGCAACCAGAACTGTAAGATGAAGATATCCAAGTATGACTATAGCGTTCACGTTTTCAAACGAAAGATTCTTTACGTCAAAAAGAAAAATGGGAATGTAAAGAATAATTCCGGTCATGAAGGAAATTGTCTGCGTCTTCAGTGCTCCGTATTTAATTGTCATGCTTCGGCTGAATGCAAGATAGAATGACCATGATGCGACAGCCAGGAACAGCAATAAGTCACCGAGCAGATAATTAACGCCGGGAACTTTGGGAGCAGTTATGTTCTCATAGAATATAATCAGAATTCCGACAATGGTAAGCGAAATTGTCATCAGTTTTTTTAATTCAAATTTTTCATTTTTCTGCCTGATGGAGATCAGATAGATTATCAGTGGTGTGCATGCATACATTATTCCCGAATGTGATGCTACAGAAAGTTTGACTCCTACAAGGAAACAAAACTGATTGACAGGAATGACCAGCAGACCCAGCATGATGAATAACAATCTGTCCTTCTTATCTATACTGAAATTTCCGTTCTTATATTTGAAGACTGCCAGAAGAAGCAGAGTTGCCATGCCGAATCTGAGAAATGCCAGAGAAAGCGGGGAAATAACTCCTACAACATACTTTGCGGCTATAGGCGTAAAGGCAGCTGTGAATGTCAAAAAAAATACAAGCAGGAATTTTTTCATTTAATTTCCACAACTGCTGTGAAACCAGAATTAATTTTAAATTAATATAAAAAGCATTGCCTGCGAACTGCAATGACCGGATAGTGAGATTATTATCTTCCCGAGTTTTAAAAAATTTCAGGTACCGTATTATTTAAAAAATTACTGCGCAGTCAAATTAAAAAAATTCTGCGGCTGTAAACATTTTTAAGGAAACAAATAAGAACCGAAACTCAGTTTTCCTGAAAAATACTTTTACTGTTTCTTATTGGCAAGCGAAGCTTTTTTTTTCGCCTTGGTTTTTTTTGCATTCTTTCTGTGCTTTGCGAGCGCTTTCTTTTTTGGTTTGTTCATTATTATTTGATTAATTAATTGATTATGCTATTGTGATGCTTTCATCAGAATATACATCCTGTATTGAATTCAGGAGTTCAACTCCGTCCTTCATTGGTTTCTGGAAAGCCTTCCTTCCCGAGATAAGACCCATGCCTCCGGCGCGCTTGTTTATTACAGCGGTTTTAACCGCTTCCTGCAGATCGGAATCTCCTTTGCCTGTTGAAGCTCCGCCTGAATTTATCAGTCCGCATCTTCCCATATAGCAGTTTGCAACCTGATATCTGGTAAGATCTATCGGATTGTCAGTGGTTAGTTTTTCATAAACAATCTTACTGGTCTTTCCGAATTTCAATGCGTTGTATCCTCCGTTATTCTCAGGAAGTTTCTGTTTTATAATATCGGCTTCAATAGTTACACCGAGATGATTTGCCTGTCCGGTGAGGTCAGCAGAAGTATGATAATCTTTATCGCCTTTTACATTGAATGCGGGATTTCTGAGATAACACCATAATATTGTCACCATACCAAGTTCGTGTGCATATGCAAATGCCTGCGTGACTTCCTGTATCTGTCTGTCTGATTCTTCAGAACCGAAATATATTGTCGCTCCGACAGCAACAGCTCCCATATCAAACGCCTGGTCCACGTCAGCAAAAAATATCTGATCATATCTGTTTGGATAGGATAAAAATTCATTGTGATTCAGCTTTAATATGAATGGGATCCTGTGCGCATATTTTCTTGAAACGGATCCGAGTATTCCAAGCGTTGAAGCGACTGCATTGCAACCGCCTTCTATCGCAAGCTTTACAATATTCTCCGGATCAAAATATGCGGGATTGGGAGCGAAAGATGCTCCTGCCGAATGTTCAATTCCCTGGTCTACAGGCAGAATTGATACATATCCGCTTCCGGATAATCTTCCGGTATTGTAAATAAGCTGCATATTTCTCAGAACATTCGGGCTCCTGTCGGAATCTTTCCATACCCTGTCAATAAAATCCTTTCCTGGAAGATGAAGCATTCCTTTATCTATGGTTTCGCATTTGTGACTAAGCAGATTTTCATTATCCTTTCCCAGGATCTTTAATGTTTTTTCATTCATGTTTGTATGTTGATTATGTTAATAAATATTTAATTTTTAATGGCTGTATCTCTTAGAGAAATTTCAATTTTAATTTCTTTTTCTCCGGATCTGATTTTAAAACTCTTTTCACCTTCTAGTTCAGTATTCCTTATAAATCCGAGTCCTGAATATTTTCCCGCGTAAGGGATAACGCTTGTTACGAATCCTGATTCCTTATCCTCTTCATTGTAAATCCTGTCTTCAGGTTTGAATTCCGAATCAGAATTTATTTTCACCATCTGCTTGGGGATCTTGCTCTGTGATTCTATTCTCGCAATTACTTCCTGCCCAATATAACATCCCTTCGTAAATGAAATGAATTTATCGAGTCCGCACTCCATCGGATTGATCTGCTCATTGAGTTCATTTTTGCCTTCGGGAGTCAATGAACTTATCCTCATGAATTCATATTCTCCGCAGTTTAAGAGTTCATAATCTTTGAGAATATTCCTGTATACATCAATATGCTTTTCACTGCATATAATATTCACTGCCGGGCTTAACAGATCATTACAAAAGAGAATGTCATTCTCATTTATCACATAAGCCTTATTCTTTTCGCATTCAATGTTAAATTTTTCCGAAGAAAACTCTCCGGGGTTATCAGTAAAAATTGAAATAAGCAGATGCTCATCTCCGGATTTCTTCAGGGATACATCATCCATGATAATGTATTTTTCCAGATGGGAAATTATTCTGTCTTCATAGTCTGCGGAAGTCAGGAAGAGCATTTTATCACCGAGATCAATGAAATTTACAAGATCAATGATCCTCCCCCTGTCGGTTGTAAGAACAGTGTATCTGAATTCTCCTTTCCGGAAATTCCTTAGATCATTTGTTGACATTCTGTTTATAAAATCAACAGCGTCACTTCCTGATAATGTTATGAGACCTGCTTTTTTAAAAAAATAACTGACGGGCAAAAATAATTATTGTAATTATGAATAAATTAAGTAAGCTTTCTTATGATAACGAATACGAAGAAAATAAAATTTATAAATGTCAGCAGAGTTACAGCAGTAAGTTTTAGCTTATCTTTTTTCTCTATTCCTTTAAAACTGAAATCAGAAGTTAAGTTATCAGCTAAGGGTGACTGCGGATCTTCCGGAAAATGATCCGGGTTATTTTGGAAATTACCCGGTTCGTTTTCTTTTTCTGCGTTATTCTCCATAAGGTAATCAATATAAATATTTCATTTGTGATATTAAATGAAAGAATATTGATCATTGATTAAATAAATTCACATCCGTCCAAAACATTTTCAAATAAATA
>JAFDZR010000034.1:8475-8601 GCA_018266875.1 Bacteroidota bacterium
ACACAATTTTTTTAACCCACCTGTGAGAAATTGCCTAAAAGAAATTCAGATTATTGGCGAACAGCAAAAATTTCCTGTTTGAGCCAACTGTCATTGCTTTTCTGACGGTTGGTGAGTTGAAATTTT
>JAFDZR010000034.1:8656-53708 GCA_018266875.1 Bacteroidota bacterium
TTGATCGTTCAAAAGAAAGAAGGTAAATCTGAGAATAATAGAAATTTACTCTGTAATTTTATACAACGTTTTGGACACAATTGAATAAATTCACATTACATTTCTTTGTTTTGTATTATTCCGTCGAAAAAGAAATAACTCAGATAAGACTGATTACAGTCTATTCATTGTTTCTAATAAAATTTCTAGTTAAATAAGAATTTAAACAATATCTGAAATGAAATTCTCTGATCCAATTCCCATAAGAATAATACTTAATTTCTAAAAACGAATATGAAATAGCTTAATAAACGGCTCTGTTATTCAATATTCAGTTTGTATTTCATGATAAATCCTCTTAGTTAATTCTAAAAATGAATATTTTTTTCTTTGGAATAATAATCAATTCAAACTATTTTTGTATGAGGCGATTGAAGAAGATGTATATAACAAATTTTACTGTTATAATCCCCCTGATAATTCATATAATATGCATCTTCTTCGCCTGAAAATGCTTTTGGATTGAAGGGGGATTTTTTTTAAAAGGAAAATTTATAAAACTGAATATACTGAAAAACTTAATTTTTTTTAAAAAAGTAATTTATTAATTTAAACAAACAATTCCGAAAGGAGATAAAATGAAAAAAATCTATTACAGCTACATTGTTTTATCGTTGTTCATTGCTTTAATTTTTTCCAGCTGCAGCAGTAATTCTACTACAGGCGGCGGAATTATCAATCCGGGCGGCGGCGGAACGGGAAATGTAACATTTACAACCAGTGTTGCAACTGATCCAAATACAAATCAGCCTTATTTTCAATTCGTTCCGAGCACCGGCGTAACATTAACAAAAATTACTGTTACATGTGCACAGTTACAGATTAGTAATGAAGTTGTAAACGGTGACGGAACTACAGTCTGGACTCAGCAGAATCCTCTTTATTTAGGTCCTGTTCAGGGTCTGGCTGCCGGTCAGCAATGGACATTCGTTATTGAAGGAAAAGTAGGCAGCGCAACAGGAACGGCGTATACAACAACAGTAAATTATACAACACAGTAAAAACATTATTAATTAAATTAAAAAATCTAAAATGAAAACTCTAAAGTTCATTGTTTTACTTTTAATATTTACAGCGTTTGTCAGCAGTTCTCAGGCACAGGTAAAAATAGCATTAGGGCTTGAGGCGGGAATCAATATTGCAAACACATCTGAAACACCGTCTCAGAATTCAAATTCAAAAATAGGATTAATTGCAGGCGGAAGTGTGGATATCGGTTTGTCACCTCAGATTTCCATTGTTCCCGGAATCAGATTTGTTCAGCACGGAAATAAATTCACTGTAAATGCTGTTGATGTTACCAATACAGCAAATTTTCTTCAGTTCCCGGCTTTACTGAAAGTAAATTTTCCACTGACCGAAATAAAACCTTATCTTGCAGGCGGACCTATTCTTGGTATACTGCTTTCTTCTACACAGGATCAGTCTAATGCAACACAGTCAGCAAGTATTGATACCAAAGCAAATTTTGAAACAACCAATTTCGCTTTGTTATTTGCAGGCGGTCTGGATTTCAGAGTTGCTACAAAAACAAATCTCTTTTTTCAGGTCGGATATGAACTGGGATTATCAAATGTAAGTAAAGTTGTAAATCAGACAGTTAAAACCAACGGCTTTGAAATCACCGGCGGTGTTAAATTTGGATTATAATATTTAATTTAAACAATATTAAGCCGGCTGAATGTTCAGCCGGCTTTTTTTTTGCTGTAAAGTTCTACTTTTATTAAAAAATATCTGTGTATTGAAAGCACAATAAAATTCACTTTTAAGTAAGATCTAAATTTACGAATTTTGCCATATCAATAAATGAACAGCGAAAATCAAAATACAGGCAACTTAAAGATCACATCAAATTCATTACTGCGCTGGACACTTCTGATCTCCGGAATAATTCTGACCGGTATCGGCATTCTCGGTATTTTTCTCCCTCTTCTTCCGGCTACAGTATTTTTTATTCTAGCAGCCTGGTGCTTTGCCAGAAGTTCAGAGAAATTTCACAGTTGGATCCACACCAACCGGTTGTTCGGAAAATACCTTTCAGATTACACAAACGGAAACGGCATGACAAGGAATTCCAAAATTCTTTCCATCGCTCTGCTCTGGATAGGAATAACCGCTTCTGCATTATGGTTTACTCAACTTCTTTACGTCAGGATACTCCTTCTTCTGATTGCTGCAGGAGTCACATGGCACCTTCTGGCAATTAAAACCGCGGAAAAATAACTTCTGTCCGGCTTATTATTTCTTTATTTTACATTTACTAATTTGTATATACTGGAGAAATTGATTTTATTTCTCAATACTGCCCGAAAATATTTTTAAATCAGCAGATTTAATTTAATAATTAAAATCCTATAAACTTAATAATATTTTATCAAAACTACCCGCCTGTGAATTATTGCCGTTAAAAATTCTTTGTAAATACCTTCAATAAAATATCCCCGTACGGGAAAATTTAGCGGAAAATCATGGATTGGAAAATCTACAGCTATATTTCACGAATTCAGGCAATTATTCACTTGCGGGAGACTATACTTTGCCGCATTCTTTTTGTAAAATAAAAGAAAATATATTTACACCCGTAAAATTTGATTTTTTAAACTGAACGTGCTGCAAACAGTTTTTTGATTTTTCTGAAAAATGAAAAGCAATTACCATTTAATATATCATTCATTAAAGCTATTTTGAAAGTTAATATATATTTTTAATTGAAATCAAACGAAGTCAGAAAATCATTCCTCGATTTTTTCAGGGACAAAGGACATACAATTGTACCTTCATCCCCTGTCGTGCCGGTAAACGATCCCACTCTTCTGTTCACAAACGCAGGGATGAATCAGTTCAAAGATGTATTTCTCGGAACAGGTAAAAGGGAATATTCCAGAGCCGCCGATACGCAGAAATGCATAAGAGCAGGCGGTAAGCATAATGATCTTGAGGAAGTCGGAAATGACGGTTATCATCACACATTCTTTGAGATGCTGGGCAACTGGTCGTTCGGCGACTATTATAAAAAAGAAGCTATTGTCTGGGCATGGGAATTACTTACGGATGTATGGAAGCTTGATAAGAAAAGATTATGGGTAACTGTTTTTGAAACGGACGAGGAAGCATTTGAAATCTGGAGCAGTGAAACCGATGTGGATCCTTCGCATATTCTCAGATTCGGTGAGAAAGATAATTTCTGGGAAATGGGAGAAACAGGACCATGCGGACCTTGTTCTGAAATACATTATGACAATACTGACAACGGATGTAAAGCCGAAGATGTTAATGCTGGGATTGAAGAAGTTGTTGAGATCTGGAATCTTGTTTTTATTCAGTACAACAGAAAAAAAGACAGAGAGCTTGAACTGCTTCCGAAAAAACATGTAGACACCGGAATGGGATTTGAAAGGATTGTAAGAGTCCTTCAGAAAAAAAATTCAAACTATGAAACCGATATTTTTCTGCCGCTCATAAAAAAGATCAGTGAGATTACCGGTAAAGAATACAAAGGGAAAAATATTCCTTCCATCAATGCAATAGCCGATCATATTCGCTGTCTTACCTTTGCAATAAGCGACGGAGCTATCCCGTCAAATGAAGGCAGAGGTTATGTCCTCAGAAGAATTCTCAGGCGGGCATCAAACCATGCAAGCAAACTTGATTTCAACGAACCGATCCTTTACAGACTTGTTGATACTCTTATTGATATTTTCGGCGGCGTATTTCCTGAAATAATTTCAAAAAAGGATTTTACAAAAGAAGTTATCAAAGCCGAAGAAGAAAGTTTTCATCTGACACTCGAACGCGGGATCAAACTCTTCAATGAGATCGCCGGATCACTCAGTGATACAAAGATTTTTCCCGGCGTGGAAGCTTTCAAACTTTATGACACATTCGGATTTCCCCTCGATCTTACTCAGGTCATGGCAAGAGAGATCGGACTTAAAGTTGATATTCTCCGCTTTGAGGAAGAAATGGAAAAGCAGAAAGAAAGAGGTAAATCTTCCAGAAAGGAAACAGCTTACGAATTCACAGGCAGCGACCTTCATATTGAAAATACCGGCGATGTTAAATATGATCCTTACGAAGTTAAAGATGAGGAATTTTTTACGGAGATGGTCATCCCAGATCCTGAAAAGAATATTATAGTTCTGAAAACAAATCCATTTTTCAGCGAATCAGGCGGACAGATCAGCGATACAGGTATTATTGAAACTTCATCAGGAAGAATTTTAAATGTCGTGGATTCAAAAAAGAATTTTCTTATTACTGATATCACATCGGCTGCTGATCTCAAAGAGGGAGAAGTAAAAGTCGTTCTTAACAGGGACAGACGAAATTCCGTCGAGAGAAATCATTCAGCCACACACCTTCTTCATGAAGCTTTAAGAAGAATTCTCGGTGATCATATTAAACAGCACGGCTCTCTGGTATCCGACGAATACCTGAGGTTTGATTTTCCGCATTTCCATAAAGTCTCTGATGAACAGGTGAAGGATATTGAAGAACTTGTAAATTCAAAGATCAGCGAAGAGATAGAAGTTTATACTGATGTTGATATTTCCATCGAAAAGGCGAACAGAATACCGAATGTAAAAAAATTATTCGGCGAAAAATACGGTGACAAAGTAAGAGTAGTTCATATTGATGACAGCTTCAGCGTTGAATTCTGCGGAGGCACTCATGTCAGCAATACTTCTGATATCGGATTATTCAAAATAATAAAAGAAGAAAGCATTGCCTCAGGGACAAGGAGAATATTTGCAAGAACCGGAAAAGGAATAATAAAATATCTAAGCGAAAGAATTTCAGATATAGATAAAATATCAGAAGAACTTCCTGAAAAATATACTTCCGATCTGAGATCTGCCCTTATTACTCTTAACGGGAAAATTTCCGGAGCTGATTTCAGGGATATAGAATTAATGAGGAAATTAATTGATCTTCAGGATAATTCGCTTGCAACCTTAATTGAGCTGAAGGATAAATATTCCGAGGAAAGGAAAAATGCGGAAAAGGAATTGCTTAAGAAGAATGTTGAAATAATTTTCGGAAAGATAGACAAAATAACCGAGACTGCTGAGCAAGAAAACGGTGTAACTGTTATCGCATCAAAGATCGAAGCAGGAAACACAGAGGAATTCAAAGAGATTGGTGAATATCTCAGGAGAAAAGTAAATAACGGAGTTGCATTGATTGCCGCTGTAATTGACGGAAAGATAAATCTTGTCTGTTCAGTAAGTGATAATCTTGTCAAAGAAAAAAATTACAGCGCGGGGAAAATAATTTCAAAAGTTGCACGGGAATTAGGCGGCGGAGGCGGCGGCAAACCGCATCTTGCTACTGCAGGAGCTAAAGATCTCAATAAACTTCAGGAAGTGCTTGACAGGTTTGAAACTTATCTTGAAAATTAAATTAGCCTGTATCTCCGGTTCACCCGCAGTTTTTTATAAAATAATTCATAAGAATTTCAAAAATAAAACATGAAAGTAATAATACCTGTAGCCGGTTTCGGGACAAGACTTAGACCGCATACGCTTACCAATCCGAAGGTACTTCTTAATGTCGGAGGAAAACCGATGATATTCTACATTATTGATCAGCTTATTAAAGATAAAATTGCAACATCAATAATTCTGATCACAGGATTTCTCGGTGACAAGATAAAAGATTATCTTGACAGTACTTTTGATTTCAAATTCGATTATGTGGTTCAGGATGAAGCAAAAGGTCTCGGGCATGCAGTATTATGCGCCAAACCGGTATTCAAAAACAGGAACGACGAAGTGTTGATAATACTCGGTGATACTCTCTTCGATGTGGATCTTAAGAGAATGATCAGCAGCGGAGATTCCGTCATCGGCGTGAAAAAAGTGGATGATCCGAGAAGATTCGGGGTAGTTGAAAAGGACGGATCCGGTTACATTAAAAGATTTGTTGAAAAACCTTCATCCTCAAAAGTGAGTCCTTCAAATGAAGCGATAGTTGGACTGTATTATTTAAAGAACTCGGCAAAACTTTTCAGATCACTTGAACACATTATGAAAAACAACATTACCGTCAAGGGAGAGTTTCAGCTTACCGATGCTCTCGAGAATATGCTCAGTGAAAATGAAAAAATGAAAACTTATGATGTCCATGGATGGCTTGACTGCGGAAAGCCGGAGACACTTCTTGAAACAAACCGCTATATTCTGAAAAAAAGAAATAAAAAGATCACGAAGGAATATCCGAATTCTAAGATCATACATCCAGTTTTCATCGGTAAAAATGCCGACATTTCAGACAGCATTATAGGTCCCTATACAACTGTAAATGACAACTGCATTATAAGAAATTCAATCATAAAGGACAGCATACTCGAAAAAGATGTCAGCATCGAAAACTGCATCATTGAAGATTCTATCATCGGTGAGGGAGCTGTAGTAAAAAGAGACATTCACAAAATAAACATTGGAAATAATTCAGAATATAAATCTTAAAATGGAAAATAACATCACGGAGAAATTCAGAAGTTTAAAAAACGAATATATTAAAAAATACCTGGAGCTTAATCCGCTGCACGCAGTATATCTCGGACTTCATGAGTATGACTGTATTTGCTACAGCGAATCAGAGGAAGCATACAAAATACATCTTGATACAGCAAAAAGTTTTCTTAACAGATTCAGGGAAATTGACAGGAACAAACTTTCAAAGGAAGACAGATATGAACTTGACGTTGCAATATGGTCAGCTGAATCAGCAATATTCGATATTGAAGAAAATCCTTCGCATAAAAATAATCCCATGCATTATGCATTCGCTTTCGGCGTTCTTCAATCCTATATCAGCCGCGAATATGCGCCGTTTGATGAAAGACTTGATTCCGTTGTGAAAATCATTGAGAGCATCCCTTCCGCTCTTGCCGAAGCCGAAGTCAATCTTAACAAATCGCTTCCAAGAGTCTTATGCAGATATGCCAGACATTTCTCGCTGGGCTATGAAGATTTTTTTAAAGAAATCCTTCCCTCAATTATCAGCGAAAGATGTATTGATGAAAATCTGAAAAGCAGATATACCGCTGCAAGCGATGCTGCTGTTATGGCGTTTAATAAATATATAGAATTTCTTGACGGGGTAAGTTCAAAGGAAGACAGATCCTACATTCTCGGAAAAGAAAAATATCTCAGAATGCTCAGTGTCAAGGAACATGTGAACATGAGCATTGAAGAATTAAAATCATACGGTCAGAAAGAGCTCGGACGTCTTCAGTCTGAACTGAAGAAGATTCTAGATGAGAATGATTTTCATGATAAGCTCGAATCACTTGAACATGATCATCCCAGTGAAACATCACTTGTAAAAGATACAGAGAATACGCTTGACGAATTAGTTGAATTCATCAGAAAGAATGATCTTGTTAATTTACCTGAAGAATTAAACTGCATCGTTACCGCAATGCCGAGATATATGAACTACGGATTTGCCGCAATGAATACTGCAGGTCCCTTTGAAAAATCTAACGAGTCGTTTTATTATGTCAACCTTCCCGAAACTGAATGGGAAGAAAAAAAGAAAGAGGAATGGCTTACACAATTCAATTATCCCATTCTCAAACTAATCTCTATTCATGAGGCTTATCCCGGACATTATACGCATTTTCTTAATGCCAACAAAAACTCATCCGAACTTTCAAAACTTTTTATGAGCTACACTTATGTCGAGGGTTGGGCTCATTATACTGAAGAAATGATGATTGACCTCGGATATTCAAAAGATGATTTTAAAGTTAAAATAGGAATGCTGCTTGAAGCATTGATAAGATGCTGCCGATATCTGGTATCGATCGGGATCCACTGTGAAAACATGACTGAGGAGGAAGCAAAGGAATTCTTTCTTAAGAACGCTTACATGACAGAGACAACAGCTCTGCAGGAAGCTGAAAGAGGAGCATTTGATCCCGGATATATCAGCTATACGCTCGGGAAAATTCTTCTGCGAAATTTCAGGAAGGATTATGAAAATAAATTCGGAGAAAGCAAAAGTCTGAAAGATTTTCATAATACCGTTGTATCTTTAGGCTGTCCGACATACAGGATTGCAAGAGAATTTATTCTGAACTGAATAAATCTTCCCTTATCAGATCAGTCCTCAAGTTTTTTGGAATAAAACATTTCCACGCCGGTTAATAATATTGCGGCAATAAGAAAATATTTCCAGAGGGAAGTACCGTTTCTCCTGCTGTTAATATCGTCGGCAATATTTTCCGTTCTGCTGATTATTTCTACATCAGATATTCCGGATGCGGAAAAGAAATTTTTTATTTCTTCAGGATCCATTCTCTGCGGATCGCTTTCTGCAGGGTCATTGTTAAGCGAGAATCCGAATTTATTCCCTGCTGAATCCTTCAGAATATACAAACCTTTTTCCTTCGTATCAGTGGAATAAGGTAGAATAAAAAAATCATTCCCCGAACCGGTTAGTTCAGCTTTCAGTTCAAAATTATTCTTCTCAGGTCCTGTTATATCAGTAATGTTTTTCAATCCTTTTATGGGAATAATATTTGCACTTCCGGTATAGTAATTTCCGGAGAATCCAAAATCGCTGTTCAGATAAAAAATACTTCTGATCATCACAGGCGGGAAAATATTGTTGACGGGAAAATCTGAAAATCCTGTCACAGGTGATACAGCGCTTATGAGTATCTTCCCTTTCGGCAATTCGGATTCTGCAATAAAAGCTCTCTCATTTGAAAGCATCATTACCGGGACATTTCTTTCATTCAGTATAAGTTCAAAGTATTTTTTAATTCCGGGAGGATCAAGGAATGAATCCGAATTTATATTAAGACTACTGTTTCTGAAGATCTCGGACATAAGCGGATTCTCAAAATCTATTTTTCCGAATTTCAGTGTTCTGTTCAGTGATTCATCAGCATTTAACTTATCAATTTTCGGAAGGTCAAGTTTTGAGGAAACCACGGAATTGAAATTGGAAATATCGGTAAATTCATTTGGGAAAATGAAAATCCCCTTTCCCGAATTCAGGAATTCTTTCAGCAGAGAAATTTCATTTTCGGTGTATTTTTCAGAAAGAGATATCATAAGAACATCCTGAAACATTATATCCGGGGAAATGCTGGGAATCATTTTCACATCAAAGAGTTTTGCTTCAGCGTCTGTCTGCATTATTTCCCGGGCTGAATTAATGGCTGCATTAATAAATCTGAATTCATCCTGTCCGCCGATTAGTCCTACATTGATTTTACCCGGGATATAAATATCAAAATACAGTTTATTATCCTGAATCAATTCATCTTCCAGAAAGTTTTCCCTGCCAAGTTCCATATAACCGTGCAGATCTCCTGATGCCGGAGCTATAAAAGAAAATTGAATGGTGGCAGAGCTTTTTGGCTTAACGTCAACAGAAGTTTCCTCAGTGAGTTTATCATCCAGGTAAAGTTTAATTGATTTTCCGGTAACATTATTATCCGAATAATTTGTTAACTCCGCGGATACTTTTATATTTCCGAATTGAGCGGGAATTTTTGAGATCATTTTAAAACTGTCGAGTGAAAGATTTGAAACAGTTCTTTCGCCGGTTCTGATAAGGAAAAAATTAACATCTTTCAGATCCGAGTTGTCGGTTTTTGAATTAAAATTACCTGCGTTATTTCTCTGAAAATCCGATACTATGAAAACATCTTTGTTGGGATTGACGGAATTCCTGAATATCTGTTCGGATTTTGTCAAAGCGTCATCAAGCTTAAATGGTTTTAAAGAAGTTTTCAGAGTATTCAATGAATCGGTGATTTCCTTTTTTGCTCCGGTAATGCCTATCGATTTTCTATATCCAATTTCCGAGGAGGGAATAAGTATTATCTCATCAGACTCTTTATAGTATTTCAAAATTTGTTTAACTGATTCTTTTGCCCGGGAAAAATAAGGACCGTTTCCGTCGGAAGCATCCATGCTGAAAGAATCATCCAGAAAAATCAATACGGTTGACTTGCCGCCTGAATCAGAATTGAATGAATATCCTTCGTAAACAGGTTTTGCGAAAGTGAATACCAAAAAAATTATAATACAGATTCTAATCAGAAGAAGCAGGAGCTGTTTAAGTTTTATTCTGCGCATTTTCGATTTCTGTATTTCCTTAAGGAACATAAGAGTACTGAAATCCACTTTCCTGATCTTCCTGAGATTAAGTAAATGAATAAGGATCGGCACAGACACTGCAAGTAGACCGAAAAGAGCTGCGGGATTTAAAAAATTCATAAGTATATTTGAACAGCTAACAAGATAAATTTAATTATTTTTTAACTAAATGCATTAATAATAAAATATTTCAATAAATTAATCGCAATAACTGAACTGCTACTTAACAATCTTTATTAAAATTATAGTTTCTAATGAAATTTTATCTATAATATTTAAAATATTATTCCAATATTGTAAAAGTCTGCAAATTTATGAATTATTTAATTTTTCTTAACGGAGAAATACCATTCCATGTTTATCATAAATTGTTCAGAGGACAGGAAAATTTTATAATTGCCGCAGACGGAGGAGCCAACGGGTTAAGGTTTAACAAAATAGAGCCTGACATAATAACAGGCGATCTGGATTCCATTAAACCGGAAGTCCTTGAATATTTCAGTAAAAAAGGAACAAAGATCATCAGTTCAAAAGATCAGGAAACAACGGATTTTGAAAAGACCCTGAAATATTGTATCGAAGAAAAAATAAAAAAGATCTTTGTTTTCGGTGCAGTCAGCGAAAGACCTGATCACACGTTAAATAATTTCAGCGTACTGAAACGATACTGCAGAAAAACAGATATTGTGCTGTATTCAGAGGAGTTTGAAATATTTTTTATTGATTCAGAAGTAAAATTCAATTACAGGAAAAACGAAACAGTTTCATTAATGCCGTTTCCCAAAGCAGACCGGATCATCACATCGGGACTGAAATATAAACTGAACAGAGAGAAACTTGAACTGGGAAAACGGGAAGGTTCATTGAATTTATCCGTATCCGAAAAAGTAAAAATAAGTTATCAAAGCGGATACCTGCTTTTATTTAAAAAACATTTTATAAACAGCCGTAAAATTTGAAAGTACTTTTATCAACAAATGATTACCTTATAATACTTGCCTATTTTATTATAGTGCTCGTTATAGGATTCAAGACAAAGACTGCTGACAATTCGATCAAGGACTATCTCGTAGCAGGAAGAACGCTCACATTACCGGCGTTTGTTGCCACTCTTGTATCATCTTTTTACGGCGGAATTTTAGGTATCGGCGAATTCACTTACAGCTATGGAATTTCCGGATGGCTTTTATATGCATTTCCTTTTTATCTTTTCATTACTTTTTTTGCATTTTTTCTTGCCGATAAAATAAGGAAGGCGCATTTATATACAATACCTGATAAACTATTCAGAGTATACGGTAAGAAGGTAAGTATCTTTGCAGGAATTCTAATTTTCCTTCTTGCCACACCTGCACCGTTTTTGTTTATGCTCGGCATTCTCATCAGAATAATTTTTGGTTTTAATATTATCTACGCCATGATAATTGCATTAATTTTGTCTGTCCTATATTTATACAAGGGAGGTTTCAGGGCTGATGTCCGTGTAAACATATTCGAGTTCATTCTGATGTTCGTTGGTTTCGGTATTATACTTCCATTCTGTTTTAATCTGCTCGGCGGATTTGATTATCTCCAGTCAAGATTGGCCGAACAATATCTTACATTAACAGGAGGATTAACCATTCAGATATTTTTCGTTTGGTTCTTCATAGGTTCGTGGGTATTGATAGATCCGGTATTTCATCAGCGGTGCTATGCTGTAAAGAATAAAAAAACGCCAAAGAGAGGAATAATTATTTCACTCGTATTCTGGATAATATTTGATTTTCTGACAACAACTGCCGGACTGTATGCAAAAGCATTTGTCAATATCAACGAGATCCCGAGCGCGCTTTATTCTTATCCTGCGCTTGCGGAAAAGATACTTCCTCCGATCGCAAAAGGAGTTTTCTTTGTGGGATTGATTGCAACAGTTATGTCTTCCCTGCACTCTTATATGTTCATATCCGCTACTACATTCAGCAAGGATATTATATCAAGAATTAAGAACAGTTCTGATGAGGAGAATTCTTACACTGCAATCGGTTTGATCGTCAGTTCAATTTTTTCCTTGGTACTGGCTTACCTAATTCCTTCGGTAGTCAATATCTGGTATACGATCGGAACTATGATCATTCCCGCGCTGCTTATCAGCGTACTCAGTTCTTATTTCCCGAAATATCAGGTTCATTCCAGATACATTCTCCTGGCAATGCTCGGATCATTCAGCGTTTCTCTCATTTCTTTTTCTATAGGACATTTAAACTCAATTGAAGGCAGTCCTGTGTATCCGTTTTTTATAGAGCCCATGTATCCGGGACTCATTACCGGATTAATTATTTATCTTATCGGTTTTAAGAACAGAAAATATCTTCAGACTGTGACGGATTAGTTTCAGTATCCTGTAACACAATTATTCTAAAATGAATATGTTAAAATTCCAAATCCTGATTATTATATTTTTTCTGTATCTTCCGCTGAGAGTTACAGCATACGGGGAATATTCATTTACTAAAATCCTTCAGGATTCAATAATCAGCGGGGATTATACATCTGATACGATTAAATTATCTTATAACTTCAACAGGGACATTGACACAAACAATTTTAATATCTTCATAAAGAATCCTGATTCAAAAAAAACAGCACTGGTATTAAGCGGAGGTGGAGCAAGGGGAATTGCTCAGCTCGGAGTTATAAAAGCCCTTGAAGACTACGGAATAGATTTTGATTTGATAGTCGGAACAAGCATAGGGACCGTAATAGGCGGACTTTACTCTTCAGGTTACACTGTAAACGAAATTACGGACATTATTAAAGAATTTAACTGGGAGAGAGCTCTCAGTCTGACAAACAAATACCAGCGAACTTCTCTTTTCCTCGAGCAGAAGAAGATCCAGGACAGGAGTCTTCTTACAATACCGCTCGACGGTATAAAGCCTGACATACTTCCGTCCTCATTTTCAAACGGACAGTATCTCAGCGAAAAAATAAATTCACTTATCCTCAACGCCCGTTATCATGTGAAAAAAGATTTCAGCGATCTGAAGATCCCGTTCATATCAGTTGCAACCGATCTTAACAAAGGATCAAAAGTTGTACTGAAAAAAGGAAATCTTTCGGAATCAATAAAAGCTTCTCTTACATTTCCTCTTCTTTATACACCTATCAACATCGGAGGAAAAGATCTTGTAGACGGCGGATTATCTGCAAATATACCAACCGACATTGCACGGGAAGAGGGAGCTGATTTTACAATTATTGTAAACTCCACAAGTCCTTTAAAATCCGGCAAGGATCTTAATGATCCTATTAATACTGCTGATCAGATTCTTTCGATCACAATGATGCAGCTGAGTAATTTACAGCTCAAGGATGCAAATGTTGTTTTAACACCTGACATAAAAGATCATTCTGCTACCTCTTATAATGATTTTGATTTTCTGATAAGAAAAGGATATTCAACAGTTCAGGAAAACATTGAAAAGCTCAGAAAAGGGATTGACTCAATTGAAATATCAGGTTCTCCATACATCAATAATTTTATAATAAATCCGGTTATAACAGTGAATACTTCAGAAGATCTGATGCCGCTTGCCGACTCAATAATTGATTTATCACAGAAGGATTTCATAAAATATACTTCCATTGAGAAAAATCTTAAAAGTATATATAAGTCAGGATTTTTCATGGATGTAAATGCTGTAATTGTGCGTGACGGAAACAGAGTAAATCTGCGTTATAATCTTGTCCCCTATCCATTGTTAAAAAACGTAACTGTTCAGAATTCCGGCATTAATCTTGATAAACAAATCAAATTATTTGTTTCCGAAAATTACGGGAAACCATTGAACATTAAAAAGTTGAATGATCTCAGAAATGAACTGCTTGGTATCATGAGGGATAATGATTATTCCGTAAAGGACATCAGTAAATTTTATTTTAACTACGGGACAAATACACTTGAAATAGAATTTGATGAAGGAAAGATCAGGTCTTACAAACTCAGCGGAAATACCATAACCAACGACAACGTAATACTCCGGGAATTAAAGACGGACATTAACAAACCGATTAAAAGTTCGGATATAAATCTGAGTCTGAAAAATGTCATGAGTACAAATCTCTTTCAGCAGGTGAGTTTTGATTATCTTTTCAGGAATAATAAGCTCAAACCAGATCTGCTTGTTAGGGTTGTAGAAAAGAATTCAAAGGCATTGAGATTTTCGGTCAAAGCTGATAATGAAAAAAATCTTCAGCTGCTTTTCGACCTCAGGGATGAAAATATACTGGGCACAGCTCTTGAGGCCGGCATTCTTGCAGCGGGAGGCTTACGGAACAGATTGTATCAGATAGAGATAAAATCCAATCAGTTTTTTTCTCTTCCTTTGACTTTCAACTTAAACGGATATTACAGATTCAACGATGTCTATACTTACCAGCAGACAATTGATACAATTGAAAATGAATATTCTGTTAACAGAACCGGTGAATACAGAACAATTAATTACGGGACAAGTTTTTTATTCGGGACACAGCTGCAGAGATACGGAACATTTTATGTGCAGGGAACTGCAGAAAATCAGGAAACAAAAAATAAAACTAATAACGAGAGTAAGAAATTCAATGCCAATGTTCTGAAACTCAAATTCGGAGGTATAATTGACACAGAGAACAAACTCCCTTTTCCCGGCAACGGTATTCTTTTGGATTTTTATTATGAGACGGCTAAAAATCTAAATGACGGAAATCTCAGTTATACAAAAGTTTTCATCAGTTATGATCATTATCTTCCTGTTTCAAGATCAGGCGTTCTGAAACCAAGATTCATATTCGGTTTCGCAGACAAGACAACACCTGTTGGTGAACAGTTTTCAATGGGAGGCGGGAAATTATTCTACGGGATGTCTGAAAATGAACTTGTTGGAAGACAAATACTGCTTACTTCTCTTGAATACAGATATCTCTTTCCTTATAAATTATTTTTCGATACTTACCTGAGCGTCAGATATGACCTTGGAAACGTCTGGGAGAATGCTGTTGATATCAGATTCAAGGATTTACGTCACGGGATCGGATTATCAACCGGTTTTGATACTCCTGTCGGGGAAGCAAGTTTTGCTGTCGGCAGAAGCTTTCTTATAAAAAAAGGTTTACAGAAAGATTCGTTTATTTTCGGACCATATAATTTTTATTTTTCCATTGGATACGATATTTAATATATTTAATAAGGCAACATAAGATGTTATATTTGCGTAACTCAGTTGTATTCAACTTTCTTAAAACAAATTCAATTTGAAATTTTTAAACAGATTCGGTGACGGTACATTAAGGGTTATCTTTACCTTTATAGTTATTTACTGCCTGAGTTATACTTCCATAATATTCATTAACACAATGTTCACGGACAGAATGACAACTGATGACTGTCTATGGATTAATGAAAGAGGTGGAAATCAGGTCATGGATGGTCTGGTGATCGTTCAGGTAATGAAAGGCGGAGTGACTGACAGAGCGGGAATCAGGGACGGAGACATACTGATTGCAATTGACGGAATAAAATTCAAAACAATTCTGGAAGCACAGAACCTTCTAAACAGTTATGATGCAAATCAACTTGTTGAATACACTGTGGTAAGGGACGGCGAGATCATAAAAACAGATGTAAAAGTATATAAGGTATTCAATTTTTTATTCCTGATCTTTTCGATCATGGGACTGGGCTTCCTGCTGATAGCTTTTATGGTCGGTTATTCAAAACCAAAGGAACTTACTTCCCAGCTTTTCTTTTTCCTTGGTTGCTCAGCATCGCTTGGTTTTTCAATGCTTGGGATAAACAGTTACGTAATAATTGACAATAAACTTTACATTAACTCTATCATCGGATTAACTCTTTTTATTCCCCTATTCGTCCATTTCTTTCTCACATATCCTGTAAAGTATGAATTCAAAAAAAGAAAACTTACAGTATTCCTTCTGTATTTTATTATTTTTCTTCTTTTAGTTTTTAATGTATTTTTTAACAATAAGAATCCGGATTATATTTATGCATTTTTTCATTATACAGTAATTACTCTGTATTTCATTACAGGAATAGCGCTTTTCTTTTTCAGTTATTACAAACTTAAAAAAGTAAATCAGAATAAGCCTTTAAAGGTAATATTCTACGGTTCGCTGATCGGACTTACCGGCTTTGTCTATACTGCGATGATTCCCGTATTTTTTAAAAAACCGAATTTCCTTATAGACACATGGATATATTTTCCCTCAATCCTCATCCTTGCTGTTCCCGTATCATTCGGCTTTTCAATAATTAAATACAGAATTCTTGATACTGAATTTATCATAAAAAAGGGGCTCGTATTCGGTATCATCACTGCGTTTATTGTAGGAATGTATCTTCTGCTGGTGCTTGTGCTTGACAATCTTCTCAGTCAGTTTCTGCCTGAGAACAAACAGCTTCTTACACTTGCATTGATAATCATTGTCACATTCAGTTTTGATTTTGTGAATAAGAAGGCAAAGGAATTTGTGGATAAACAATTTTACAGAGAAAGATACAATTACAGAAAATCCCTTCTTCTTTTTTCTGAAGAGCTTCCTTACCTGAATAACATCAGACAGATTATTGAAAAAATTGCATTCTCGGTAAAGGAAACCATGGGTATAAATAATCTTTATGTCTGGTTTCTGGATGATGAATATTACAAATCACTGCAGCACGACATACAGGAATTTAAAGGACGTGAACAGATCTTTCAAAATGATACTAAATATGATGATGCTTTTTCCTCGCTGTTTGAAAAAAATAAAGAGCCGAAATATCTTAATGAAGTATATCTGAATGAACTGAACATACCTGTTGAATACAAGAATATTATTAAAAAGGAAAACTTTGTTCTGTCTGTTCCCATTTACATAAAAAATAAGCTTATCGGCGCAATAAATTTCGGAGAAAAACCATCGGGCAAAGCATATTCAGAAGAGGATATTGATCTGCTTAAGACCCTTGCATCACAGGCTGCCATTGCAATAGAAAATTCCAGACTTCAGGAAGAGAAAGTTTCCAAGCAGGTTATTGAAGAGGAACTTCAGATCGCAAGAAAAATCCAGATGGGACTCCTTCCGCAGAAAATTAACAGTGTCAGCGGAATTGATGTTTCCGGTTTTTATAATCCTGCCAAAGTCATCGGAGGTGATTTTTATGACGTGATCAGAATAAGCGATACGAAGATGCTTGTAGTCGTTGCTGATGTCTCCGGTAAAGGAATTCCGGCTGCGCTTTATATGTCAAAAATACAGGCAATGATACAGTTTGCAGCAAAGATTTTTCCTTCTCCAAAGGAAATTCTTACAGAGGTAAACAAGCAGATTTATCATAAAATAGACAGGAAGTCTTTCATAACTTCTGTTATAGCTTTGTTTGATCTTGAGAAAATGACTGTCAATATCTGCAGAGCGGGTCATAATCCTGTAATCTATTCAGTCAACGGAAAGTTGGAACTCCTCAAGAATAAAGGAATGGGACTTGGTCTTGAAAGCGAAGTAATATTCAATAAAAATCTTGAAGAGACTGAAATTAAAATTTCTCCCGATAATATTTTTGTCTTCTATTCGGACGGACTTACTGAAGCTATGAATTTGAGCAGGGAGGAATTCGGAACGGACAAGATCCTTGACATTATTAATTTCAACAGAAATAATGACAGCATTATTCTGCAGAATAAAATTATTTCTTCCGTTGAGGATTTCAGAGGACAGGCAGAGCAGAATGATGATATTACTCTTGTCATTACAAAGATAACCGGTAAAAGTTAAATGCTGTTCTGCTAATAATTTACAAAGCTGTTTTATATAATTATTATTATTAAGTATATTTTAATATGATAGAAAGATATTCCCGCAGAGAGATCAAAGACATCTGGTCAGATGAAAACAAATTCAGGATATGGCTTGAAATAGAATTGCTTGCTACAGAAGCTCAGTCTAAACTCGGATTAGTTCCGGTAAAATCACTTAGGAACATAAAAAAGAAAGCAGACTTCAATACAACAAGGATCCTTAAAATCGAAGAGAAAGTAAAACATGATGTCATCGCTTTTTTAACTAACGTTGCAGAATATACAGGAATCGATTCAAGATTCATTCACATGGGTATGACAAGTTCTGATGTAATTGATACCGCTTTGTCAGTACAGATGAAACAGGCGGGCGGGATCATAATGAAAGAATTGTTCGCGGTGAAAAGATCGCTCGCGGCAATTGCAAAGAAACACAAATATCATACAATGATCGGCAGAACACACGGAGTCCATGCAGAGCCCATTACTCTCGGACTGAAATTTGCCCTGTGGTATGACGAAATGAACAGAAATATTGACAGATGGAAAAGAGCTGTAGATATTATTTCTGTCGGACAGATTTCAGGTGCAGTCGGAACTTACGAGCATATTTCTCCCAAAGTCGAACAATATGTCTGCAGGAAACTCGGACTGAAGACAACAAAGATCTCGACACAGATACTTCAGAGGGACAGACATGCCGAATACATGACCACTCTTGCGGTAATAGCATCTTCAATAGAAAAATTTACAACCGAAATCAGACATCTCCAGAAGACTGAAACACTTGAGCTTGAAGAATATTTTTCGGAAGGTCAGAAAGGTTCATCCGCAATGCCGCACAAAAAGAACCCGATAACCTGCGAACGGCTTTCCGGAATGGCAAGGATCTTCAGAGGCAATGCAGTAGCAGCGATGGAAAATATTCCATTATGGCATGAGAGGGATATCAGTCATTCATCGGTTGAAAGAGTAATTATTCCTGATTCAACAATACTGATGGATTATATACTATTTAATTTCAGAAAGCTGATAGATAAGCTTGTTGTTAATAAAGACAATATCACAAAAAATCTCGAACTTACACACGGTCTGGTATTTTCCCAGACTGTACTTCTGAAACTTATAGATAAAAAAATGAAGCGAGAGCAGGCTTATAAAATTGTTCAGACTGTTGCAATGAAATGCTGGAAGGAGAAAATCAGTTTTTTAAAACTACTCAGGGAAGACAAAGAAGTAAGGAAATACTTATCTGAAAAAGAGCTTGAGAGTATTTTTGATTACGGCAGATCAAGAAAGAACGTTGACTTTATATTCAAAAGAACAGGTCTTTGAGTCAGGTTAAATTATATTGTAATCTCTTCTTAATTCAATAACTTTACCTATGATTTTAAAAGGCTTATTTATGATGGATTTGTATTTTGAATTAGATGCTTCGAGGTAAGCTTTTATTCTTCTGTTCCTGAGAGTCTTTACAGTTGCTTCATCATCCAGAAGAGCAATTACGATCTCACCGTCTTCAGCAGAATCCTGTTTCCTTACAATTACAATATCCCCGTCATAGATGCCTGAATCAATCATGCTGTCCCCTTTTACTTTTAGAGCGAAATGAATTTTATGACCTTTAAGATTCTTTTCCATTGTCACATATCCCTGAACGTTATCATCAGCGAATATTGGCTCACCGGCAGCAACATTACCGTAAAGAGGGATAACATTCAGTTGAGATTTAATTCTTTCCTTCTGATTTTCCTCATCAGACTTTACAACGCGGAATCCACGCGCTATGTCCTTTCTGCGCTCAAGATAACCTTTATTCTGAAGTGCTTTGATATGGTCCTGCACTGTTCCGATGGTAATTCTGAATTTTTCGCCTATTTCCTTTAAGGTGGGAGGATAGGAATATTCATTGCCAAAATTTGCAATGAAATCAAGTATACTTTTCTGTTTTGAAGTTAATTTATGCATAGATTAATATGGCATAATTATTTAATAGTATCAATAGAATATTTTTCCTCTCAGAGTAAGCAATATCAATTGTGTCCGAAACGTTTAGTTTAAGAAATCAAAATTTACTGGAGTAACGTACTTTCTTTTGTACGACCAGAAGAAAGTACAAAAGAAAAGTCGTCCCGAGAACTTGGGATGAATAATTTCCTAAATTCGTGATAAATTGCGATAAAATTTCCAACTCATAATTTGCTGCGCAATTTTCCCGGACAGGGAAATTTTATTTATGCAATTTATTACGAATTCTTAACGGCAATAATTCACAGGCGGATAGTTTGAAAAAATATATTATATAGTTTAAAAGATTTTAAATGTTAAAGTATTTCTTATGATTAAAAATTATATTGGACAGTATTGAAGCAATTTAGTCAGATACGGAAGCCGGGATAAATAAAATAATAGATGTCGGAAAATCTTTATAATGGTTTAAAATACAAAAGAAGAATTTGGATGAAACAATTTAAGGTTACAGCAATTCCGGCTCAGGATATTTTTTTTAATAAGTTTCTATTAAATATACCGGAAAAATATATAAACAGAACAAAAGCCGCCGGAAAGAGAGATTTCAGCATCCAGTACATTTTTATATTCTGTTCAATTATCAGATAGGAAGCAGTAATCAGAATTAAAGCCGAGAAAATAGATGCCAGCTTTTTGAATTCATAATTTATCTTGTAGAATTTCTGTGAAATGACATAAATGCCGGCCATCATAACAAAATAACTGGCCAAAGTGGAAACAGCAGCTCCCATATAAGATAGATGAGGAATAAGAATGAAATTCGAAATAATATTTACAATAGCCCCGAGCCCTGTAATCAAAGGAAGATATTTCGTTTTCTTTTCAATATAGATACCCGCCATAAAATTTATATACATTCCGTAAAGTAGATAAGCAAATAAAATTACGGGAACTATCTCCAGACCTGACCAGTATGCCTTTCCGATCAGGTGAATATTAAAAGGAAGATCGAACTTAACAATATTTTCTATGAACACTGTCAGAACAATGAATACAACAGAAGCTGCAGCTACAAAAACAGTTAATATTTTAGAAAAAAGTTTTTTTGCATCAGGCTCTGCAGCATTATTGAGGAAAAAAGGACGCCAGGCAAATTCAAACATGGATACTATCAGCATCATAAAAATACCGAGCTTATAATTTGCAGTGTATACACCGACAGTATTATCATCAGTTAAATATTTCAGTATAGGTCTGTCAATGATCTGCACAATATTTGCTGCGATACCTGCAGGTATATACGGGATTGAAAATCTCAGCAGTTCCTTGACAAGTTCTTTATTGAATGCAAAAGTAAGATTTTCTTTAAGAACAGGGAAAAGCATTAGGAAGGTAACAGCTGATGAAATAAGATTACTAATAAATACGGCTTCAATGCCGAGTTTAAAATACAAAATGAGCAGAATATTCAGTGCGACATTGAGAGTAATATTTACGATCTTGATTCCTGCGAAAGATCTGGCTTTGTTGATAAGCCGCAAATATGCAAAAGGTATCAGCACGATAGTATCAAAGAACAGAATAACCGCTGAATATTCAATCAGATATGCATAATCAGCTCTGACCTGAAAAATCCGTGTGAGCTCGGGAGAGAAAATATATATAAGGATTGAAAGGAAAAAAGAATTTGCAAGAACAATAAAATAGGGATTTGAAAAATTTTCCTTTTTTGAGCCAACCTCAAGTGTGGAATAGAATTTCATGAAACCTGATTCAAGACCTATTGAAAAGAATACATTTAAAATCGCAATGTATGAATAGATAATTGTAATTATTCCGTATTCATCAGGGAGAAATTTATTTGTATAGAAAGGTACAAGAAAAAACCCGAGAAATCTTCCAACTATGGTATTTGTTCCGTATATAAGAGTATCTTTAGAAAGACTCTTTATCTTTTCAATCATTTTAAAATAGAAAATAAAAGAAAGAAAGAAAGGTTACTCCGGAGTCCGGAATAACCTTTCTATTTGAAAATCAATATAGATCAATTGAACTGAATTCTGACCTGAGATGAAGTTAAGAAATTCTTATCTCCGTCATAGACATAGACATTATATCTGCCTGCACTATAAAATGTAACTTCTTTCCAGAACCAGGTCCAGCTGCTTTCAACATCCTGATATATTGTGGATTCGTATTTTTCATTTCCTTCAGTATCAACAAGATATATTTCGTAACTGACAGAAGAAGTTGAGATCGGATAAGGAAGTCTTGTAAGAAACTTAAGATATCCGCCTTTAGAGCTTATATTGAATACAGAACTCTGTGAAACGGCATATCCGTCTTTATCCACATCTTCGCAGAAGTAAAGCGTCTGTGACTTGGCAATCTTAAAATTTCCAGCTAATAAAATAAGAGATAAAACTGCTATTGAAAATAAAATTCTTTTCATAATAATTTTTCAGTTTATTTAATATTTGGAAATAATTTCAACCAATCCGCTTGCAACTGTCCGGTCATTGTGATCAAGAAGGAAAACACGGTAAATACCCGGATCTTCAAAATCCATATCGCTTTCAGAATTTTTCGTAAAATAAACATATTTCATGTCAGGAGTAACCGTGTAGGCGAATTTTTTATAGTAATCAAATTTTCCGGTTGTTCTGTTATATTTATCGAGCTGGATTGAAACATCCCTGAGACCAAGAGGTCCGTCGGATTTAACCATTACGGTCAGATAACCGGTAGTAAATCTGTCACTGACTCCGACTTCACCGTTATCTCCGTATGTTTCACAGAAATAAAGCACAGGATACTGCTGCGCATAAGAATTGGATTTCAAAGCAAATAAAATAACAAGAACGAAAACTGAGAACAATGGTTTTAGAATTTTCATATTGTTTATTTTTTAGTTAATGGAAAATTATTTATAATCTATCCTAACAGTTCCTGAAGCGATCGGAGTACCATCTTTTTTAAAAACAGTTACTTTATAATCGCCTGATTTATAGAATGTGATCTTGTCAAAAAAGAAATAGCTTTTGTCCGGAAAAACATCATATGGCTTTGTATCAATGATCTCCGAGCCGTCCACTGATTCCCTTTCAAGTCTTACATCAACACTTCCAACTCCAATAGGACTGGTAGTTCTCAGCATTGCAGTGATATATCCGCCTTTTTGAGGAATATAGAATTTATCACTCTTTCCGACTTCCTGACCTTCTTTTGTATATTCTTCAACAAAATAAAGCTGGTTGCCGGTTGTTGATTTAGTTTCTTCTTTTGTAGTTGTTTCGGATTTGGTTTCTTCTTTGGTACTTTCTTTCTTTACTTCTGATTCTTTTTTATCGCCGCAGGCAAAGACTATTGTTATTAAAACTAACAATGCTAAGAGAAAACCTGCATGGTTTTTGAATTTAATCATGGCCTTTAATTTAGTTTATAGTGAATTTATAATTATCATACAATATTTTCAAGTAACAAAATTTAATGATATATCCAGAGCTTTTGAAGAATGAGTCAGAGATCCGGCGGAAATATAATCAATTCCTTTTATCCGTTTATATTTCATTATATTGCTCTCGCTAATTCCGCCCGAAACTTCAAGTTCATATTTACCTTTGTTCATTTCAGAAGCTTTAACAACATCATTTATCTTAAAATTATCGAGCATTATTCTGTCAATTATTCCCTTTCCGGATTTGAGTACCAGTTCAAATTCCGAAAGATCCTTGACTTCAATTTCTTTCTTAAGGTCTCTGAATTTTCCTGACTTTTTAACTTTCTTCAGAGTTTCCGATATTCCGCCGCAGGCTTCAATATGATTATCTTTAATAAGTATCATATCGTAAAGACCGGACCTGTGACTAAATCCCCCGCCGATTCTCACGGCTAATTTTTCAAATTCCCTGAAATTCGGAGTTGTCTTTCTGGTATCAATCAATTTTATTGAATCATTACCGAGCAGTCTTACAAGCCGGTTTGTATATGTAGCTATTCCGCTCATTCTCTGCAGTATATTCAGACTAAGTCTTTCACCTTTCAGGAGTGAAGAGCTTTTACCTTTTAGAATTCCGATGACTGTTCCTTTTGAAATCTTATCACCTTCATTTACAGTAAATCCGATCCTTACATTTTTATCAATGAGTCTGAATACGAGATTAAAAATATTCAGACCTGCAGCGATCCCGCTTTCCTTAAAAAGTAATTCCGCCTGTGAAACAGATTTTTTTTTGATCAGCAGTTCCGAGGTCGCATCACCAGTTCCGATATCTTCTTTCAAAGCCAGTTTAATGAGTCTTACAGCAGCTTTGATATTAAAATCAGTGTAATAATCTTTTTTGAGTTTCATATCTGTGCATTGAATTTTTTTATTAGAATTTCCATAAAATCAGCAGGTGGTCTCACCGGTTTCATTTTTTCAAGGTTAACAAATGAGTGCATAGTGTAACCTGATACTATCAGGACATTTTCACAATAGATCTCATAATCAATATTAAATCTGACCGTTGGTATTTTTTTCAGGAAAGTATTGATCTGAATAACATCATCATATTTGGCGGAAGATATATATTTTACATATGCTTCAATTACAGGAAGTCCGACATTCAGTTTTTCCAGCTGCCTGTAGGGATATCCAAGTTTCCTGAGGAAATCATTTCTTCCTGCTTCAAAATATTCCAGATATCTGACATTATTTACGACTCCCATTTTATCTGTGTGAGCATACAGTACACGGTAATCGGTTACAGTCTTAATCAATCAGAATTTAGTTTAATCTATAAAAATTTTGCCGGGATTCATGATATTATTGGGATCAAGAGTTTTCTTAATATTTTTCATCAGCGTAAGTTCATTTTCACTTAAAGCGAGAGGAAGATAAGCTTTCTGAGAGTACCCTATTCCGTGTTCGCCTGAAATCGTACCTCCTAGAGAAACCGTGTGAACAAAAATTTCCCTGATAGCGGTATCAAGATTTTCCGTCCATTGTTCTTCGTTCATTTTATCTTTCAGAATATTCACGTGGACATTTCCGTCACCGGCATGACCGTAACAGATAGTCGTAATTCCGTATTTTTCGGAAATGGATTTTACTCCTTTGATCAGTTCAGGTATCCGCGCTCTCGGGACAACTGTATCTTCTTCCTTATATTCAGAAATAGATTTAACTGCTTCGCCAATGCATCTTCTAAGCGCCCAGAGTTCATTCATTTTCTGATTATCTTCAGCAAGAATAATATCGTAAGCTCCGTTTTCAGTAACCGTCCCTGCTATTGATTCAATATCCTTATCGAGAGTATCTTCATAATTTCCGTCAACTTCAATCAGAAGCTGGGCTTCGGCATCAGTATTGGGGAATTTTTTCCCCAGCTGATTTTCAGCGGCCTTTATTGCGGATCTTTCCATGAGTTCAAGCGCAGAAGGAGTAATACCCGATCTGAAAATCCTTGAAACGGTTCTGGCACAGTCTTCAACGCTGTGAAATGCGACAAGAATTACTTTTTTGAATTTCGGAAGCGGAATGAGTTTAAAAAATATTTTTGTAATTATACCCAAAGTGCCTTCGCTGCCGATAAGTAACTGAGTAAGATTGTAGCCTGAAACATTTTTCAATACTTTTGCTCCGGTATTTATTATTTCCCCTGTAGGAAGCACAACTTCAAGACCAAGGACATAATCCTTTGTAACACCGTATTTAACTGCACGTGGTCCTCCGGAACATTCTGCCAGATTACCGCCGAGAAAGGAACTGCCGCGTGAGGCAGGATCAGGCGGATAATAAAGTCTGAGTTCCTCACATTTTTCCTGGAAAATCTGAGTTATGACTCCGGGTTCAACCGTTGCCTGAAAATTCTCTTCATCGATATCAAGTATCCTGTTAAATCTCTCCATTGAAATGCATATTCCACCATACAAAGGGAGAGCGCCGCCGGACAGCCCTGTTCCTCCGCCTCTTGGCACTACCGGAATTGATTTTTCGTTTGCAAGTTTTAAAATTTCTGAGATCTCAGCGGATGAAACAGGTTTCACAATAACTTCAGGGCAGAAAGAAAGATTTTCGGTATAATCTTTTGAATAGAGCTGAAGATTTTCCTCATCATAGAAAACAAAATCTTTACCTGAAATAGCCTCAAGAGATTTTACTGTTTCACCGTCAACTTTTTTATACATCATTAAAAATAGTGTTATTAAAAAGAAGTTTCAATTTAATCATTTTGACCTTATAAAATTTTCCGAAGCTCATTTTCTTTTTAATTTAAATCAGTTATATATTGAAATAAATCAAATACCGGAAATCAATTCAGCAATAATAACTTTTTTTTACTAAGAATGATATTTATTCAATAGAGACCGGAAATTGATCTCACTTTTCAATTGTGTCTGAATCGTTTAGTTTAAAAAATCAAAATCTACAGGGAGTGAAATTTAATTTACGCAAATTATCCCTAATTCTTAACGGCAATAATCAAGATTCGGGACATTTGATTAAAAAATATTAAATAGTATAAAAAGGATTCTAACTATTAAGGTTTTTCTATTGATTTAAAACAATTCCGGATATCATTATTTCTTTTAAATTTACAGATACATTTCAAGTATTGAGTTTTTATTAAAAAATCGTTAATTTGTTCTACACAAACCACCCATTTTATGAATTTTAATTTTAAAGATATGTTCGGAAATAAATCTAAAGATTCTGAATTCAAAGAATCCGGTTATACGGAAGAAATAAAACCCGTACAGAGGACTTCAGCTCCGCAGGACAAAGTTTTAACTCTTATCAGCGAAGGTTGTAAATTTGAAGGAAATCTTTCTTCCCCTTCCACTACTAAAATAGACGGACATGTAGTGGGTAATCTTCGTGGAGAAAGCGGAATAATCATTGGTGAGAAAGGAATTGTGGAAGGCAATGTGAATGCAGTTGATGTAACAATTTACGGAACTGTAAAAGGAAATGTCAAAGCTCACAAGCTCGAGTTAAAAAGGACAGGCGCAATTGAAGGAGATCTGAACATTGAAGTACTGATTGCGGAATCCGGATGTAAATTTACCGGAAACAGTAAAATGGGCGACCTTAAGCCAAAGAGCAACATCATCGACATGAAGGATCCTGAAATTGAGATTCATGCAGATTCAAAAGAAAAAGAAAAACCGGTTTTAAAATTCCATTAATAATTTCCTATATATACAAAAAAGGCTTTGAAAATTTTTCAAAGCCTTTTTCATTTATAAAGATTATAATCAGCAGTTACTCAAGTTTAAAATCAATAGTTTTATCCGAACCCTTTCGCTTGATCTTCATTTCAAGTTTATCCCCTTTTTTCAGATCATTGACAACGAATAAAAGATCCTGCTCATTTTTAATTTTCTCGCCGTTAGCTTCAATGATCACATCTTCAGACTGAAGACCTGCATTATCAGCAAGTCCGCCTTTGAGAACATCAGTAACTACAACTCCTTCTGCTTTATCAAGATTAAGGTATTTGGCTATTCTCTCATCCACCTGCTGAATTCTGAATCCGACATTAAAACTTCTGTCGATCTTACCATTGGATTTGATCTCCTCCATAATCTTTTTTACTCTGTTTATTGAAATTGAGAATCCAACGCCAATACTACCAGAACTGTACTGACTTCCGGTATAAATTATAGTATTCATTCCGATTACTTCTCCGTCTGCATTCAGGAGCGGACCTCCGGAATTTCCTGAATTAATAGAGGCATCGGTCTGTATCATGTCTTTATATACTCTGTTTCCGTCTGAAGCGCTGATCTTCATGTCTGAAGCGCTGACAACACCGACAGTTACGCTTGGCTTGTCATTGATTTCAAACAGACCGAAAGGATTCCCAAGCGCAATAACCCATTCTCCGATAATTACATCATCCGAATTGCCAAGCACAGCATAATCAAGATTATTCCTATCAATTTTTAGCAGAGCGACATCTGAATTTCTGTCTGAGCCTATCAATTTAGCCTCTACGGTTTCGCCATTTGTCATAGTAACAGAAATTTTTGTAGCGTTACCGGCGACATGATCATTCGTAAGAATATATCCGTCCTTCGAGATAATAAATCCTGAACCAAGTCCTCTTACCACCTGCTTCTGCGGCGGTCTGTTTCCGAAAAATTGTTTAAAGAAAGGATCATTGTCAAACATTGAGAACGGATCCTGTACTTCTCTCACCTCTTCTACATTGATCCCGACAATTGTGGGAGAGACTTTTCTGACAGCTCTTGTAATTGCGGTTTCCCTTGTTTCAGAAATATTCCTGTTTGATTCCTGAATTGAATTAGCGGCATTGTTGAGAGAACTATTATTATTTCCCGGTGACAGAAAATACTTTCCCACTAAAACACCGGTAGTAAGAACAGCGACAGCAAAAAAAGCGAGAATGATCTTTGCTTTCATGTTAAAAGAATTAATATTTTTACTATTTTTAATTTCAATAATTTCCGGATTTGAAATGCTATTCATATAAGAATTATTTTATTACTTTTTTAAATGACTCAGAACTTTGTTATAAATTGCGTTACTGTCAATTTTATATTTGCTCATAAGTTGTGAGAATATTATTCCGCTTTCACCGAAAGTATCATCTATTGCAATGTAATCCATTTTTACCGGATGATACTTTGCTGTAACTTCTGCGACCGCGCCGTAAAGTCCGCACTGCCACTGATGATCTTCGCAGGTAATTATCAGACCAGTCTCCCGTGCACATTTAACAATAGTATCTTTATCAATAGGTTTAACTGTATTCATATTAACGACACGCGCATGAATGCCTTCCTTTCTGAGTTTTTCAGATGCAACAATTGCTTCCCACACCAGAAGACCGCCGGCGATAAGCGTAACGTCATTGCCATCAACAATTGTATCGGCTTTTCCCACGACAAATTCTTTATTAATGTCGGTAAAATTCGGCGATTTCTCTCTGTAAAATCTTACATAGAAAGGTCCTTTTGATCTAACCGCTTTTTTTACGGCGTTAAATGTTTCGTTATAATCACATGGAGTGAGAACAGTCATATTGGGAAGGATTCTCATAATACCCACATCTTCAAATGACTGATGTGTAGCTCCGTCGGGACCAACGGTTATGCCGCAGTGCGAGGCGCATATTTTTACATTCATTTCACTGTAAGCAATTGACTGTCTGATCTGATCAAACGGTCTTCCCGTAGCAAATTCACCGTAGGTAGAAGCAACGGGAATTTTTCCCGATAGCGCAAGACCGGCAGCCGTTCCCATCATATCCTGTTCGGCAATACCGACTGAAATAAATCTGTCAGGAAATGCATCTCTGAAGAGATTTGTTTTAACAGATCCGGTAACATCACCTCCCAGAACTACAAGTTCAGGTACTTCACTACCAAGTTCAACCAGCGCATCAGCAAAGCCCTGTCTTGTTTCCTTTAATTCAGGTTCTTCAATATTGATCATCGTAATTTTTAAAATTATAAAATTAAAAATACTTTATTTGCATTTTGATTTCAAATCATAAATATTTACAGCGATAAAAAAAAGCCGGATTAAAAATCCGGCTTACCAAACCACAAACACTTACTTGTTTTACGTTACATCATTTCCCCGAACTGATGTTGTTTTTTAAAACACCCTGACTGTCAAACTGAACCAGCGGCGTCCAGTATCTTACAAAATCTTTTCCGTTATTATCACAAATCTGATAATCTGCTAGATCTACAAGTCCGTCCCCGTTCAGGTCACTTAACTGATAGCCGAGAAGGAAATTCTGGACATCAGTTAGAATTTTAGTGTAATCTGAAATATCGATCAGTCCGTCCTGAGTTGGATCACCGGAATATATGTAATAACTTCCGTTGATCAGTTTCAAATTATTGGCATAGGCGTGTGTAATATCAGTACTGAAATCATAATTCAAATTGAATCCCGGAAACTGTTCCCCGAATTCCCTGCTCCATGTTTCAATTGAATTTCTGTGCCTGACAGCTAAATAATAATTATAGTTTTCAGCAGGAATTGTCAGCTTGCAGTTTATCCAGCCATTACTGCCTAAATATATTTTCTTCGTTTCAAGAATATTATAAGGATAATATGAATCTCTCAGATCTATCCTTACTGTATCTCTGTTTGGATAAATACCTTCCAGCTTTACTCTCAGGTTCAGATCTGAAGATCTGTTATTGAGAACTGCGGGAGATGCGCCAAACTCGACAGCTACTGATGAATTAAACAACGTACCGTAGTTTACTAATCCTGTCGAATCTTTATATCTGTATATCATATAGTTTGTACCGCTGGTATTTTTAAAGCCAACAAAATGAGGTCTTAAAGTATTGTTTCTGTATTTATCAATAAAATCCTGACCTGATGCATTTTGATTATACTGTACTATAAATCTTGAATTTGAAGTTGTATTGTTTACCAGTTCAAGACAAACCTGAAAACTTACATATTCTGAGGCGTTTCCTGATTTCAGCATTGCCTTATCAAATGTCACGATAAAATATTTTCCAGCAAGTTTGTAGCTTAATCTGTTCCCCGCGGGACCTCCGTTGGTGAAATCAAAATCAGTCCAGAGCGGACATATAGCAGGCAGCTGTATATAAAACATATTCGCAATCTTGGTAGGATCACTTGAAAGCAAAGCATCATTCTTTTTAAATCCTATAATTCCGTTTGTGGAAATAAATATTGAATCGTAATTCTGATTATAATATCTGAAACTGTAACCTTCGGGTAATATATGTCCAAGACTGAAATATCCGTTGTCTGCATTTCCTGTTACAGGAATCTGAGTATTGATCTGTCCGTTTTTAATTAATGATATACTGTTAAGTGTATCCTTCCAGCTAAATTCCGGATGGCTCTGAGAACTTCCGCTGCAAGATGTGGAGTTTGAATAATAGTAGCCGCCGTTATAATACTGTCCGCCTCCGTAATCAGCCTGCACTAAATTGAAAGAAGAATAAATTGTATCGTTATTTCGGTTGGGATCACCGGCTAACGATGAGTAAACTTTTACGCTGTATGTACCGGGAGCTGAAAAATACGCAGTATCAAAATACATGACTTTAGTTTCTCCTGCGTTGAGTGTCACTTGTTTCACGCTTGTGTAATTCACAGGTCCTGTAATTTTATAAGTGACATTAAAGCCAGTCGGGATACTTTCTGTCCCGTTATTTTTTATTTTTGCCGAAGGGAAAAGAAAATCAAACGAACACGATCCGAAATTTCCTTTTGGGAAAACATTCTCAACCATACTGACCTCATACTGAGAAGGAGTACCAACTGTTATATCATCTATTCTGATATTATCTCCGTTTACATTCTTATGCTGAAAAGCAATCCAGACTGTCTGCCCGGCAAAGCTGTTCAGACCCGCAGAATATCTTCCATAACCATAATAAACAGGATAATTCTGATTTTCATTAAAATTGAATAAATGATAGGTAAAACTTCCCGGCAGTGAATCAGTATTTGAAAGAAGTACATTAAAGGTATCGTTGTAATTATTCCAGAATGTTTGTTTGAAATAGAAGACAAGTGAATCACCTGCCGCAGGGATAAATCTTTTTGATATGAGTAAATTCCGGGAACCGTTAAGCGAATAATTTGAAACAGCGCAGCCGTTTCCGCTGTTTGTGTTCCTTTTATTATACTTCCATTCGCCGTTGATATCCGAGTTGTTTACAACTGTCCATCCCGTCGGCGGAAATATTCCGCTTTCAAAATTTTCCGACAGTTTTATCTGAGCCCGGCTGTCTGATGAAGAACAATGTATTATTAGAATGCAAATGAATGCAAATCTGTAAAAAAGTGCCACAAAATCTCCTTTTTAATTAATAAAATATTTCTGGGGTTTGGGGTATGATGTATTCATTCAGCGGGTGAAGTATTTGAATAATAACATCATCTTAACAGAGAGATTATACCTTCAGAAATAAATATTTCAATCATATGTCTGGAGGATTTTTTTTTCGAAATTATTTTTCTTATAAAAAAATTATTTTATAATATTTTTATATTAAGGTCTGATTATCGTAATAAAATTAAAAGCGTTGTTTTCCGTAATTGTAATATCGGAAAGATCCGCTACATTGTCTCCGTTAACATCAGAAGGAATATATCCTATCGAGAAATTTGATGCATCATTATCTATCATACCAAGATCGGACAGATCTATGCTCTGATCTTTATTGACATCACCGCTGAATACTCCGTATCGGACCGGTGATGTGTCAATTGATTTCATATTGTTGCCATAAGCTTTTGACTGAGAATCTGTAAAATCATATGTATTAAAACCCATCGGATTATAGACAACAGGATTTCCGCTCCAGGTTTCCAGACTGTTGCGGTGAGATACTATCAGATAATAATTGCCTGCAGCAGCGTTAAAGAAATTGAATTTAGCAGTTAAACTAATAGCATCTATTACGGCTGCTGATGAATCTGCTATATTATAAGGAGAACTGCTGTTACGCAGATATGCTTTTACCGTATCTCCTGATATCATTGTATTTAGAACACTGTTGTAGAAACCTTCAATTGCCATTTTAACATTGAAAGTAGTTTTAAGAACATAAAGTCCCGTATTTCTGTCTGATCCTATAATCTTTCCTGAAGGAAACATATATACTCCCCAGCATCCCTCATAATCAAGGGAATTTGTTGAAGGGTATGTATCATACCATGCTACTTCAACAGGATTTGATTTGTTGGTGATGTCAACAAGTCTTATTCCCGCTTCATAGTGAGCAATAAGAGCATAGTTACCGTAAGTCTCTACATTATGAATAATTGTAGTTGTAATTCCGGTAGGCTGCCATCCGGTTACAAAAGTTATATTACCAAGATCTTCTCGGTTCCAGATCTTCAGTTGTCTCGGAGTATTTCCGATTTCATCGGTTACGAGAATGTACTTACTGTCAGAAGTAACTGCCGTATTATGCGGACCTGAATTTGGAAGATTAATAAAGGAAGTTATCAGTGAAAGAGAATTTTTATTTGTTGCTTTTATAATACTTACCCTGCTGTCATAAATATTTGCAGCATAGATTGTATCGTTCTTTACCCTGCAGTCATGTACGTAATAATTATTATAGCTTCCTCTCTTAACAGGATTCTCAGGATCTGCAAGATCCATAACTACAACACCGCTTCCGAAACCGCCGTTGCTTCCGTTTAAATATAAATAGGGACCTTCCTGGGAAATAGAATGAGTTGATGAATGACCGGCGGCAAGAAATTTCTTTACATAATGAACAGAATCAGGAAGATACTGAAGATCAACTATCTGAATACCGCTGTTACCGACTTCAGAAACTATATAAGCATAATGTGAATATGTTTTCATCTCCCTCCAGAGATTATTGGAATTTCCGGGGCTGGTAGAAGGGACAAAACCAACTTCGTGTATATTGCCCGGATCAGTTATGTCAACAAAGGAAGTTCCGTCAAAAGTGCCTATGATGGCATATTCTCTGCCGTCATTAGCGTCTTTATATCCCCACAGAGCTGAGTATGGTACGGTGTGGTTATCAATATTTGCAAGCAGCGTCATGTTATTGTTTCCAAGCTGCGGGTAAGCAGAGGTGACAATGGTAATGAAAAAAGCAAGAACAAGTAATATTTTTTTCATGTACAAAAAAATTTAATTTTAATTTTAAAATACATCCTATTCTTCAATAAGATATTTAATTAATATCAAAATATTTTTTTGGGGGAAAATAATTTGTGATTAGACGGAGATAATATATAAAAAAAAATTTTAATATTCCCTACAATAAAAATTTTTATATATTTTTTTAATTTTAGTGAAATGATTTATACGCCGGAAGTCTCTCTGAATATTTTCATTGTCACCTTAACGATTTCTTCGTCTGACAATTCTTCAGTGTTTATCCATTTGATCCTGCTGTCTCTTCTGAACCATGTCATCTGTCTCTTGGCGTATCGTCTGGAATTTTGTTTTATAAGTTCTTTCATTTTTTCAAAATCATATTCGCCTTCCAGAAATTTCATGACTTCTTTTACTCCGACTGTATCTAAAGAGTAATTTTTTTTGTAATGCATTCCCGAATCAAAAAGTCTTTTAACTTCTTCAAGCAGCCCGTTTTCTATCATCTGATCAGTTCTTCTGTTTATTCTTTCGTACAGACTTTTTCTTTCATGCATAAGACCTATCTGAACTGTTGTGAAACCAATATCGGATTTTTCACTCTGGAGTTCGGACATTTTTTTTCCGGTGAGCTGAAATACTTCAAGCGCTCTGATTACTCTTCTTATCTTTCCGGGAGGGATTTTTTCGAATGTTTCCCTATCGGCTTTTCTGAGTTTTTCATAAATATACTTTTCTCCTTTATTTTCATATTCTTTGTAAAGTTCATCTCTCAGCTCTTTTGATTTTGAATTATTTTCAAATAATCCGTCAATGAGAGAAGATATATACAAACCGCTTCCGCCAGAAATTACTGGGAGCATGCCTCTGCAGAAAATTTCTTCAATTACTTTTCTTCCTCTGATCCCGAATTCTCCCGCATTGAATTCCTCCGTTAGTTCGATCTCCCCAATGAAATGATGTCTGACTTTTTTAATATCTTCCTCAGTCGGCTGCGCAGTGGCAACAGGAATATTTTTATATACCTGCCGCGAATCAGCCGATATGACTTCACCGTTATATTTTTCTGCTATATCAACCGCCAATTTAGTTTTGCCTGATGCCGTAGGACCGACTATGGCAAGAACTTTATTCATCTGCTCTCATGAAAATATTTTTCTCATTTTATTAAGGTTAGCTTTTTAGTTTCTGAAAAATTACCTGCAGTGAGTCTGTAGAAATATATACCGCTTGGAATTCCAGAGGCATCAAATTTTTCTGTGTATGTTCCCGGCTGCAGATATTTTTTCAGCAGAGATTTAACTTCATTTCCAAGAAGATCAAATATCTTCAGTTCAGTAAATTCCGCAGATCTGATTTCAAAACTGATATTTGTTACCGGGTTAAAAGGATTAGGAAAATTCTGATAAAGTCTGAATTCATCTGCAATGGAAGCGGATGAATTAAAAATCCCTGTCGGTGTATCGCTTGTATCAACGTCAATATTATAAAGGATACCGCCGTTACCGAATTGTCTGGCATGAACTGCTTTACCACATGCCGTTACCGTTCTGCCGTCAGCGGAAGTCCTGCAGTCAAACAAAGAACCTGCGGTGTTCAATTTAAACACAGGAATATTTCCCAGAAATGATTTGAATATGTAGAGATCCTCTGATGCTCCGTTGAGGTCGCCCCATGAAGATGCGCTTAGTATATTTCCTGATCTTGAAAAAGACAATGCCGTAATCTCATCTCCAGCACCTGTAAAAGTCCAGTCAGGAATTCCAATTCCTGATCTTTTTATTAGTTTAATTTTTCCGTCAAATGAACTGGAAGAAATAAAATTCAAAGTCCCGGCTGCAATGTAATTTCCGTCATATGTAATATCAACGCATGTCATCCAGTTATAAAACTGACCCGGCGGTTCTTCATGCTGCCATAGAAAAGTATAAGTGCTACCGCTTCTCTGATAACATCTGAGATTTCCGGAATAATTAATTGTTGCAATGACACTTCCGTCACCGCTTATGCCCTGTGCCGACTGCGTTCCGTTTGAAGGTAATCCCGGATTAATGAGACCGTTGTATATAATTTGTCCGGTGTATGTATTCATCACATAAAATTCCGAATATGTATTCACGATAAACAAAGAATCATTACCGGAAAGCTTCAAGCCCTGAACAGACCCTCCGCCCGTGGTCTGAGTTGGTCTGAGTCTCACCTTCCAAACAGGAGTTGACGAATTTGCATTAAAGCCGAATATTGTACTTGAATCATTTCTTGAAACGCTGCTTACAAGAAAACTACCGTCAGAAGTAATGTCCAGTGCTGATGCTATTCCTGTATCCTCCAGCTGCGTCAGATCAAAATTAAAAAAAGGCACGCCGGAATTATTTCTGAACAGATAAATATTATGATAACTGCCAACGGCAATTACACCTCCCGTATCGGATATTGATGTATAATTAATGTATGAATTCGGATCTGACGGGAATTCCCACAGAGGAACTGAATTAGAATTTCCGTAAAGTGAAATTCTATTATTGTTAAGGTTCCAATCGGTAACATTGTATTTACCGTTCCCGCTGATATCACAGTTGTTGCCGATAGATGCAGGATCAGTAAATGACCATCTTACATTTGTATTGTTCTGAACACTGCCTACATTGTAATTATTGTCAAGGGATTCGTTTTTAATCCCCGAAATATCAGGATTGATCTGCGGGATCAAAATTGTTTTAACTTTATAAGAACCGTTCTCATTTGAATAAAAATTGAATTTTCCGGAAATATCAGGCTGTGAGTAAGCCTGAACGGAAATAAGCAGAATAAACATTAAAATTTTAGTCATGATATTTTTTCTTTTAGTTAATGAAATATTACTCAATTAATTTGATTTTTACAATTATCAATTTTAATATGAAAAATTATTTTACATTTAAAAGAAATAACATATTCCGGGAATAATGATCATACAAAAAAATTACAGCAGATTAAAAAAGGAAAGAATGAACTTATATTTATAAATTGAAATTACACATAAATAACTGTAATTTTTTTAAACAAAAAAAATCTCAAAATGAAAATTTTTAAAGCTTTATCTGTAATATTATTCGGTACTTTCATAATAACAGTTTATCAGAATTTGATCGCATTCGAGGACGGAATAGTAGGCTTCACCAAAAAGAACGGGGAAATGGTCGGATGCGTTTGCCATCAGTTTGAACCCAACCCTATAGTGAATGTAAATATAATAGGTCCATCAAATGTGAATGCAGGTGATACAGCAACATTTTATCTGAAAATATCCGGAGGTCCTGCCGTAAAAGCAGGCTGCGACATTGCAACTAGTCTCGGAAATGTTATAACTTCCCCGCTTGATACAGGTTTAAGAAGAGACGAGCCCTTCACCGGCGCCGGATTTGAACTGACTCATAAAATGCCCAGAAGCTTTTCGGGAGATACTGCAACTTTTATCTTCAGGTACATAGCGCCAAATACACCTAACGTAATTGATACTATATTTGCAAACGGAAATTCGGTCAACGGGGACACTACATCTGAAAATGATCAGTGGAATTACGCTGCAAATTTTCTGATAAATGTAGGTACAACATCAATTGCTTCTCAGAGCAGCAGTATACCTTCTGATTTTATGCTCTCGCAGAATTATCCTAATCCCTTTAATCCTGAAACAAAGATCAATTTCAGTCTTTCAGTTACTTCAAATGTTTCACTCGTTATATTTAATGCTTCAGGAAAAGAAATTACAAAAGCAGTAAACAACCAAAGATTCAGTCCGGGACAGTATTCGGTTTCATTTAATTCACTTCAGTACGGACTTACAAGCGGTGTATATTTCTACAGACTTACCGCAGGTGATTTTTCAGAAACAAAGTCAATGGTTCTTATAAAATAACAATACTTAACAATAAGCCGGATATCAAAGTCCGGCTTTTTTAATTTCATTCTCCTCAGCATTCACTTAAAGTTATACTTTACCAAAAATCAATAATCAATTGTAATTCAGAATATTATTAATTATTTTTGTAACTGTCTTTTATCGCGTGATTGGCGGAACTGGCAGACGCACTAGACTTAGGATCTAGCGGGGCAACCCGTGGGGGTTCGACTCCCTCATCACGCACAGTTATTGCATATTTATTCAAACATTATTCAGAAAATATGAATACAAAATCAGGATCAAAGAATACTATTGCAAGATGTTCCTTTTGCGGAAGAAACGCGGACAAGGTAACAAACATGATCAAAGGTCCTTCCGATCATAACGGAAAAGAAGTTTTTATATGCGAGATCTGTGTCGGTAATGCGATGCAGATAATCAAGAAAAACACTCTCTCCAATACTGCCAAATCAATCAATAAAGTCCGTTCGGAACTTACTCCACAGGCGATCAAGAAATTCCTGGACGAATATGTAATTGGACAGGACAGAGCAAAAAAATCCCTGGCAGTAGCCGTATACAATCATTATAAAAGAATTGACTCAATTGATTTCAATTATATTGATGATGTGGAAATCGAAAAGAGCAATATACTTCTTATCGGTCCGACAGGAACGGGAAAAACTTTCCTTGCCCAGTCTCTTGCAAGACTTCTGGATGTTCCGTTTGCAATTGCAGACGCAACCACTCTTACCGAAGCAGGATATGTAGGAGATGATGTTGAATCTATACTCGTTCACCTTCTTCAGAATGCAAACTTCGATCTCTCAAAAGCAGAGAGAGGAATTATCTATCTTGATGAGATTGACAAGATCTCCAGAAAAAGCGACAGCACATCTATTACAAGAGACGTATCCGGCGAAGGAGTTCAGCAGGCGCTGCTGAAACTTCTTGAAGGAACTGTTGCAGGTGTTCCACCAAAAGGCGGAAGAAAACATCCTGAACAGGCGCTGATAAATATCAGCACAAAGAATATACTTTTTATCTGCGGAGGCGCATTTGACGGTCTTGATAAAATTGTTGAAAAGAGAGTTGCAAAGAGTTCAATGGGATTCGGATCTGATATTTATTCCAAGAATAAAATTGACCAGGACCTTCTGATCGCACAGGTTGAACCTGATGATCTCATTCATTACGGATTGATCCCTGAGCTGATAGGAAGACTTCCGGTAATATCAACACTGGATTCTCTTGATAAAAAAACTATGCTTTCAATTTTAACCGAGCCGAAGAACGCAATTACCAAACAGTATCAGAAGCTTTTCAGAATGGAAGGCGTTGATCTTGAATTTACGGAGGACGCTCTTGATTCAGTTGTCGATCTTGCAATCAAAAGAAAGACAGGCGCAAGAGCTTTGAGATCAATACTTGAGAATATAATGCTTGACATAATGTACAAGATCCCTTCGAAGGAAAATGTTTCGAACTGCATAATAACACGTGAAGTAATAACTGAAAAAAAAGAACCTGTTTATCTCAGCGGAAACAGGAAAATAATAGCTTAATTTATTTTTCAATCAGCCCTTTATTTTTTAATATTCAGGATCTGCTTATTTTAGTTTATCCTTTCAAATACAATCCAGATAAATATTTCCAATGCCAAAATTACATTCAAAAGTAAAAAAAGATCAGACATTTCATAAGCGTGAGGATTTTTACAAAGAGATCATAAGAAAAAACAGATCTTTGCAGGAAAAAATATTTCTGGGTGGCGGAAAAAATGCAATCGAGAAACTTCATACAAGAAACAAACTGCACTGCAGGGAAAGAATCGATCTTTTGATCGACAAGGATTCATATTTTATGGAGCTTGGTCTTTTTGCAGGTTATGGAATGTACGAGGAATACGGAGGGGCTCCCTCTTCAGGGACAATATTCGGTATCGGCAAAATTCACGGACGCAACTGTGTAATTGTGGCTAATGACGCCACAGTCAAGGCTGGTGCATGGTTCCCTATCACATGCAAAAAGAATCTGCGTGCTCAGGAGATCTCTATGGAAAACAGACTTCCGATCATTTATCTGGTGGACTCGGCCGGAGTTTTTCTTCCCATGCAGGATGAAATATTTCCTGACAAGGAACATTTCGGAAGAATATTCAGAAACAATGCGGTGATGAGTTCAATGGGTATTCCACAGATCGCCGCCATAATGGGACCATGTGTAGCCGGCGGAGCTTATCTTCCGATAATGAGCGATGAAGCTCTTATTGTTGAAGGTACAGGAAGCATTTTCCTTGCGGGATCACATCTTGTAAAAGCCGCAATAGGAGAAAAGATTGATAATGAATCACTCGGCGGCGCAACGGTAACAACAGAGATCTCCGGAATTACAGATGAAAAAATGAAGGATGATAAGGAGTGCATTGCAAAATTAAGAGAACTCATAAGCAAACTCGGTCATAATCAGCTGGCAGGATTTGACAGAATTGAATCCAGAAAGCCAAGCCACAATGAAAAAGAAATATACGGAGTGCTTCCTGAAGACACATCAAAACCATACGACACATATGAACTTATCGGCAGAATAATAGATGACGGTGACTTTGACGAATATAAGCCTAACTACGGAAAGACAATCATAACCGGTTATGCAAGAATTGACGGCTGGGCAGTGGGAATTGTAGCAAATCAGAGAAGTATTGTAAAAAGCAAATCAGGTGAAATGCAGTTCGGTGGCGTTATTTATTCCGACAGTGCTGACAAAGGCGCAAGGTTTATCATGAACTGTAATCAGAGAAAAATACCGATCTTATTTCTTCAGGATGTTACTGGTTTCATGGTTGGTTCAAGATCAGAACACGGAGGAATCATAAAGGACGGTGCAAAGATGGTTAATGCCGTTGCAAATTCTGTAGTGCCGAAGATAACAATAATTACCGGAAACAGTTATGGCGCGGGAAATTATGCAATGTGCGGAAAAGCGTATGATCCGAGATTTATTTTTGCTTATCCCAATGCTCAGATCGCAGTGATGGGCGGCTCACAGGCGAGTAACGTTCTTCTTGATATTAAAGTAGGTCAGCTGAAAAAACAGGGAAAAGAACTTACCGAAGATCAGAAAAAAGTTTTCCTTGAAGAAATTCACAACAGGTATGATGAACAGACAAATGTACTGTATGCGGCTTCCAGATTGTGGGTTGACGAGATTATTGATCCAAAAGACACTAGAAAGATAGTATCATACTGCATAGAACTCGCTAACAACAATCCTGAAATTAAAAAATTCAATCCCGGTGTAATACAGACATAAGTATGACCCGTTCACAGGATTCACTGTTTTAATAATCTCATTATTCCCTTTATTTTTTTCCTAATCCTGATTACCGGTTTTTTTCTATACCTGCACAATACTTCAGGAATCAGCAGATATTTTTTTTCATTTATAAATCTTCGGATAACAATTTATTAACTTTACAATATTTATCTCCCGTAATTCTGATAAAAAAAAATTTTTTTAAACTGAATTAAATTTCTTTCTTTTATTATTAAATTTCTATAACTTGCAGTTGATCAAAATAAATCATCCGATTTATTTCCCCAATTTGATTTGTCCGAGTAATTCTGATAATTACTAAATTCGAAAAGGATATTACCCCAAAGGTATTTTTGGAGAAGTTTTAATTTTAATAATTATTTATAAATTGTTAAATAAAACTCATGAAATCAAAATTTTGGGGATTTTTTATATTAATTACAGTCTCTGCTGGTGAGATTTTTTCAGTCACTCCCAACTTCAGAATTTTTCCATCTATAAATCTCCAGGTTGAAACCAGCATTGCAACTCATCCATTAAACCCCCAGATAATTGCCGGCTCCTGCATCACGGATATTTATCCCGGAGGTTATACCACTGGAGCATACATTTCAACAAACGGAGGAAATACATGGACGGGAACAAACTCGATCAGAACATCTTCCAATGCAATAATTTCAACTGTCGGTGATCCGACAATAGTGATCGACAAAGACGGAGTGCTGATACTTCCTTACGTAGCTCCTTCTCCGATACAGGGTCATAATGATTTCAGAGTGGGCGTCAGTTATTCAACAAATAACGGGTCATCCTGGTCGGCAACATATTATGTTCCGGGAGTTGATTCTGCTGACAAGATAGTGTCTGCCACGGACGGTGCTCCTACTAGTCCTTATTATGGAAGAAGTTATATTGCATACAGTGAGAAAAGAGGAGTTTACCTTTCTTATACTACTAATAACGGTCAGACCTGGTCGGTATCAAGAAGAGTCTCTCCTTCTCTGAATGCGAAAAGAATCGGCGCATCAATTGTCACAGGTAATTCAGGCGAAATATTTGTTACATGGCCGTATATTTACAGTTCGGTTAAATATATAGGATTTGCAAAATCTCTTGACGGCGGAGAAACCTGGATCACAAATGATCTGGTTATTCCTGTAGTACCATCTCCAAATGATTTCAGATTCAATCTGAATTTAGTTAAGCTTAACGGAATTCCGGTTCTGGCAATTGACAAATCCGGCGGTCCCAATAACGGCAAACTCTATATTGTCTGCAATCAAGGACTTGGTGCTTCCTCCCCTGCTGAGGATGATTATGATATAGTAATATATTCATCTTCTAACAGCGGATCCACATGGTCTGCGGCGATACTGGTCAATCAAAGTACAAACGGAATTACCCGCCATCAGTTTTTTCCTAATATCGCTGTAGACAATAACGGCGCAGTTAACATTATGTATTGCGACAACAGAAATACACAAACAGATGATTCAACGGAAATTTATTTATCAAGATCGGAAGACGGTGGACTGACGTTTCAGGATATCAAGATTTCAGATCATAAATTCAAATATACTCAGCTATCATCTTCAGAAAGATTATTCGCGAATGCACCTTATATCGGTTCTTATTTTGGTTTAGCCTGCGCCGGGAACAAGCTTCATACGCTCTGGTTTGAAAATTCATCCGGGAAATATCAGGCATGGTATTCTTCTTATCAGAAAATCCCTGACGTTTCAATAAAAATTATTCCTGAAGGTATTTACAATTCTGCTTCAAACAAGCTTAACAGAAAAGATTCATTGAAAATATTTTTAAGATCAACTCAGATGCCTTACAGCAGAATTGATTCTTCATATTCAGTAATTGATTCACTTACAAGTATTGGTTTGTATAATTTTGCTAATTCAGTTTCAGGGAATTATTATATTGAGGCCGTACATAAAAATTCCATTACTGTCTGGAGCAGCACTTATGTTGTCTACAACGGTTTAAGCGGGATGAGTTATGATTTTACAAATATACAGTCAAAAGCATACGGGAATAATATTAAGCTCATTGATCAGTCACCGGTTTGTTACGGTTTATATTCAGGAGATGTAAACAGGGACGGATTAATTGATCTCCCTGATATACAGCTTGTTGAACATGATGCTGAAAATTTTATGATTGGAGAATATGATACTGATCTGAACGGAGACAGGATTGTTGATGCTTCTGATCTGATAATTATTGAAAACAACTCCCAGAATTATATATATGTGATTACCCCTTGAATAAATTGAAATGATCTTCTATTCAGCTTCAGCTGTAATATGAAATAATATTTCAGGATTGTCAATTATCTTTACTGATACTTCCGCTGACATTCTCAGATCGGCGTATATATCACCTGTAATATTTAAAGTTACTTTTTTCCCTTCATAAACGCCTTCACACTCAGCGTTGAATCTTACTACTTTTACAGCGATCATTCTTCTTTCATCAACAAAAGAAGTATAAGAACAATCATTGACAGAATATTTTTTCATCAGTTCGCCAGTCACCTTTCCGTTACTGAAAATGATCAGTTCATTCATTGTAACTGGCATTCTGTCAACATCCGGAGGAGTTTCCTCAACCGCCTTGCCTCTGAAAGTGCTGCCATTGAGATCAGCTCCTGTGTTCTGAGCTTTACAGTCATTCCGTATGCTGCTAAACATAAGCACAGACAGGAATATCAATATTAAAGATTTTATTTTCATGTTATAGGGTAAGTAATAATTAAAATATTTTCAAAGCGGCTTTTAACATTGTCAGCAGTTTATACTTAACTTAATATTTATAGTTCCTGAATGATCAATGTAACTATCAGGATAAATTCTGTAATTATACTTCTCGTTTCAGCGCTTCTTTTTCAATTTCCAGCTGTTTGATCTTTCTTTCCAGATTGTCCAGTTCTTCCGGCATTGAATCTATCTCGATCCTGAGCTTTGAAGCGGCTTCATCAACAAGATCAATCGCTTTATCGGGAAGGAATCTGTCAGAAATATATCTGTCAGATAACTGAGCTGCAGCTACTATCGCTCCGTCAGTGATCCTTACTCCGTGATGAACTTCATATTTTTCCTTGAGTCCCCTGAGAATGGAAATTGTGTCTTCGATATCCGGTTCACCGACAAATACAGGCTGAAATCTTCTTTCCAGAGCCGGATCTTTCTCAATATATTTTCTGTATTCATCGAGAGTTGTAGCGCCGATAGTTCGGAGTTCCCCTCTTGCAAGAGCAGGTTTAAGCATATTGGAGGCATCCACTGAGCCCTGCGCAGCTCCCGCGCCGACTACAGTGTGGAGCTCATCAATGAAAAGTATTATCTCTCCGTTGGATTCCTGAACTTCCTTTAAAACAGCTTTAAGTCTCTCCTCAAACTGTCCCCTGTACTGCGCTCCTGCGACCAGTGTCCCCATATCAAGAGCCACTATCTGTTTTGTTTTAAGATTTTCCGGAACATCACCCTGAATGATCCTGTGAGCTAAGCCTTCTGCAATTGCAGTCTTCCCAACTCCGGGTTCACCAATCAGAACAGGATTATTTTTTGTGCGTCTTGAAAGGACCTGCAGAACTCTTCTTATCTCATCATCCCTGCCGATCACTGGATCCAGCTTTCCTTTTGTTGCGAGTTCATTCAGATTTCTTCCGTATTTTTTCAGCGCTTCGTATGTATCTTCCGGATTCTGACCTGATACTCTGTTTGAACCTCTTACTTCTTTCAGAGCTTTAAGAATGTTATTTTTTGTTATTCCCTGGGATTTTAAAAGGTCGGAAACTGAAGATTTTTTCTGATCTGAAAGACCTAGCAGTAAATGCTCCGTTGAGACATAATCATCTTTCAGAGCTGAAGCTTCCTTAAATGCATTTTCAAATACTTCATTAAGTTCGGGTGAAATGGAAAGTCCCGCAGCCGCTCCGGTAACTTTCGGGAGTTTTTCAAGGAGCTCCCCAACTTTGATCTTAAGAAAATCCTTGTTTGCTCCGAGCTTCTGGAATGTGGATGTTACAATACCTTCCGGATCCTGTATAAGTGCAGCAAGTAAATGCTCCGGTTCAAGCAGTTGATTTGAATAATTTGAAGCGATATCCTGCGCAGTCTGGACAGCTTCCTGTGACTTGATAGTCAGTTTATTAAAGTTTACGGCCATTATTGTTTTTTAGTAAATATATTAAATTCATTTTTTTTTGATAAGTCAATTTCGAATTCTGAATTATATATTAAAGCATTGCTGTCCAAAACATTTTCAAATAAA
>JAFDZR010000035.1 GCA_018266875.1 Bacteroidota bacterium
CTCACCAAACGTCATAAAAGCACTGGCGGTTGGCTCAAACAGGAAATTTTTGCTGTTCGCCAATACTCTGAATTTCTTTTCGGCAATTTATCACAGGTGGGTTAAAAAAATTGTGTAAATTAAAACATAAATTAGAGTTCATTATTAAAGTTTTTTTATTTATTTGAAAATGTTTTGGACAGCACTGCCGTATTTTATAAAGTTTACTTCCTTTTTATATCAGTTCACAATTACTAAATTTGTATGATCTAATAATAAACTTTAAAAAAATTGTTTAAGAAAATATTGATCGCCAACAGAGGCGAAATTGCCGTACGTATTATTTCTACGGCAAAGGAAATGGGAATTAAAACAGTTGCGGTATATTCGGATTTTGACAGATATTCTCTTTTTACCAAGCTTGCGGATGAAGCGTTTCATCTCGGAGAATCTCCCTCATCAAAAAGTTACCTGCTCGCAGACAAAATAATAGACATAGCTAAAAAAACCGGCGCAGAGGCAATTCATCCCGGTTACGGTTTTCTTTCTGAAAGAGGTTTCTTTGCTAAAATGTGTGAAGATAACGGAATAAAATTCATCGGACCGGGATATAAGGCAATTGATATACTCGGAAGTAAAACCGACGCAAAAGGTCTTGCATTGAAAAACAATGTTCCTGTCGTACCGGGAACGGACAAGCCGCTTCAGGATATGAATAAAATTAAATCCATTGCAGCGGATATAGGTTATCCCGTTCTGATAAAAGCTTCTGCAGGCGGCGGCGGAAAAGGTATGCGCGTCGTAAATGAAGAAGCAGATATTGAAAGCTCTCTCAGAATGGCACAGAGCGAAGCAAAATCTTCATTCGGAGATGACAGCGTCTTTATTGAAAAATATATTGTGAACCCGAGGCATATTGAATTTCAGATTCTTGCCGATGAACACGGGAATGTGATACATCTCGGCGAAAGAGAATGTTCCATGCAGAGAAGGCATCAGAAAATCATCGAAGAGACTCCTTCGGTGATAATGGATGAAAACCTCAGGAATGAAATGGGTGAGTGCGCTAAGCGCATTGTTAAAGCCGCGGGATATTCAAATGCAGGAACAGTTGAGTTCATTGTTGATGAAAACAAAAAATTCTACTTCCTTGAAGTCAATACAAGACTTCAGGTGGAACATCCGATCACAGAGATCAGAACAGGACTGGATCTCGTGAGAGAGCAGCTTAAAATTGCAAGCGGAGAAAAACTTTCCCGCTCTCAGGAAGACATTAAATTCAGCGGTCATACAATTGAATGCAGGATCTGCGCTGAAGATTCGGATGATAATTTTATGCCTTCCACCGGTAAGATAACCTATCTGAAAAAATTTCTCGGAAGCGGCATGAGAGAAGATACGGGCATCGAACAGGATGATGAGATCTCCATTTATTATGATCCCATGGTTTCGAAACTTATTTCATTCGGAGCAGACAGGGAAATTGCAATTGATAAAATGAAAAGAGCTCTTAAAGAATACAAGATAGTCGGCATAAAAACCAACATCGGATTTCTTTTAAGTCTTCTCGAATGCGGGGAATTTATTGACGGAAACTATCACACCCAGTTTATCGAAAAAGTATTTCAGAAAAGAGATAACAAAATAAAGAGCAGCGATTCGGATCTCAATGCAGCAGTCTGTCTTGCATCTGTTCTTCTCAAGGAAAAAAAGAGTTCCATGAACGGAAAAATAAAATTCCAGCTGAACGGTAAAGCCGGAAGCTGGGTCAAACAGAGACAGGAGTCGTACAGATGAATAAATACAGTATAAGTTATGCGGATTCCAAAGATAAAAATGAACTTACTTTGATTTCCGAAAGCAAGGTTTCTATTGACGGAAAAGAATTTGAATATGACTGCAAGTGGCTCAGCCCGAATGTAATGATCCTGAGAATCAACAATAAGAATTATTACATCTCGGCAGTTGATAATCCGGACGAGAATTTTACTGAAGTCAGTATAGATTCAATAATCAGCAGGGTAATCTGCAAAAGTGAACTCGATATTCTGAAAGAAAAATTATCCGGAAACAAATCCGGGGATAATGTCAGGAATGATATTGTCTCCCCGATGCCCGGCATAATAAAAAAACTGAATGTAAAGGAAGGTCAGGAAGTAAAGAAAGGCGATGTCCTTCTTGTACTTGAAGCAATGAAGATGGAAAACGAGATCAAAGCGAAAAAGGATTCCGTTATTAAAAAAGTATGTGTTGAGGAAATGAGCTCGGTTGAAAAAAACGAACTTCTTCTTATGCTTGGGTGAACCCGGATTTTAAAATGTACTTTTACATTATATTTTTATTATTGCAAACTAAGATATATTTTTTTTAATGGGGTTATTCCTGGCATTCGCTTCGCTGGTCGCTGCAGTAGTACCTATGTTCGCTTACCTTTTAATTATCTGGTACCTGGACAGGTATGAAAGAGAACCCTTCTGGTTTGTGCTGCTCAATTTTTTCTGGGGAGCGACAGGAGCCGTGTTTCTTGGAATTATAGGAAGTCTCATCTTTCAGATACCGCTTAACGAAGTCATAAGAGCTGTCGCTGATGACAATACCAGTGAACTAATGAGTCTTTCAGGAGCTGTTATTACCGCTCCTCTTGTTGAAGAAGCCACTAAAGGCATTTTCCTTGTGATCATTTCATTCAGCAAAAGATTCGACGGCGGTGTTGACGGCGCCGTACTTGGCGGAGCAATCGGTCTCGGATTCGGTATGACGGAAAATTTTATGTATTTCCTTTCGTATGGTACAACCCCTTCTGCCTGGCTGATACTGGTAATTGTCAGAACTCTCTTTTCAGCAGTAATGCACTGCCTTGCAACAGCAACATTCGGAGCATTTCTAGGATATGCCAAATTTAAACCGCTCATATTAAAATTTATACTTATACCGACAGGTTTTATTCTTGCGGTATTCCTTCACTTCAGCTGGAATCTTTCCGTCAGCTTTGAGGAAACCACTATTTTTGGTTTTCTTTTTCTGATACTTTATCTCTTTGTTACATTTTCAATATTTCAGATATCAGTTTATTTTGAAGGAAAAACTATTTTAAAGGAACTTCAGGATGAAGTGAGTCTGGGATACATTCCTCCTGAACATTTAAATCATCTTCCCTATGTAATGCGGAGATTTAAATACGGCTGGTGTCCGGCTGGTGTAGATCAGAAAAATTATGTAAAGACCGCTACGACCCTTGCGCTCAGAAAATACCAGTTCAGAAATGTCAGCGGGCTTAAACAGCAGAATTATCAGAGGGATATTGATAACCTCAGATATCAGATCCAGATGATGTTCTATAATGCAAATCTGCATAACACAAAAATATAGAGTTTTATCTCTTATATTGCGGCAAGTTTTTTCAAACATAATCCGGCTCCTTTTTTGCAATTAAATCGAAAACAATATCTTTACGGTTCAGGTAAATAAATTTTTCATTTTTAATTATCCTGTTTAAAAATGGGAATAATTAATGAAATCAGACAGAGACAGTTTTCCAAGAATGTTTCTATTCTGGCATCGGGAACTATTGTTGTCCAGATAATCTCATTTCTCCTTTCACCAGTATTGTCAAGACTATATACTCCGGAAGATTACGGTCTGTTTGCAGTCTTTACTTCGATAATAAGCGTTTTAACCGTTGTATGCTGTCTTAGATACGAACTTGCGATCGTGATCCCAAAAACAGATGAAGAGGCAGTATCAATTCTCAAGCTCTGTATTTTTATCATTTCCCTTTTATCGCTTATTGTATTTATCTTAATTTTATTCTTTAAAGGATTTATCGCTGTAATACTTGGAAATACAAAGATAGAAAACTGGCTCCTGCTTGTTGCTCCGGTACTTTTTCTGACCGGCTCGGTTCAGGCGCTGACTTACTGGTTCAACAGAAAAAAGGAATACAAAATAATTTCCGGATCACGGATATACCAGTCTTCCGTGAATTCCTCTTCTTCCCTGCTCCTTGGTCTGCTTAAGTTAAATTCATTCGGACTGATAGTCAGCTCTGCAGTTTCTCAGTTGCTTCCCGCAATATTTCTGTATAAAAAATCCGGTGTAAAAGTTTTCAATTTTAAAAATTTAATACCGCAGCTTCCCGGTCTGAAAGAAACTTCACATAAATACAGGGAGTTTCCTTACTTTAATCTGCCCGGTGCTTTTTTTGATACTCTCTCGGTCAATTCGGTAATATTCATTTTAAGCAATCTGTTTTCTGAAACTGTTACAGGATCCTACTCTTTTGCAATCAGAATTTTGTCTGTTCCCGGAATTGTTCTCGGAGCATCGGTCGGTCAGGTGTTTTATCAGAAAATTTCCGAAGCATATTACAGCAATGAGAAAATCACTGATCTGATATTTAAGTCATGGAAAGTTCTTTTTCTGATGAGCATAATCCCCTCGATGATAATTTTCTTTTTCGGCGAGGATATTTTCAGGATAGTTTTCGGAGTGAAATGGACTGAAGCTGGAACAATTGCAAAATATCTCAGTCTTCTGACTTTGTTTACATTTGTAAGTTCGCCTACAAGCAGCGCAATGATTATTCTTAAAAAGCAGAAAGAGGCCATGGTGCTGAATATATTTGCATTTATATACAGACCGCTTTCTCTTGTTGCGGGTTATTATCTGGGAAATTTTCTCTATGGAATTATTCTTTACATATTCTTTGAGATCATACAGATCCTGACTTATAATTTTATAATGATAAGAGCGGCGAAAAAGGCAGACATGGAGTTTTCCTTAAATAAAGATCACAGGGATCTGAATTAATTATCCGTTATGAATATTTTTATAATCCCATCATGGTATCCGGACAGCAAACACCTGACAGACGGAATATTCATAAAGGAACAGGTGGAAGCTCTTGCTGAATTCCATCCCGGAATAAATTTTACAGTCTCCGTCTGCGGCAATAATTACATGAGCTTTTCAAAACCGGGAAAAGCTCTGAGATCTCTCGGCAGTTTCATTTCCTCAGAAAAAAAAGAGATCCATTTAAAAAACAATCTGACTGAGTTGCACTGTCCGGCGCTGACATGGTCAGCTAAGCTCGGCGGCGAAGTCAACAACATCATAAAGGCGCATGCTTTTAATCTGAAAAGAGCTGAGGAAAAATTCGGGAATGTTGACCTGATTCACGCGCATGTTTCTTTTCCCGGCGGATATTCTGCAATGAGCCTGAAAAAAGAAACCGGGATTCCTTACGTTATAACCGAGCATATGTGCCCTTTTCCGTTTGAAATGTATTTAAATAAGAATAAAATTTCAGACAAAATTTCAGATCCTTTAAATAATGCCGACAGAATAATTACAGTAAGCAGTGCTTTATCTAAAGATGTCCGGTCTTTCGGCATCAATGCTCCGGTCGTAATACCAAATCTCGTAAATGAGGAATTCTTTATTCCGTCAGAAAGGGAATTCAGCGGAAGCAAAGTAAAATTTCTGACTTTGTGCTCATTTTCCGACAGAAAAGGAATTAAAGAACTATTGGAAGGAATTCTGATCGCTGCAGAAAATTCCGTTAACTTTGAGATCACAATCTCAGGCACAGGATATCCTGAAAATTACATTGAGAATTTCATAAAGGAAAACTCTCTGAAAGGAAAGGTACAGTTTGTAAAAGATCCTGACCGAAGAAGATTGCCGGAAATGTTCAGGCAAAATGATGCATTCATTCTTCCAAGCCGGCTTGAATCATTCGGAATAGTTTATATTGAAGCAATGTCATGCGGTATTCCCGTAATAGCAACGGACTGCGGAGGTCCTGCTGATTTTGTAAAAGATTTTAACGGTGTACTGATCCCGGTAGGAGATCCCGGAAAAATTGCGGAAGCACTGAAATATGTTTCGGAAAACATTTCAGGATATTCAAAACAGAAAATCAGAAACTTTGTAATTGAAAATTATTCACGCAGAGCTGTAACCGATAAAATAGTAACTTTATATAAAGAGGTATTAAAAATATATTGATGAACAACTTTCAAAGACGATTTTTTCACTTCTTCCCAAACCTCTGTTTGGGAAGGCAATGGTATAAACTTTAAAAACCGGATTACTTTTTGATCAACCCCGCTGAAAGGAAAAAAATACTTATAATATCGCTTACTGATCAGGACAGCGATCCAAGAATTCTGCGTCAGATAAGTTTTCTTAAAGACCCTTACGATATTTACTGCTGCGGACTGACAAACTCAGTGATCGGCAATGATAAATTTATCAAAGCCGGTCTGAAAAAGAATTCCGTGTTTTCCAAGATTGTCATCGGTACTCTGAAACTGATGAGATTATTTTCCGCAGCAGAAAAATTTTTCCTTAATTACAAACTCAGTATTGACAGCGAAATGGAAAAGCCGCTATTCGATCTTATAATTGCAAATGATATGGATACAGTCCCTGCCGCATTCCGCTTTTTCAGATCAAAAAAAGTCATGGCGGATCTGCATGAGTTTACTCAGTCGGAATTTGACGACAGATTTTACTTCCGGTATATTCATAAAAATTATGTGATCTACGAATGCAGGAAATATTTTCCCGAACTAAATGCAGTTACAACAGTCTGCCGGAGCATTGCAGATGAATACAGAAAGCAGTATTCGGTAAACCCTGCAGTTATTACCAATGCATCGGAATTCGAAAAGCTCACTCCGGGCGGAGTCGGCGAAAAGATCAGGATCATTCATCACGGAGCTGCAATCAGATCGAGAAAAATTGAACTGATGATTGAGACAGCCGAACTGCTTGATGAGAGATTCACACTTGATCTGATGCTTATTCCGAATGAGCCGGATTATTTCTCATACCTAAAAGATCTTGCAGCAGAATCCACAAACGTAAATATGATCGATCCTGTAAAGTACAGGAACATCGTCAGGTTCTGCAACTCCTATGACATTGGGATTTTCATACTGCCGCCGACAAATCTGAATTACAAATACGCTCTGCCGAATAAATTTTTTGAGTTCATTCAGTCGAGACTTGCTGTGATAACCGGTCCTTCAGAGGAAATGTCTGATTACATTAACAGATATGAACTCGGTATTTCCACAGACTCTTTTAATCCGTCGCAAATTGCAGCGGAAATAAATAAATTAAGCAAAGAACAGATCTATAATTATAAACTTAATTCCGATAAGTATGCATTTGAATTATCCGCTGAAACAAACAGGAAAATACTTACGGACATTGTAAAAAATCTAACGGAAAAATAATATATGTGCGGAATCTGCGGAATGGTTTCTTTTTCAGGCAAAGGCGACTTTAATACTGTCAAAAGCATGAATGACACAATTGCTCACAGAGGACCGGATGACGAAGGGTTTCTGATCTACAATTCAGAATCGCGGGATCTGCTTGAGCTCAGGAGAAATTTCTCGGACAATGAAAAACTCTCTCAGAACAGTTACAATGTTTTTCTAGGTCACAGACGACTTTCAATTATTGACGTATCAGAACTCGGACATCAGCCGTTCAGGGATCCGTCAGGAAGATTTTTTCTTATTCTCAACGGAGAAATTTACAACTACATTGAACTGCGTAAGATACTGATTGAAAAAGGATATGAATTCATTTCCACTACCGATACGGAAGTATTGCTTTACCTTTACGTTGAATACAGGGAAAAGTGTCTCGAAATGCTTAACGGCATGTGGTCTTTTGTAATTCTTGATACTGTTTCAAATACTCTGTTCGGATCGCGTGACAGATTCGGCGTTAAACCGTTTTATTACTATCTTGACAACAATAATTTTATATTCTCCTCCGAAATAAAAGGACTTATCAAAGCTCCTCAGATAAGAAGAGAGATCAATGATGAAGCTGCGTTTGATTATTTAACGAACGGCAGATTATCCGATAACGTATCTACTCTTTTTAAAAATATTGTCGAACTCGAACCATCAAATTATTTTACGCTCGACCTGAACAATTTTAAATTTTTCAAAGAAAGATATTACAGTCTAACTTATAATGATAGCTGGGAAAAATTTGACGGAGCAAAATCAGGGAAATATATTGCAGATATCCGCGAAAGAATTTTTGACGCTGTTAATCTCCGGCTCCGTTCCGATGTGAAAGTAGGATCATGCCTGAGCGGCGGAGTTGACAGTTCCTCGATCGTATGTGTCATTGACGAACTCCTCAAGAAAAATAAAATTTCACAGGTCGGTGATATTCAGAAAGTATTTACTTCCTGTTATCCAGATACTAAAATTGATGAAAGCGGTTGGGCTGCCATGGTTGCGGATACTACTGCAAGCGAATGGTTTAAGACTTATCCTGCATCAGCGGATCTTCTCAGTGATCTGGAAAAACTTGTATATGTTCAGGATGTTCCGTTCGGATCGACAACTATTTACTCACAATTCAGAGTGATGCAGCTTGCCTCTGAAAATAAAGTTAAAGTCCTGCTTGACGGACAGGGAGGAGATGAGCTCTTCACGGGATACACTTATTTCATGAGACCGTTTTATAACGAGATGCTCAAGAACCTTGAAATATCCTCTCTTGTAAATGAATACAGGAATATCAAAAATTCTCCCATAGAAAAAAAGGATGTCATAAGAGCTCTTGCAATGACAGTTGCAAAAACAGCAGCCCCCGCTTCGCTTAAAAGAAAACTGTTCAGCATGAAAGTCAGGGAGAATTATCTGCTGAACAAGGATTATTATATAAAGCATGAGCAGAGACTTGATCTCGGCAAACTCATTGAGATCACCGATCTTAATCACGCGCTTCATGATCAGTTCACAAAGACAAGTCTGCAGGAACTTCTCAAATATGAGGACAGAAATTCCATGAACTTTTCCATTGAGGCAAGGACTCCTTTTGCTGATGATATAAATCTTATCGAATATGTTTTCAATATTCCCTCATCCTATAAGATCAGGAACGGCTGGACAAAATACCTGCTGAGAGAATCAATGAGAGGAATAATTCCTGATAAAATAAGAAACAGAACGGACAAACTCGGATTTGCCACGCCGGAGTTTAACTGGCTGACATCCATTAAAAATAATTTGAAAGATTACTTTACCGGTGATCTCGACGGTTACATGGAGACTTCGAGGATAGTAAACAACTGGGATAATATTTTTGACAAGCAGTCAAAGACAGGTTTTACAAATATTTGGAGATTCATAAATTTCGCAGTATGGAAGAAAGTATATAAAATGTAATATGCCGAAAGCAGTACTGATAACGTCCCACTTTTTAAACTCAAGGAGAAAAGCCGGTTTTCATAATATTGCCGCATCGCTTCTTGAAAAAGGATATACAGTACTTTTTCTTACCGGCAATGCAAGTTACATTCATCATTTAAAATCAGATTACAGAGCATCACTTATAAACAGAACTCCTCTGAATAAACTTTTAAAGGAGAATAATGATCTTTACCAGTTCATAAGATTCACGGTCCTGCATCCGGTGAATTTCAGATCGGATTTTTTAAATAAATTATTTCTTCCTTCAGTGAAAAAATATTCAGATGCATTAAAAGGATTTAAAGAACCGGAAGATTTTATAAAAGATTCTGACTTATTCATTTTTGAAAGCTTTCCGGGTCTGCTCTGGTTTGAATATTTCAAGAGTCTGAACGGAAAAGCGAAATACGTTTACAGGGTTTCCGATGATCTGCGGCAGCTTAGAAAGCATCCGTATATTATTGAGCATGAGGAAAAAATTTCAAGTGAATTCGATCTCATCTCTGTTCCTTCCGAATATATTTATAACGTACTGAAAGGCAGAGGGAATGTAAAGCTTCATAATCACGGTATCAGCAGGGAAATTTTTGACAGATCCGAAACCGATCCTTATAAAAAAAACGGATCGTTTAAATCTGTGTTTACGGGTAATGCTTATCTGGATTATAATTTCCTGGATATAGTTTCTGCGAATTTTCCGGGAGATGAATTTCACATTCTCGGACCTTTTAAGGATAAATTAAAAAAAAATAATATTATATTTCACGGTGAAATGGATTTCAGAGATACCGTTCCGTTCATAAAATCAGCTGACGCCGGACTTCACTCACTGATTTACACCGGTGGCGCGGAATCATTTTCCGACAGCCTTAAAATAATTCAGTATACTTACTGCCGGCTGCCTGTTATTGCGCCTGATTTCATTAAAAGCGGAAGAAATAATTTTAAATATTACAGATCCGGGGACGAAGACAGTATTGTGAAAGCTGTCAGAGCTGCGAAAGACTATGACAGATCCGGTACAGATATATCCGGGATCTGCGACTGGGGCGAGTTAACCGATAAATTAATAAAGGAATAATCCGAATGAAAAAGATAGGTGTTTTCGGCGGGACTTTTAATCCTCCGCACATTGCGCATTCTATAGCGGCTCAGTGCATTACTGAAGTGCTTTCACTGGATAAAATGTTATTCATTCCTTCAGGTAATCCTCCGCTGAAAAACTCCATCCCGTCCGCTCACAGGCTTGCCATGGCAAAACTTGCTTTTTCAGATAATGATAAATTTGAAGTGAGTGAAATAGAAATCAGCAGCGGTAATGAAAAATCCTATACAGTAGATACTCTCAATAAGTTAAAAATATTATACGGTAATGTTGAAACGCAATTACACCTTATAATTGGAAGTGATAATCTTTTAAATCTTGATAAATGGAAACAGCCTGATAAGCTGTTTGAACTGGCTGAAGTAATAGTCATGAACAGACCCGGTTTTGATCACGGAGAAGCTGATAAATATTTTGCTGACAGGGTAAAATTTTTTTCTATACCTTATATGGAAATATCCTCATCTGAGATACGGAAGCTTATTTCAGAAAAAAGATCCGCCAGATATATGATCAGCAGCAAAGTGGAAAAATACATTTCCGATAACGGGTTATACATAAAGCAATAACTTATAAAAACTAAATTTAGTAAATTTACAAGTAAATTTTATTAATCAAAAAATAAAATTATGTCAGAGGAAAACATTACTCCCCCGCAGGAAGAAATTCAGGAATACCAGCAGGAACAGCTCACAGTAACAGAAGCAATGTCAGGAGTGATCTCTGTGCCTGGCGAGACTTATGAAACAATCGCCGCTACTGAGAAAAAAAACTACTGGCTTATTCCCATCATCATCGCCATCGTGCTCGGACTTATATCATCATTTATTTTCATGCAGGATAAGGAACTAACAAGTAAGGTCATGGATAAGCAAAAAGCGAAGATGATGGAGCGGTTCGAAAAAAATATCAAAGAGGGTAAGATGACTCAGGAACAGGCCAACAATGCAATGGAATCTATAAATCCTGAAGGAACAATGTTTAAGATCATCGGATACGGCGGCGCTGCACTTGGTCCGTTCATAATACTTTTTATACTTGGTTTAATTTACTTTATCGCTTTGAAGGTTTTAAAATCCGAAGCGGGTTTTACCGATGTGCTTAATGTCGTTGGACTTGCTTATTTAATTATTGCGATCGGAAATCTCATTGCAACTGTTATATCAGTTATAAAAGGAGATCTTGGAAGCCTGAGTCTCGGTCTGCTGCTGAGCGAGGAATCTGTCGGCAGCAAGGTTTATACAATGATCTCAAAGCTTGATGTTTTTTCTATTTGGTTTTATACTGTCGTCGCAATTGGAATCACTAAAATTGGAAGAATCAGTATGGCAAAATCCGTAATTTTTGTTTTTGGAATTTGGATAATATTTTATGTTGTAATAATTTCACTGATATTCTGATGGAAACTGCCGAAGAAACTATTGAAACAGAAAATTCCGCGACAAATAAGGTGAGCGGGAAAAGATCCGAACTATCGAAAAAATATGCAAACACCAACCGGGCGATTTCGCTTGCCGAGACACTGATATTTTTTGCATTCATGCTGATTATTATTTTCACCGGACTTTCAAAAGTTATTCAGGAACATGTTTACGATTACACTTCAAATGATTTTGCAGCATTAATTATTTTTTTTGCAGTGATCGGCATAACGCAGTCGGCAATTACTTTTCCTCTGAGTTTTTATTCTGAATATACACTTGAACATAAATACGGACTTTCAAACCAGACACTTTCGGTTTACTTTAAGGAAAAATTAAAAGGCTTGGCACTGGGAATAGCCCTGGGGGTTCCGATGCTGATGATCTTTTTTTATATTATAAGTCACTATCCGGAAAACTGGTGGTTCATTTTCGGAGTAATAATCTTTTTCTTTTCAGTGGTAATCGGCAGACTGGCTCCTGTTCTGATCATGCCGCTGTTTTTCAAATTCAAACCAATTGAGAATGAGGAGATCAGGGACAGGATCCTTTCACTTTGTAAAAAGACAGGAGTTAATGTTCAGGGTATTTTTGAATTCGACATGAGCAGAAATACAAAAAAAGCAAACGCTGCATTTACGGGTATCGGGAAATCGAAGCGCATTATACTTGGAGATACACTGCTGAAGAATTTTTCCCCGGAGGAAATAGAGACGGTTTTTGCTCATGAGATGGGACACTACAGAAAAAGGCATATTCTGAAATTAATGTCAGTTTCGGTAATTATGACATTTGCCGGATTGTATCTTACTTCTGTTTTATATTCAGACACGCTGGCATCATTTGGATTCAGTTCCGTATCTGAAATTGCGGCACTTCCTTTGCTATTTGTTTACCTCAGCTTATTCGGTCTTTTCACTACTCCGGTATCAAATATACTATCCAGAAAATTCGAATGGGAAGCCGATACATATGCACTTGAAACAACAAAAGACAAAGAGGCATTCATTTCTGCAATGGAAAAACTTGCTGATCAGAATCTTTCAGACACGACACCTAACAGCGTAATTGAATTCCTCTTTCACTCTCATCCTTCAACGGACAAAAGGATAAAGTTTGCAGAGAATTTTTCTGATTAGTTTTTAACAAAACAATTCTTTGCTTTATTTCAATATACATTTCCGAATTTCAAATTAATTAATATCATAATGAATTTAATTTTTAAATTCTTTTAGTGATTTTGCCATATGGGTAAAAAACAAAACGGGAAATATACAGGAGATATGAATGCGCAGCTGCGCAGGTCTTTTGACAGTATAATAAAATCAGACGAAAGCCATCCTTACAGTATACTCGGTCCACATTCAGATGAAAAAAAGAATACAGTTACAATAAACGCTTATCTCCCTTTCGCAAAGAAAGCAACTCTCAGGGTCAAAGGCAGCAGAAATAAATTTGAGATGAAACGCATTACGGACACAGGAATTTTTCAGTATGTCTTCAGGGACAGGAAAGAGATTTTTCAGTATAAGATCATAATTACGGGAGATAATGACGAGATCTCGGAAGTTCATGATCCATATTCTTTCAGGGTAGGAATGAGCGATCTGGATCTTCATCTGCTCAGCGAGGGAAATCATTTCAGGACTTATGATAAACTGGGAGCGGAGATCTGCAGCATTAACAGAATCAAAGGAGTAAAATTTTCAGTATGGGCTCCGAATGCAAGAAGTGTAAGCATTACTGGAGAATTCAACGACTGGAAACCCGGACTTCTGCCGATGGAAAGATCCGGAACATCAGGCTACTGGTGTTTATTTGTGCCCGGCATGAAGGAAGGCACAATGTATAAGTATTCCATAAAATCAGCAAAAGGTGAAAGTGTTTTCAAATCGGATCCTTATGCATTCGAAGCTGAGATGAGACCGGGAAATGCTTCTGTTGTAACAAGTCTGAAAAAGCATAAATGGAAGGACAGCAAATGGATGAAGAACAGAAAAAAATCATCTCCTTCAAAACCGCATTTTAAAACACAGCCGGTTTCAATTTACGAAGTACATCTGGGTTCATGGAAAAAGGATTATAATAATATTGATTATCCTAACGAATGGGGATATAAAAATTACAGACAGCTTGCGCATGAACTTGTTGATTATGCCAGAGAAATGAATTATACGCATGTTGAACTGCTGCCGGTAATGGAACATCCACTTGACATCTCATGGGGGTATCAGGTTGTTAATTATTTTGCGCCTACCAGCAGATACGGAACTCCCGAAGATTTCATGTATTTTGTTGATCATTGTCACAATAACGGAATAGGAGTTATACTTGACTGGGTCCCTTCACATTTTCCTACAGACGCTCATGGTCCTGCATTTTTCGACGGGACGCAGATTTACGCTTATGAAAATCCATTAAAGGGATTTCATAAAGACTGGGGAACGTATGTTTTTGATTACGGAAAAAATGAAGTCAGAAACTTTCTGATATGCAATGCGCTTTTCTGGTTTGAGAAATATCATATTGACGGACTAAGAGTTGATGCAGTTGCCTCCATGCTTTACCTGGATTATTCACGTAATGAAGGCGAATGGATTCCCAACATTCACGGAGGCAATGAAAATCTTGAGGCAATAGATTTTCTGAAAAAATTGAATGAGACAGTTCATGAGAAAGCAAAAGGAGTAATAATGATAGCCGAGGAATCGTCATCATGGCCCGGTGTAACGAGAGCCGTTCATCTCGGAGGTCTGGGATTTGACATGAAATGGAATATGGGATGGATGCATGATATACTTGCTTACTTTTCCATGGATCCTGTATTCAGGAAATTTCATCACGGAAAACTGACATTTGCAATCTGGTATGCTTTCAATGAAAATTTTTTACTGCCGATCTCTCATGATGAAGTAGTGCATCTGAAAAGATCCGTAGTTGAAAAAATGCCCGGCGATGAATGGCATAAATTTGCAAATCTCAGATTACTGTTCGGATTCATGTTCAGCCATCCGGGAAAGAAACTGAACTTTATGGGAAATGACATTGCGCAATATAAGGAATGGAATTCCGAATCGGCTCTTGACTGGGAAGCGCTGGATTATTATATAAATAAAAAGTATCATGATTATTTCCGTGAGCTGAACCGTCTTTACTGCGAATACCCTGCATTTCATGAAGATGATTTTGACAGTTCCGGATTTCAGTGGCTTGATTTTTCCGATGCGGACAACAGCGTAATAGCTTATGTAAGATACAACAAGAATAAAAGTGAGATGCTGATGTTTACATTTAACATGACACCTGTATTAAGACAAGATTATGTACTTGGCGTTCCAAAGTCCGGCTATTACAGAGAGATTCTGAACAGCAATGCGGAAGAATACGGAGGGACTGGAACCGGAAATCTCGGAGGAGTTTATTCTCAGAATCTGCCGAGATTTGAATTTCCCTATTCTGTAAAAGTAACACTGCCTCCGCTTGCAGTAAACGTTTATAAATACGAAAGCTTAATAAATGAAACTGCAGATCCCGAAAATAAAATCAACAAGGACTCATCTGAAGAAATAATCACTGAAGATGAAACTATAAAAGATGAAGCAGCAGCTGCAGTTGAAGATACTGAAATTCCAATTTCCCTCTCAGAAAACAGCAAAGTTGACATTCATGAAGATATTCCGACATCTGAAGTAAAACCGGAAGAACCGGAAATAATTGATTTAAATGATTCAAAGCATTCTGAAGCTACAGTAATTACTGTAGATACCGGGAAAGAAATTTCTTCAGATAAAACAAAAGAAAATCCCGAATCAACACCTGTGAAACCGGAACAGGTTACAGCCGGAACAACATTCACAGCGGACAAAGATAATTCTGCAGAAGATAAAATAGAATCAGACAAAACCGAAGATCATAAAGATAAAGCTTCTTTTGATATGACTGAGCAGGAAATGGAACAGAAGATCAAGGAGATAATAAACAGGATCAAAAAATTCTGAGTATCCGGATTAAAACCTTTAAATCATTTTTATTAAATAATTTTATTTATATAATGCAGACAGCTGCATTTAAAATTAGAGAAGATTGTAAAAGTTAATCAGCAAATAATATAAATTATGAATAATATAAATTCATTTCTGAACAGTTTTAACATGTCCGTGGATGAGATCGGCGCCAAAGAGAGAGCTGCTTCACTCTCATCTAGAAGCATAAAGACGGAGAGCAAAGTCCAGGCTTTAAAGACAGCAATTTCAATGATTGACCTAACAACACTGGAAGGAAAAGATTCGGAAGGGAAAGTTCATGCAATGTGTCAGAAAGCAATACATCCCAAACCCGGAGATGAAAGCATCCCTCATGTTGCTGCAGTATGTGTATATCCTAACATGATAAAGTTTGCCAAAGAAGCTGTCAGGAATTCAGGTGTACATATTGCTTCAGTGGCAACTGCATTTCCGTCCGGTCAGTATCCTTTGAAACTTAAAATCGAAGATGTTCAGAAATGCATAAAGGACGGAGCTGATGAAATTGACATGGTAATATCCAGGGGTGAATTTCTTTCAGGCGATTATAAATTCGTATATGATGAGATCAGAAAAATAAAAGAAACATGCGTTGAATCCTCAAAGGAATACAGCGACAGACACGGAGTTAAACACGATGTTCATCTGAAGGTGATCCTCGAGACGGGTGAGCTGGAAACATACGACAATGTAAGAAGAGCGAGTTTTATAGGAATGATGGCGGGAGGGGATTTTATCAAGACTTCAACGGGAAAGATTCAGCCGGCTGCAACACTTCCTGTCACACTTGTAATGCTGGAAGCTATAAGGGATTACTATAATGAAACCGGAATCAGGACGGGAATGAAACCGGCCGGAGGAATTAAAACCTCAAAGGATGCAATAGCATATCTCGTTCTGCTGAAAGAGACACTCGGTGATGAATGGCTTACACCTGATCTTTACAGGCTTGGGGCAAGTTCAGTACTTAATGATCTCCTCATGCAGATTGACAAGCAGAGGACAGGATATTATCAGAGCTCAGATTATTATTCAATTGATTAAAATTAATGAAGTTTGTTTTCTTAATATTATTCATTGCTCTGATCAGTCAAAAGATTTCCTTCGGGCAGGAAGATTATCTGATCTTTGAGAAAGAAATTAAAGCAAACGGTCAAAGTATCAGGCTTACCTGCAGCAGTTCGGGGTTTTTCACCGGAAGCATTTCAGTATATGACAGAAATAACAACAGGAAGTTTTTTATTGACAGTATATACACCCGATATATTTCGGATACACTTCTGGATCTGGACAACAGCGGTACAGAGGAATTGATACTGGATCTCGGAACCGGAATAAATGCATATGATTACAATATGCTCCTGATCTTTGATTTTAAAAAGAGTGAAAAGCCGTTATATGAGGTTCATAATGCAGAGATAATAAGCGGGTTGGACGAAGTACCGAAAATAGTCTCACATGTAAGATTCAGTCCTTTGTATCTGGGAACCGGTTACGATTATTCGCTTCGTTATACAGGAAAAGGTCTTGTTTTAGAAACAGATCCTGATTCAAGCAAAGTCTTAAAAAGTCTTGATATAAACGAAGAATCAATTACAGAAACCATGAATGCATTTAAAGAAGAACTGGATGAATGCGATGAAAACAACAACTTCATTTCATATTTTGAGCAGTATCTAATGCAGAAGAAACTTCTAAAAAAAGATAAAGAGGGGTGGGATTTTTTTAACAGGTATTACAACTGCAGAAACAAGAAGGCGACCGGAAAGGAATTAAAGGAATTTGTTTCAGATCTACACAGATATCTTATGACAATGGATTACAAATTCGGAGAAGAATAATTAATATTTTCAAACTAAAATAAAAAGCACATGCCTGAAATACAGGAATACAAAGGTAACAAGATACTGAATCTGAATCCTGAAAGTAAATTTTCATTTTCTTTCGGACTTGCAAAAGCAAAACTGATACTTGAGAATCTTGATGTTATCAGAAAGTTTGTTGAGACAGAAGGAAAGGATCTCGGTGAATTCGGGAGTAAAAACACACTGGAAGATAAACAGGATCCTTTTTAAAAAAAGTATTTGCATAAAACAGAAGATAATTTAAATAATTATAAATTATCATATATTTTATATTAAACACAGAATATAAAATGTAACTGAACGCAACCTGAAGGTTGCGTTTACGAAAACCGGAATCCATTTAATTTTTGTCAATGATCTTTACGCCGCAACCTGAAGGTTGCGCCTACAATTTTTTTTAAAAAAAGATCAAATGATCTTTGACACTTTATTCCTTTTAATAAATTTCCCGTAACCTTTACCTATATTAAGTTTTCCCTTATCCACTGCATTTTTACCTCTGAGCAGTACAGTTTCAACTTTCCCTGTTACTTCCCATCCTTCATACGCTGAATAATCCACATTCATATGATGAGTCTTCACTGACAGCTTATGTTTTTTTTCAGGATCGAATATTATCAGATCCGCGTCACTTCCGATACCGAGAGAGCCTTTTCTCGGGAACATACCGAAAATCTTTGCAGCATTTGTCGAAGTCACTTCTACAAATTTATTTAAACTTATCTTTCCTTTTTTCACACCTTCGGAAAACAGCAGTTCCATTCTGTGTTCAATAGCCGGATGACCGTTCGGGATCTTTGAAAAATCCTTTTCTCCCATGAGTTTCTTTTTCCATTCAAACGGACAGTGATCCGTCCCGACAACCTGAACGAGTCCCTGGTTGATTCCCGCCCATAAAGATTTCTGATCTTTTTTTTCACGAAGCGGAGGACTCATTACCCATTTTGCTCCTTCGAAATCCTTTTCATACAAAGATGCGTCAAGTAAAAGATACTGAATGCATGTTTCCACAAATACTTTCTGATCACGTTCCGTGGCTCTGCGAATCTCATTCAATGCTCCTTCGCACGTCATATGAACTATATAAGCGGGAACGCCTGTATGATAAGCCATATCGGCAAATCTGCCTGAAGCTTCTGACTCAGTGATCTCGGGCTGTGAGAGATAATGATACAGCGGCGAAAGCTTTCCTTCCCCGCGGTGTTTTGCTATCAGAAAATCTATGATATCACCGTGAGTGGCATGAACAGTAACAATTCCTCCTTTATCCCTGACTTCATTCATGAGTCCGATCATCATTCTGTCATCTATCATGAGAGCTCCTTTGTAAGCCATGAAAGTTTTAAAAGAAGTAATGCCTTCTTTTTCAATCATGCTGCTGATCTCTTTTTTTGTATCTTCATTGAAATCAGTAACAGCCATATGAAATGAGTAATCGCTCAGGGCATTACCGTCAGATCTTCCCTGCCATTCTTCAAGAGCTGAATAGAGTGATTTTCCCTGCGTCTGAAGAACAAAATCAATAACCATTGTAGTACCGCCGTGTAGCGCTGCAGCAGTGCCTGTTTCGTAATTATCGCTTGAGAAAGTTCCCATGAAAGGCATGTCGAGATGAACGTGAGGGTCAATGCCTCCCGGGAAAACAAATTTTCCTGCTGCATCAATTACTTCATCAGCTTTGACATTAAGATCTTTTCCGACGGATGAAATTGTTTCACCTTCTATGAAAACATCGGCAATACAGTCTTCCGATGAAGTGATTAGTCTTCCGTTTTTAATTAAAATAGACATATTAAGAATTTTATTTAAATTTTAAAATTAAGTTGTTTCCTGAAGATTAATTTCAATTGTCTGTTTCACGCTTTTCATTAAAATCAGATACACTGCAAAAGATATTCCGAATCCGACAAACCATGCATAATGATAAAGATTGTCGATCCAGAGGGGGAAAGTATCTTTATTTACCAATCCGACAGTTGTAAGAAATCCCGGAGCGTTTGGAATTATACCTGCAATAAGAGATATGACAGCGGCTTTGTTATATCCTTTCTGATAAGAATAATTTCCGCCTGATATATATAATTCATTTACATTCAGTATTTTACTTCTGATGAAATAATAATCCGCTATCATTATTCCTCCGACAGGACCAAGCAGACTTGAATATGCGATCAGCCATGTAAAAATATATCCGTTCGGATCTGCAATCAGTTTCCAGGGAAAAATAAGGATACCGATCACACCGGTAATGTAGCCGCCTTTTTTAAAATTAATTTTAGAAGGCGCAAGATGAGCGAAATCATTTGCGGGACTTACAATATTGGCGGCGATATTAGTTGCAAGAGTAGAGAGAGCAATACAAATCATTGCAATACTTACAACAATTTTATTTTCGAATTTTCCTGCAAGTACAACAGGATCCCAGATAGTATTTCCGTAAATAATAACCGTTGCAGAAGTAACAACCACACCGATAAATGAGAACATAGTCATGGAAGGAGGAAGTCCGATGATCTGTCCCATGACCTGCGCTTTCTGACTTTTTGCATAGCGGGTGAAATCAGGAATATTGAGCGAGAGAGTTGCCCAGAATCCTACCATTCCGGTCAGAGCGGGAAAGAAGAAGTCCCAGAATTCAGATGAAGTCTGAAACTTATCCGGCTGTGACAAGATCGGTCCGAATCCATTACCTGCAGATACAGCCCAGTAAAGCAAAGCAAGCGCTGATAGCGGCAGAAAATATGCTTTGAATACAAGAAGTTTTTTAATGCTGTCAACGCCGAGATAGACCACATACATATTCACAAGCCAGAAAAGAAAAAAACAAATCGCCGGTCCTGTTTCAAGTCTGAATGATTCAGGGAAAACCCGCGGCAACAGAGCTAATGAAGGCATCCAGGATGCGATCATTAAATATAATGCAAAGCCGCCGATCCATGTTTGTATCCCGAACCAGCCGCAGGCAACAATTGCTCTAAGGACCGCAGGAATGTTAGCGCCTTTTGTACCGAAACTTGATCTTGCAAAAACAGGAAAAGGAATTCCGTATTTCGCACCGGCATGACCGTTGAGAATCATAGGAATAAGGACGATCGTATTTCCGAGAAAAATTGTAAGAATAGACTGCCACCAGTTCATACCGCCTTCTATGAGAGAACTTGCAAGCATATAAGTCGGAATACACAAACTCATACTGATCCAGAGCGCTGCATAGTTCCATGTATTCCAGGTTCGACGGGATTCCGGAACGGGAGCAAGATCTTCGCTGTAAAGAGAATCAGAAAAATCGCCGCTTTTTTCTTCGGTCTGAGTATTATTCATTTAAAAGAAAATTTATTCAGAATTAAAATAAATATTTTTAAAGAATTGACGAGATTAATATTTAAAAAATTAAATAGTATTTTTCAACTAATTCTTTATACAGTTTCCTGATCAGCAATTTTCAATGCCTCCGATATGATCTCCATACCTTCATCGATCTGCTCTTTTGTTACACATAAAGGCGGAGCAACAAATATAAGATTCCAGCGGCTCAGAGTGTACATTCCGAGTTCAGATAATTTCGCAGTTACCTTTGGCATTACTCCCATTTCAGCGGGAGAAGCATTCCACTTAGCCATAGGTTCTTTTGTTTTGCGGTTCTTAACCAGTTCGATACATCCCAGCAGTCCCGTATTTCTGAAGTCACCTATGGAGGGATGTTTTCCCATCATATCACACATTTTCTGATCAATGTATTTTCCCATTACAGCGGCATTTTCTATAAGGTTCTCTTCTTCATAAATTTTTATTACGGCATTAGCAGCGGCAAGAGTGACAGGATGTGAAGAATAAGTCAGACCGAGAGGAAGGGGTTTATCATCGTATGTTTTTGCAATCTCCTCGGATATCATAATTCCTCCGAGCGGCAGATAAGCCGAAGTAATTCCTTTCGCCATACACATTATATCCGGTTCTACTCCGTGATTATCTATACCGAACCATTTGCCTGTTCTCCCGAATCCGCTCATCACTTCATCATCAATAGTCAGGATTCCGTATTTACCGGCAATTGCCTTTACACCTTTCCAGTAGCCGGGAGTTAATTTAATACATCCGGAAGAACCTGATTCGCCTTCGAGAATAATTGCGGCAACATTTCCCGGTCCTTCATACTGCACTATCCTTTCAAGATGAGCAAGAGCATTTTCAGTACATTCCTGAGGAGTGTTGCTTTTCCAGGGACATCTGTAAAAGTAAGGATTTTCCGCATGAATAAAATTTGGCGCCTGCTGGGAATCTACAGCATGTTTTCTGGGATCACCGCCTGCGGAAAAAGAGGAATAAGTAGCGCCGTGATATGACTGATACAGGGAAATAATTTTATGTCTGCCGGTGTAGAGTCTTGCCAGCTTAATGGCATTCTCAATTGCTTCGGCTCCGCCGAGAGTGAAAAATACCCTGTTGAGTTTTCCGGGAGTAATTTCAGAAAGCTTCAGACCGAGTTCAGCCCTTGCCGGAGTAGTCATACTTGGATTAATGTAACTTATTTCCTTCATTTGTTCGGATACTGCGTCCAGGACTTTCGGATGCCCGTGACCTATATTGACGCAGATAAGCTGAGATGAAAAATCCAGATATTTTTTTCCGTCGATATCATAAAAGTAAACTCCTTCTCCTTTGGTAATGACAGCCGGGGAGAAGCCTTTTTGTTTTGACCATGAAGTGACAGTATGGTTTAGACTGTTTTTGATAATTTCTTCCCGAGACATGGCGGTTACGGTTTTCATAGTGATAATATTAATGATTATTAAATATGATGAAAAACGTTTAAAAGGTTTTCATCCTTCAATGACACTGTAATTCTTCAGAAAGAAATCACATTCTTCCGGAATGGTAATATTTTTATGATATTCTTTTCTGAACATCAATAAACCGGCTTGTTTTTTCTACATTGCATTCACAGACCGAGTAAGCGAAGAAAAATTTCTGCAATGAAAATTTATCCGCAGTTAATTCATTCTGATCTATCCGGTTAGAGTAATCGCCTTTTACATTTTTCATTAATTCGGAAATGTTATCAATAGGATTCTACAGAAACAAAACATGCGAATGATCTTTACAGCCGTTAATGTTTATTACTTTTGATTTATATTCGTTTGTTAATCTGGATCTGATCCTGAAATAAAGTTTTTCTTTAAAATTTCCGCTGATCAGTTTTCAAAATCCTTCGTGTCGGAAAATTTATGAATGCAAATGTTTATACGCTGAAAATGCACTGTTATCCGCTCCTTCCGAAAAACCGTTTATACAGTTTTTCACCCCTCCGCCAAATCCACCCAATTTTCATTTTCCTGTCCACCAATATTCGAGTCTTTCCATTTCCCCTACGACATCCAGTTGCTCTTCGACTCAGGATTCCACTTCGTCGTGGTCTTCTTCTGCAATGTCCAGAATTCTATCGAACTCTTTCCCGTGATATCACATACTCCGAACTTAGACTCATTCCATCCCCCAAATGAAAACGGTTCACGCGGAACAGGCACTCCGATATTCACGCCGATCATCCCGGCACTCGCCTTTTCCATTATATATCTCGCAGCTCCGCCGCTTTGTGTGAATACTGATGCGGCGTTTCCGTACTCCGAACTGTTCTCGATCTTCAGCGCTTCATCAATGTCTTTAGCTCTGATTATCGCCAGCACCGGTCCGAAAACTTCCTCTTTTGCAATCGCCATTTCAGGCGTTACAAAATCTATCACAGTCGGTCCGACGTAAAATCCATCTTCTTTTCCTTTGACAGAAGTCTTCCTGCCGTCTACCAAAACTTTCGCGCCTGCATTCTCAGCTTCTGTAATATATCGTTCTATTCTCTCTTTGGCTTCTTTACTAATGACCGAACCGAGATTCTCGCCCGGCACTATCTTCTTAGCTTCATTGCATATCTTATCCACTATGATGTCAATCTCCCCGACTCCCACCATTGCTGAAGCCGCCATGCACCTCTGACCTGCGCAGCCTGACATTGATGCGGCTACGTTGTTTGCAGTCATTTCCGGATGTGCGTCCGGCAGAACTATCAGATGATTCTTCGCTCCGCCCAGCGCCAGACATCTTTTCAGATTTGAGGTTGCTCTCTTATAAACAATCTTTGCAACTTTAGTCGAACCGACAAATGATACTGCTGAAATTCCGGGATGATCACAGATTGCTTCCACTATTTCCCTGTCGCCGTTTACAATGTTGAATACTCCGTCAGGAAGTCCGGCTTCTTTCAGCATTTCGGCAATTCTGTTAGCGCTGATCGGAACCTGTTCTGAGGGTTTTAAAATCATGCAGTTTCCCAAAGCGATTGCATTCGGAATAGTCCAGTGCGGGACCATGTGAGGAAAATTAAACGGAGCTATTGATGCCACTACTCCGACAGGTTTATATTCAATGCGGCATTCCACACCCGAGCTCACTTCCAGAATTTCACCTCCGACGAGCTGCGGCAGTGAACAGGCAAATTCTGTAAGCTCAATACTTTTCTCAACCTCTGCAATTGATTCATCCATCGTCTTTCCGTTTTCAATATGCGTGAGTTCTGCAAGTTCTTTGAGGTTTTTTTCAAGAAGTGTTTTGTATCTGTAAAAAACCTGCACTCTTTCTTTGATCGGAATTCCTGACCATAAGGGAAACGCTTCTTTTGCTGACTTTACTGCATCGTCGAGATCTTTCATTGTTGACATGGGTACAGTGGAAATCACCTTTCCGTCTGACGGACAGATGACATCCATTATTTTGTGTCCGTTCTTTGTAAACTTCCCAGATATATAATTTTTTACTTCCGGTAACTGCTGTTCCATATTTTTTATAATGTTTAAATTTTTTTCTATTGTGAAAATAGATTTTTAGCCTTTTAAAAAAAAGGAAGATTATGAACGGGTAATGTATACAGCAATTCTATCCAAATAAAACTTGAATATTAATATCTCTATTAATATGTTATTGAAATTTCAGTTTATGCAAAACATTATAAAACTTACCGCCGCTTTATTTTTTTTACTGTTTATAATTTCAGCCGGCAATGTATTCTCTCAGGATGCGCCTCCGAAAATTTTAGTAGTTACTGCGCATCCGGATGATGACGCGCTTTTTGCCGGCACTAATTATAAAATTATTCACGACCTGAAAGGAACCGTTGATCTTGCTCTCATTACAAACGGCGAGGGAGGTTATAAATATTCCTCTCTCGCTGAGGATATTTACGGACATCAACTTACAAATGAAGATACCGGCAGAAAATATCTTCCCGCGATCAGAAAAAAAGAACTGGAAGCGGGCGGTAAGATAATCGGCATAAGAAATTATTATTACTTCGATCAGAAAGATAACCGTTACCTTACATCTGAATTCATAAAGGAAATTCTCGACAGCAATATCTGGGATATCGGTTTCATCAGATCAAAGCTGAAGGAAATTCTCGTCAACGGAAATTATGATTTTGTATTCGTTATGACGCCAACAAAAGAAACTCACGCTCATCACAGCGCTTCAGCTATTCTCGCTCTTCAGGCAATCGAATCCCTTGAACCTGATAAGAGACCTGTTGTCCTCGGAGGATCAGGTTCCTCTCTGAGCGATACAGTTAATTACATATACAGGGGATTTGAAGGTTATCCTGTTACAAATGTAAGCGACAGTATTCCGTTCCGGTTTGACCGGACACAGAAATTCGGATACAAAGACGTCCTCAATTATAAAATAGTTGTCAACTGGCTGATCGCCGAACATAAATCGCAGGGAACCATGCAGCTTCTCATGAACCGCGGAGACATTGAGAATTACTGGTATTATGACATCAATCCCGAAAGCGGAAAGGAAAAAACTAAGCGGCTTTTTGATAAACTGAAAATAAATTATTATCCGAAATTAGAATATAATTAAAGTATGAAAATATTATTACCGTTTTTGTTTCTGCTGTCTGTAACGATCTTTTTCGGATGCAGTAAGGATTCAAGGAAGAAGCTTACAGTTTATTCTCCTCACGGAAAAGAAATGCTCGGAGAATTTGAAAAAAGATTTGAAGCCGCCAATCCGGATATTGACGTCCAGTGGCTCGACATGGGATCACAGGAAGTCTTCGACAGAATAAAAACCGAAAAGGAAAATCCTCTCTGCGATGTCTGGTGGGGAGCTCCCGCTACAATATTCATGCGCGCTGAGAAGGAAGGTTTACTGGAGAAATATATTCCTGCATGGTCTGAAAACATCCCCGCTGCCAGCAAAAGTAAAGACGGTAAATGGTTCGGTACATTTCTTACTCCTCAGGTGATAGCATTCAATGACAAGACTCTGACAAATGAAAAAGCACCGAAGGACTGGGATGATCTTATTACCCCGGAATGGAAAGGAAAAATAATTATAAGAAATCCGATGGCGTCCGGAACAATGCGCGTAATATATTCCGCCGCAATTGCAAATTCAATAAAGACTACAGGTAATGACAGGGAAGGTTTTGACTGGCTTCGAAAGCTTGATGCGAATACTTCCGACTATGCTGCAGATCCGACTCAGATGTACATAAAACTTTCAGGTGACAAAGAAGCTGTTACTCTATGGAATATGCCTGATATAATTCTTCAGAAGACGCTTTACAACTATCCGTTCGGATATAATTTCCCTGCACTCGGAACCGTTGTTCTCACAGACGGAATTGCTATAATTAATGGTACTAAGAATCCTGAAGCCGCAAGAAAATTTTATGATTTTGTTACCAGTCAGGAAAGTCTTATTCTTCAGTCTGAAAAATTTTTCCGGATCCCTGCAAGGAATGACATTCCGAAAGATAAACTTCCGGAATGGGTAAGGCAGGCTGATTACAAAACAATGGATCTGGACTGGGAACTGATCTCCGAAAAGGAATCGGAATGGATGAAGATCTGGGATACTGAGATAAAAGGAAAATCTAATAATTAAAAATATATTTTGCTGTAAATAAATATTTTTCTAGATTCCCCTCCTTAAAAAGGTGAGAGCCTGATGGTGGTTGTTGATGAACCTGAGTAAAAAAATCTATGAGCTCTTTTGAATATTTAATTTTTTTCCTTTTGTCTTAGTGTCTTTGTTTCTTTGTGGTAAAAATTCATTTAGTTAGAAAAACAACACATGGCAAATCTTGAGATCCGCGGCATTACAAAAAAGTTTAACGATACAACTGTCTTATCCGACTTGAATCTCGATGTTCGGCAGGGAGAATTCTTTTCAATAGTGGGACCGAGCGGATGCGGGAAGACAACTCTTCTGAGAATAACAGCAGGACTTGAATTTCCCGACAGCGGAAAGATCTTAATTAATGATACTGATGTAACTGCATTACCTCCGCAGAAAAGAAAGACAGGAATAGTATTTCAGAATTATGCTCTGTTCCCCAATATGACAGTCAGTGAAAATATCGCCTATGGTCTCGAAATTTTAAAAACAGATAAATCCGTAATAAAAAACAAGATTGATTCTGTTCTGGAAATTGTTTCTCTCTCTCATAAATTAAACAACAGTGTAACTTCACTCAGCGGCGGCGAACAGCAGCGTGTTTCCCTTGCGCGTGTGATCGTCACAGAACCTGAACTTATTCTCTTTGACGAACCTTTATCAAATCTCGATTACGCTCTGCGGATCGAGACTCGTAACGAACTCAAACGACTACAGAGAGATGCCGGCATTACTTCAGTATATGTAACTCATGATCAGACGGAAGCGCTTGCTTTGTCAGACAGAATCGCCGTCCTTGATAAAGGAATTGTTCAGCAGACAGGCACTCCCCATGAAGTATATTACGATCCGCGGAACAGCTTCACCGCAGGGTTTATCGGACATGCAAATTTGTTTGATGAAATAAATTCTGAAATTATTTTTAATGTAAGAACTGGCCGTGGAAAATTTCTTGCCCTGCTCCCTGAAGAGATCCGGCCGGTTAAAAATGAAACGGATGGCAAAGGGATAATTACCGATGTGCAGTTTACCGGTTTTTCAACAGAGTATTCTGTTCAAGTTAATGAAAAGATCATTAAAACACTTTGCGCTACAGCCTCCGAAGCGGAACATTTAAAAACGGGAGATAAAGTCTCTCTGAATATTCTCAGTGTTAATGGTGAAAACAAATTAAGAATTCTTGATAAGTAATTTTTTACATGAAAAAACTTTCAACGACAAATAAATTATTACTTGCTGCAATAATTTTTTTCACTGCAGGGTATATACTCTATCCGCTGATATCACTTATCAAAGAAAGCTTTACCTTACCTGACGGCACTTTTGCTCCTTCCGCTTTTTTGAATGCATTTTCAAAATCTGCAGCATCAGCAACTTTTAATTCCGTGCTTCTTTCCGTTATCACAGTTGCAGGCAGTGCTTTGACAGGAATTTTGTTTGCTTATATTTTTCAGTATCACCGAATTCCATTTAAATCATTTTTCTCATCAGTCATTATTATTCCGGTTGCGACTCCGCCTCTTATAGGTGTCGTTGCATTTCTTTTTTTACTCAGTGAAAACGGTCTTATCTCAAAACTGCTGACATTTGTTTTCGGTATGAACGGTTCGTTTTTTAAATTCAACGGATGGACTGCGATTATTATTATTCATATTTATTCATTCTATCCGATGTTCTATTTATTCGTTTCATCCGCTTTAAAAAAGATCGACGGCAATACGATAGACGCATCCTATTCTCTCGGCGCTTCAAAGACAAAGACATTTTTTAGTGTGATCGTTCCTCAGCTAATTCCGTCAATGATCGGTGCTTCTCTTATAGTATTCATGGCAAGTATGGCTTCATTCTCGGCGCCGTTCATATTCGGAGGTTCAGAAAGATTTTTAACGACGGAAATCTATTCCGCAAAAATAAACGGAGACAATTCTGCCGCATCTTCTCTTGCAGTAATGCTTACGGTCATTTCCATACTTTTCCTGCTGCTGCTCAGATGGTACAGGTCGGGGAAAACTTATGAAGTAAGATACAAAGGCACTCCGAGGACAGTGATCACCGGTCATAAAAAAGGTGTTAATATTTTAAGCTCGGTTTTTACGTTAATTTTTTCATTCTTAATTGTTCTGCCGATACTGACTTTGCTTTTTCTTTCATTCATTCCCGAAGGATCGCTTATGAGAAATTTCTTCTCGGAACCGTTCACAATAGGCAACTATACTAAGATCTTCGGAGAAACGCAGTTCTTTGATCCGTTCATAAACAGTCTGCAGATGTCCGTAATTGCTGTTATCATTACTGTTATAATCGGTGTCGGCACGGCGTTTCTGATCGTAAAGAAAAATGTAAGAGGCGGAAATTATCTAGAGAGTATTTTATCACTGCCTTACGGCATTCCCGGAACCGTCATTGCGCTTGCATTCATTCTTTCATTTAATTTCCCAAGTGTTTTCACGGGATTCATCGCTCTCGTTGGTACGTTATGGATACTGCCGCTCGCCTACGCAGTCAGGAATCTTCCGATACTGACGCAGTCTTCTATCTCGGGATTTCACTCAATTGATCCGTCACTTGAGGAAGCGTCATTTTCTATGGGCGCAAACGGATTCCGCACATTCAGAAAAATCACCGGTCCCCTTATTTTTCCCGCAGTCTTAAACGGTGCGCTGCTTGTGTTTATTAACTCAATCGGAGAATTCGTATCAACCATCCTGCTGTATACCTATACTACAAAGACCATTTCTATAGAAATCTATTCTCAGTTAAGAATGTACAACACAGGAGCTGCAGCTTCCTACGGCATCATACTTTTCCTGATCGTAATGGTTGTTGTATATTTTTCGAGAAAGACTCTTGATAAATCGGTCGGAATAAGCTGATAGATCAGAAAATGATTTATTAAAATTGGAAATTACATATCCGTTAAAAAATCTATCCTCACCGCTGAGTCAATTATTATTCGGACTCTGCAGTTCATGAATTATTTTATTAAACCTAATTTTCTAAATGCTTCTATAGTAATCTGAGGTCTTATTTTCGCAAAATTATCCATATTAAATCCTTTTTTCGATTCGATATTCGTTGCAAAATAAAAAACCTTACCTTCGGTTTCAACATATCCGACAAACCATCCGAGATTTTTATTTCTGCTTTTAGCCCATCCTGTCTTACCGCTGAGTTTGTAAGAATCACTTTCTTCGATCAGCATAATTCTCTTCATTATCTCTGACGTTCGTGCAGAAACAGGAAGCCCGGATGTATAAAACTTTTTCAGAAAATCTATCTGCTGCATCTGTGAAATTTTTGAATCGCCTTCGAGCCAGAACTTATCAATATTACTGCTGTCAACTGTTATATCTCCATAATCAAACTTATTTAAATATTCTTTCATTCTATCCACTCCGATCTCACGTGCGATCTGCTGATAACACGGCACACAGGATAAACTGAATGCATCCTTTAAAATCAGATCCTGTTCCCACTGAGGAAGACTCCGTTTTTTACCGTCCCATTTATACATCGTGCTGTCATCTTTTGCTACGCCTGTCTCAAGCGCTATTATTGAATTCGGTATTTTAAATGTCGATGCCGGAAGATAACCCGTTGTGCTTCTTTCAAAATCATTTGAATAATAAACATCAGACTGCGGATCATATATCAACACACCTCCTGTAAGTCCAGCGCTGTCTATGATCATCTGAAAATCTGTTCGGTATTCTTCTTTACTTCCGTCTTTGCTAACTTCTGATTTATTTTCCTTTAAATTTGTCTCATTTTTTGTTGTACATGAATAAAAGAAAGCAGCGATTAGTATTGTAAACAGATAAATTAAATGTGAATTACGTTTGATCATAAGGATATTTTAGAAATACAAAATTATATAAATTAAAGTTGAATACCAAAAAATTAATAAAACATCTGAAATTATTTAACAAGCAGCATTCTTTTTGTATCTATGATTCTTCCGTTACTGAACAGCGAGTAAAAATAAATTCCGCTTGCCAACCCGTTTCCGTCAAATAAAACCGAATAGAACCCGGCATTCTTATTTTCATCCGCAAGAATCTTTACTTCGTTGCCAAGAACATCATACACGCTTAACTTTGTATGACAAGAATTACTTAATTCGTAATTAATAACTGTCCGCGGATTAAAAGGATTAGGATAATTCTGTGAAAGTTTGAAATTTAAAGGTATTTCTATTGAGATTTTATTCTGAAGAAAATAGTAATTGTAATTTCCATTATAATCAGTCTGCTTCAGCCTGTATTCATAGATACCGGAGGGCAGATTCAGATCATCATACAAATAATTAACCGGTGAAGTTGTAGTTCCGCTCCCTTTTACAAAACCCGCGGTAATCCATGATGATTGTCCGTTACTTTGAAAAGAATTCCTTTCAACAATAAATCCGGCATTGTTGATCTCATACACAGTACTCCACTTCAGCGTAACATTCCCACCGGATGAAAATGCATCAAATGACAAAAGTTCAACAGGTAACGGATTATCAACGTAAACATGCCTGTTGCAGATTCCCGTACCGCATGAATCATTCAGATTATAATACAAAACGAAATGCCCCGGGATATTGCCGGCATTAACAAATACGGAATCAGAATTTACATCTGATACAAGATATGCCTGTGTATTATCATAATTCGATAAAGTCCAGAAACCATTTTGGATGTCTGAAAAATATTTAACACCGGATTCTGAAGTTAAAATATTTTCCGGACCGGATATGCTGCATGTTAAAGAGCTGCATTCAGAATTCTTCAGAACTGAAAACATTCCTGCCGAGTCAAGCGAGACAGCCAGATCAAGGTCACCGTCATTATCCAGATCGGCTGCTGCAAAGCCGTTTCCGCCGGATTTAACAAACACTGAACCGGATTCCGTGAAATTTCCGGATCCGTTATTTAACATCAATCTGATCTGATTCAGGACATCATTTTTCTCGGCAATATCAATATCACCGTCTCCGTCGAAATCCCCAGTAATGTATTTTCCGTTCTGCCCGGGAAAATTCCTTTGGGTAAATGATGATGAATCATTTAAATAAATAATGTCAGGATTAATTAAAAAATCGATATAACCATTCCCATTCAGATCACCTGCGTCAGTTAATACGTTCGGATTTGAAATTGGGAAATCATAGTAGCTTTCAGGGAATGGGATTATTGAACTTAACAGATTGAGATAAAAACAATGACAGTTGAAAATAAAATAATCATCAGCTCTGCCTTCTTTAAGCATATCAACTTTTCCGTCATTGTTATAGTCATTCAGAAGAATTCCAAGGTATGTGTGAAAAGATTCATAAACGGGACAGCTGCAGTAGGAATTAAATAACGTACCTCCGCTGAAAACTGCATTTCCGTTATTCAATGCAAGATTAATATCAGCTACACCGAAAATTCCTTCAATGCCGCTGATCATATCTAAATATCCATCAGAGTTTATATCTGCATTATTTATATAAGTCCCGATCAGACCGTTAATTGAGGAATGCAAAGAAAAAACTCCGTTCCCGTTATTTAAATAAACAGTAAAAGAAAAAACATCTGAATTATTTCTAGTTGTTGAAGCAATGTCAAGATCACCGTCCGAATCATAGTCACCGAAAATAATTTCGTTAAAAAAATTCTGATTATTCAAAAGAATGAAATCAGTTGAGTCCCCAAAATTACCTGAGCCGTCATTTTTCATAAGGACGATTTTATTAATACCGGTCAAAAGTAATGCAAGATCAATATCATTATCATTATCAATATCACCTGCGATAATAGAACGAACCGCCCCGCTTCCTGAATTAAATATTCCGAAACGGTAAAAATTTCCATGACCGGATTCCGCTTCAGCAGTAAAGCTGTAATACAGACTGTCGGTCATATACCCGTTCATAGTCAGTACAGATCTTTTAACTGACACAGTAATTTTTTCACCGCACTTAAAATCTGAAACCGGGTCCAGCACAGCGGTTCTGGTCACGGGATAGTATGTGACATTAAAAGGTATTGATCCGGAAAAATTTCCAAAGACACGGAAGCCGGATGTATTTATTGTCGAAGAATTCATTTCATTCTTAAAGACAATGGAAATGTTTGAATTCTTACTGACGTTTGTTGAATTTAATGCGGGGTTTACGCTTTCTATTGTGGAATTTACTGAAAAGGAAAAGGCAGTTGAATTAATTAATAAAACTAATAAAAACTGAATAAACAAATACCGCTTTTTCATAACACCTCCTTTTTCGTAAATATAATTAATCTGATCTGGCAATCCTATTAAATAAATTCTGAACAAGAAATTTAGGAGGATTTTACGCCGGAGTAGACTAACTGATTACATTAAAAAAAGTTTTAAGAATTCCGGTGAAAAGAAATTCAGGAAGGATTTAAAAAGTGAATTTCCGTAATTCTTTTTCAGTCTCAATGATTTCCTTGATCTGTTCAAGAAACCATTTATCAATTTTTGTAGCCTGATACAATTCTTCAGTCGAAGCTCCTAAAAGATAAGCATATCTTATATAAAAAATATTATCAGATCTAGGAGTCTGAAGTTTAGTCAGTGTTTTTAATTTGAGAGAATTTTTTTCTTCCGCATTCATTTCCGAAATGTAATCAAATTCATATACATCTTTGCCATCCGCACCCAGTCCCGCTCTTCCGGTTTCAAGAGAGCGGATTGCTTTCTGTAGCGCTTCTCTGAAATTCCTGCCGAATGACATGACCTCGCCGACTGATTTCATCTGAACGCCCAGAACGTCATTCTCCGGATTGGTTGACCTGAATTTATCAAAATCCCATCTTGGTATTTTCACCACTATATAATCTATTACCGGCTCAAAGCATGACGGAGTTGTTTTTGTAATATCATTCGGAATTTCATCAAGCGTATAACCGACTGCAAGTTTTGCGGCAATCTTTGCTATCGGAAATCCGGTGGCTTTGGAAGCAAGTGCGGAACTTCTCGATACACGCGGATTCATTTCTATGACGATCACTTTTCCGGTATCGGGATTTACAGCAAACTGAATATTCGATCCGCCTGTCTCCACTCCGATCTCGGATATAATTTTTTTAGCTGCATCTCTAAGCTCCTGATACTGTCTGTCGCTTAAAGTCTGTGAAGGTGCGACAGTAATCGAATCACCGGTATGAACTCCCATCGGGTCCATATTTTCTATAGTACAGATCACAACAAAATTATCATTAACATCACGCATGACCTCCAGTTCAAATTCCTTCCATCCAATCATTGATTCCTCAACCAGGACTTCATGTGTCGGAGATGCGTCAAGACCTTTGTTAACTAACGTTTCAAATTCTTCAATATTGTACGCAATTCCCCCGCCTGTTCCACCGAGAGTAAAAGAAGGTCTGATGATAAGCGGGAAACCTGTATTATCAGCAAATTCTCTTGCATCATCAAAACCCTTTACAAATTTTCCATTGGATACATTAAGTCCGATCTTTTTCATTGCATTGTGAAAGAGTTCACGTGATTCGGCTTTTCTTATGGAATCGACTTTTGCGCCGATGAGTTCGACATTGTATTTATCAAGAATACCTTTTTCAAAAAGATCCATGGCGGCATTCAGAGCAGTCTGTCCTCCCATGGTAGGAAGGATCGCATCGGGTTTTTCTTTGCGTATAATTTTTTCGATGTACGTGCTGTTGATGGGTTCAATATAAGTAGCGTCTGCTATTTCCGGATCTGTCATGATGGTCGCAGGATTGGAATTGATCAGAACCACTCTGTAACCTTCTTCCTTTAAAGCTTTAACAGCCTGAGTCCCTGAATAATCAAACTCACACGCCTGTCCGATCACGATCGGTCCGCTTCCGATAATCAAGATAGTTTTTAAATCAGTTCTTTTCGGCATTTAAATAATTATTGGGGAAAAGATTTTTTATACAAAAATCATGTATTCACTTCCGGTTTTTTATGAACTCCGTTCTGCGAGACTTTCTTTCTTAAATTTTCCTTCATTTCTTTTTCTGTTTTTATTACAGCTTTTTCAAGCAGATTTTCCTGGACATTTACTTTCTCAAATGGCATATCATTGAGTTTAAGAAAATCTTCCTTCCTGATATAACTTCCGTCGTTCAGCATTACCCATGTTTTCTCAGTGTCAGTCAGATACAGTTTCAGAATATCAATAGTATCCTGCTTGATCCTTTTATCTTCTATGGGAAAAAATATTTCGACTCTTCTGTCAAAATTTCTCTGCATGATATCAGCGCTGCCGAAATAAAGTTTCGGATCCCCGTTATTATGAAAATAATATGCGCGGCTGTGCTCAAGGAATCTTCCAACGATGCTGTAAACATTTATGTTATCGCTGAGATTTTTTACCTGGGGACGGAGTCTGCAAATACCTCTGGTAATAAGATCAATCCTGACACCGGCTTTGGATGCCTGATAAAGTTTCAGGATAACCTCTTCATCAACCATAGAATTATTCTTGAATAATAAATATCCGTTATTGTTTTCCCTGTGTGATCTGATCTCGTCATCTATAAGTTTAATGACCTTTCTCCTGAGATTGACGGGGGCAACAAGCAGTTTTACATAAGATCTTTGTTTGGAATATCCTGTCAGATAATTAAAAAGATTGGAAGCATCCTTGCAGAAATCCTGATCAGCAGTAAAGATACCGAAATCGGTATAAATCCTGGATGTAACGGAATTATAGTTTCCCGTACTCAGATGAAGATATCTTTTCATACCTTTCTTTTCTTTTCTGACAACGAGCGCCATTTTGCAGTGTGTTTTCAGACCGACAAGTCCGTAGACAACATGAACACCGGCATTTTCAAGTTCTTTAGCCCAGATGATATTGTTCTCCTCATCGAATCTCGCTTTTAGTTCCACGACTGCCGTAACCTGTTTACCGTTTTCAGCAGCTTCAATCAGAGACTTAATAATTAACGAATCTCCGCTGGTTCTGTAAAGAGTGAGCTTGATAGCATAAACATTCGGGTCTTCAGCCGCCTGCGCTATAAATTCACTGACGGATGAAAATGAATAAAAGGGGTGATGCAGAAAAATATCCTGTTCAGAAATTGCCTTAAAAAAGTCTTCTTCATTTCTGAAAAAGGAAGATATTCTGGGAGTAAATCCCTTATACTTGAGATCCCTTTTTGAAATACCGTAAAGAGACATCAGATCACCGAGATTCAGAATCCCGTCAATTTTGTATATCTCATTATTTTCCGCATTAAGAACATTCTTCAGAAAGAATTGCAGTTTCTCGGGCATATTCCTGTCAATTTCCAGGCGCACAAGAATTCCAAGTCTTCTTTTCTTTACCTCTTCTTCTATTAGCGTAAGAAGGTCTGCAGCTTCTTCTTCTTCAAGCTCCAGATCAGCATTTCTGGTAATCCTGAAAGAATAAGTATCAAGAACTTTCATACCGGGAAATAATTTGTCGGCATTTTCCCTGATAATATCCTCAAGCAGAAGGAATTTATAATTATCTTCATCACTGATCTGATAGAACCTCGAAATATTATTGGGGATCTGAATAACACAAACTTTTTCCTCCATTACTTCAGTATCCGGATCATCAAGAATTATCGCCAGAGCGAGACTTCTGTTAATTAAATTCGGAAAAGGGTGAACATTGTCAATTGCAAGCGGGGTAAGTATCGGGAATAATTCCTGCTCAAAATATTTATCCGTATTCTCTTTCTGTTCGGAGTTAAGATCAGAATAATTCAGGAATTCAATATTATTTTTTTTTAATTCAGGAATAATTTCATTGTTGAATATTCTATGTAGTTCTTCAACCTGAGGAGTCAGAACTTCAAAGATCCTGTCCATTTGTTCATGAGGAGTAAGACCGTCAGTAGAAAGTTCATTCACCTGACTGTTTAGCTGACGTTTAAGACCGGCAAACCTGATCATGAAAAACTCATCGAGGTTAGTGCTGAAAATGGAAAGGAACTTCATCCTTTCAAGCAATGGCTGAGAAGAATCTTTGGCTTCTTCCAGAACTCTTTTGTTGAATTCTATCCAGCTTAATTCCCTGTTTAAAAAAAAATCTGATTTATTTTTTGCCATAGTACTAAGTTAATTTTTAAACACAAGATTTTCTATGCATTTTTTTTTTATACTATATGACTTGCATTAGATTTATATCATAACGAAATTTACTTACCCCAAAATTTACGAATTAAAAATTACTTTATGGGGAATAAAATTTATACTAATATTAGGTTTACAACATTTCTTTTTTGCACCTTTATATTTCTTTCCCTTACCCCAGACTCCAAAGCATTAACAATTACTGATAATTTAGATCCTGAAACCGTTTTATGGCTTCAGCGGGTTAATTCTGCAGGCGGATCGGTTTCCGACAGCGTAATTGCGGCTGTTGATGACTATATAAAGGAAATAAAAGGATTGAAATACCAGACTCTCAATATCAGGGACAGGATATTCCGCGAGAACTGGTTCTGCGGCAATTTTAATGCTGCGTTTGTTCCTTTAATTATAAATCCTTACGGTACATCCGCTGCAATGGGAAATTCCACAGATGTAAACAGAAATTTCACGTCTGCAAATTTTTCCGACACAGGAAAGTACAGCGGTTTCAGAGGCAACGGAATAAATCAGTATATGGAAACTGGATTTACACCATCTTTAATAAATGAGTTTCAGGTAAATGATGCATATTTTATGATCTACAGTCTGACAGATTCCGCTGATCAGGGAAGATCAGGAAGCAGAGGTAGTTTTGACAACGGATTTTATATGTATCCGAAATATCTTAACGGTAATTCTTATTTTGTGATAAATTCAAATACCGGAGGGCAGGCAATATTTCCGACTATAAAAGGATATATCCTTCATCAAAGAAGAACAAGTCAGGATATAAAATCTTATTACTCATTAAATCTGATTAATACTTCCCAGGTTGTTTCAACAGCAAAGCCTGATAAGCCGATTAATATTTGTGCATTCAACAACAACGGCGTGACTGATACATATTCAACAACCCGGTACGGAGGTTATTCCTTTGGAAATGGATTTTCTGATCAGGCAAGGACAGTTCATTATAATGCTGTTCAGAGATTAATGGCGAGACTTAAGAGAATGTCTACAGAAACTTCTGTCAGAACCAAACTCATGACATTTACAGGTAAGAATCTGACAGTCAATTATGAAACCCGTAATAACGGAAGTATCAGATTCGGACTGAGTGATGTAAACGGAAATGCTATCAGCGGTTATTCAAAAGCGGACTGTATTCCTTTGTCAGGGAACGAATTTACAAGAACAGTTTCATGGAATTCCGGAAGTGATCTGAGCAGTCTGGTAAATACTCCTGTATATCTGGATATTGATATGACAGATGCGGATCTTTACAGCATTCAGTTTAAAAATCAGGTAATACAGACAGACAGTTCAAAACCCGGTTTTAAGATCGGTACTTACAAACAATTCTTTGCAGACTCAATGCTTATAGGAAGCTTCCCTAATGTAACCAGAATAATGCATAATCCTGTTAAAGAACCGCAGCCTGTTGTAAGACCTGAGGAAGCATGGGAGGAACACAGGCTTTTCACAACTTACAGTAACATTGCCTACTCAAAGAGTATTGAAGCTGACAGAATGGTTTACAAAATGTGGCTCAGAGCTGTAAGTGATGTTTTCAGAGTTCCGGTATATTATGAATCCATAGATGGAATAAACTGGACCAGACCGGTACTTGAACAGTTCAAATTCAACAACAGTATGGAAAACAATATTATGTCCGACGCTCCTTACCCGGGTGGATTATATACTGTTGTTGATGATTCACTTTATAACAGATCCGATTCCACAAGAAGGTATAAATCAGTTTACAATACACATCCGGGACCGATCAGTTATCTGAATGTTTCATTTTCTTATGACGGTGTAAACTGGATTCCGTATTCAGGGAACCCTGTTGGCTTTTCAGGAGAAGACCTTTCATCTTCCGGATGGAATCCCGTTCTTGGAAAATATCTGGGATATTTCAGAGATTCGCTAGCTATAAGAAACGTATCGAGATTTGTAAGTGACGACTGGATAAACTGGACTAATACTGGAAAAGTCTTAGTACCTGATGCAAATGATATTCCGGTAACAGGGTATTATAATATGCAGGTTTTATTTAAAGACAGCGTATACTGGGGATTTCTGGGACATATACAGCTGAACGCAAACGGAGAAGAGAATCCTTCTAATCCTTCTAGGACAGACAATACGGTATATATCGAACTGCTTTTTTCAAGAGACGGAATAAACTTCACCAGATGCGGAAACAGACTGCCTTTTATTAATTACGGAGAACCGGCTTCATGGGATGATCAGTGCGTTTATACCGCCGGCGTGCCGATAGTTGTTGGCAATGAATTCTTTATATATTATAACGGATTCAATACCAAGCACATGTATACACCGCCTCCGCCTTTAAACGGGCAGCCCAAAACAGCACAGATCGGACTTGCAAGAATAGGACTTGACAGATTTGTTTCGCTTTCAACTTATTAAATAATTTATTTAACCTGCCTTGAACGAGGAGATTAGAACATTATTAAGATTCAATGAGATAACGCTTAAACTCAACATGACTGATCTATCGCATGAAGAAAGTCTTATATATCCTGAAAAAGGAGGAAACAGCATAAACTGGATACTTGGTCATATTATTGTTACGCGTGATTTTCTTCTTGAACTCACAGGAAACAAAGCGGTATGCGATCCTAAAATTTCAGCCGGGTATAATAAAAATGCCGGAAAAATTAATTCAGACAATGCTGAAGACTTATTTGCCCTGGTTGATAAATATAAAGAATCACAGGATATTCTGCTGAATACTTTTAATGAAAAGGATTTCAGATCGGATACTGAAATTAACGAGAACATTGCTGGTTTGTGTTTTCACGAAGCATACCATCTTGGCCAGATAGGAATATTGAGAAGGATAATAGGAAAAAAGGGAATGATTGGCTGAGCGGACGTAATCCGTCTAAACGGATTGAGGGTGATTCGTTAAAAAAGTTTTTTGAAAAATTTAGCAAACAGATTTGTTTACAGCAGGGAAAAAACCGTTTAAAAGGTTTTCCCCCCGAAAATACCTTACTTCTCCCTGAACTTCATTGCGGCCGAATTCATACAATACCTTAATCCCGTCGGAGGCGGTCCGTCATCAAATACATGTCCCAGGTGTGCCCCGCATCTGCTGCATACTACTTCATCCCTTGTCATGCCTGCAGAAAAATCTTTCCCAACCAAAATATTCTTCTCGTTACTGGGCTCATAAAAACTCGGCCATCCGGTCCCGGAATTAAATTTCGTATCAGAAGTAAATAATTCCTGTCCGCAGCAGACACAATAATATGTCCCTGTTTTCTTATTATCATTGTATTCGTTTGCGAAAGGACGCTCGGTTCCCTTTTTTCTTGTTACTTCATACTGAATATCAGTGAGAATATTCCTCCATTCATCATCTGATTTTACAACTTCAAAATTATTGGGGTTTTTATCGGCTGATTCCGTAGTCTGTTTCGTTTTAAGCGAATCAATTATCTTTGAACTGCTTTCAGATTCATTTTTTGAACATGAAAAGAAAGTTGCAACTATTAAAAGTATTGTTAACATAAAAAATGTTTTTTTCATAATGAATTTTTGTAATAAGTTATCTAACAGAGTAATTCTCTGTCAAGTTCACAGTCTCTCATAGATACAAATTCAGACAATATATTCGCTGTAGACCTCAATTATTTTTCTGTACTCAGTGATCACTTCATCTTTATTTCCCCCCTCCTGTAGACTAATCAAAAGAGATTTCAGCTTACCTCTGCACTCTATTGATTTTGAAAGACGCTCGCTGACAGTCAGTTGTTTATGCAGTCCGGTAAAAACTGCTGCTGTTGCCGTAAACACAGCCACTATTCCGCAGGTCCATTTCCATGCAGGTGGTCCCTGCCCTGCAACGGGTCCCGTAAATGCCGTAACTCCGGCTAATAAAGTAGCTATTACACTTGCTATGAGACTTATGAATATAAATCTGGAATTAGTTTTCTTTAATTTATGATAATTCAATTCCGCTTTATCCAGACTTTGCTGAATGTCTTTTATCATATTATTTATAGAATAATTTTAGTTAATTGTAATATAATAAATTTATGATCCTATTACTCATAAATTTTTAAGTTATAATTACTTCCTTGGTTAAAATATTCTTTAAAATTTAAATAAATTCAAAATGGCAGCATTAAGATTAGGTGATACCGCGCCGAATTTCACTGCAATGACAACTGAAGGCGAAATTATGTTCCATGAATGGCTTGGAGATAAATGGGGTGTCCTTTTTTCGCATCCGGCAGATTTTACTCCGGTATGTACTACAGAACTCGGAATGGTATCCAAGCTTAAAGACGAGTTTGACAAACGCAACGTCAAGGTCATTGGATTAAGTGTGGATCCGCTTGACGCTCATCTCAAATGGATTGATGATATTAATGAAACCCAGAACACCATTGTAAACTTTCCCATGATCGCAGATGAAAATAAATATGTTTCATCTCTCTATGACATGATCCACCCGAATGCAGACAGCGCACTTACTGTCAGGTCGGTTTTCGTTGTAGGTCCGGATAAAAAAATAAAACTTACCCTGACATATCCTGCTTCCACCGGAAGGGATTTTTTTGAATTACTCAGAGCAATTGATTCCCTTCAGCTGACTTCTGATTATTCAGTTGCTACTCCGGTTAACTGGAGAGACGGTGATGACTGCATTATTGTAAATTCTATTTCCAATGATCAGGCGGTTAACAGATTTCCCAAGGGCTTTGTAGAAATTAAACCTTATCTAAGAATAACTCCTCAGCCGAATAAGTAATCACCAGGAGTGGTTTTTTAAAAACAGGCAGAACATAAGATCCTGCCTGTTTTTTTTTATTGAAACCTTTGCTTTAATGATACGTTTTATTTCATAGTTCATTTTCCCTTTAAATTATTCAGCCCTGACTATAAATATTTTTTTAACTTTAATATAATACCATGCTTAAAATTTTTACATTTCTGGTATTAATTGTCATTATCAACTCTTCTTCTAAAGCTTTCTCTCAGGCACAGAATTTCAAAACTGAATCAGTCTCCGTCGACGGTCAGTTAAAATCTTCAGAATGGGCTGGAGCAAAGGTCTTCACTGAATTTTATAAATTCATTCCTAAATCCGATGATAAAAATTATGACAGCACTATTGTTTATTTTAAACAGACAAAGGATGCTGTTTATTTCGGTTTTGATTATTTTCCAAAAGGTAAAATAATTTCCAAATCCCTAACCAGAGACAGAAGCACAGAAGACGAAAATGAATTTTTCATTCTGCTGGATCTGGAAAACAAACACCAGAACGGATATTTCTTCTCGTTCAGTTTTCTGAACAATCAGAGAGATGCATTGATCTATAATCAGAGAAATCAGACAAGTGAATGGGACTGGGTATGGGAGGTGAAATCTACAATCCTTGTTGAACCCAAAAACGGAAAACCCGGACATATTCAGACAGAAGTAAAGATCCCCGTGGATAAACTTCAGAATAAAAACCAGAAAAGCATAGGTGTGGATGTGCAGATGTTCTCATACAATACTGACGGAAATTATTATTACTACTCTATTACACCCGGCAGCGAACTGCTTTCACTGAAAAAAACTACACAGATCGATCTCACTACTCCATTTGATGAAAAACTCGATCTGAAATTTGATGCTATTCCTATTGTAGTAGGTCAGAGCTTCAATGATAAAGCAAATGATTCTCTTCTTTTCGGTCTGGACGTAAATGCCAGTTTAGACAAGCATAAACTCAAGGCAACCTATAATCCAGACGAATCAACTCTTGAAGCGGATCCTTTCAGATTTTCACTTTATTCCAGACCGATATTCCTTCAGGAAAAAAGACCTTTCTTCAGCAAGGACCTTGATATTTACAGAACTCCGATCAATTTATTTTACACCAGAGCAATTGAAGATATTAGATACGGATTTAATTATACTTACAGGAGCGATTACCTGAAAGCCGGCGGAGTATTTGTTGAAGACAAAGATCTGGATGGAAATAAAAGGCAGTTTCTTGTTGCAAGACCTAATGTAATTACAAAAAATTTCAATGTTGGATCTTTATTCATTTATGACAATAATTCAGGTACGGGATATAATGAAAAAATTCTCAGCTTTGACGGATTCTACAGATTCCCTGAAAATCCACTGAGACTTCAGTTTCAGTTTGCCAACAGCTGGAACAAGGATCAGGGCATTGACAGGGAAGGATCGGCTTATAATCTGTATGCATACTATCAGTACAACAATGCCGGCGGTCCGTTTGCTGACGTGAGTTACAACAGAGTCAACAAAGGATTTAATGCCGTGACTTCTTTTAATAATCAGATCGGACTTCCTGATAATTTTGATGAAGTAAGTGCCTCCGGTGGTTATTACTTTGTGTTTGACAGACCTTACTTCAGTGACATTAATATAAGCGGCGGGTATTACAGGGGAAGAACTCTGCAGGAGGATTTCCTGCCCGCTGATTTCAATCTGCAGAATAATCTTTATTTTAGTTCAAACTATAAAGTTGCACAATGGCTGAGATTCAATCAGTATCTGGAATACAACAGACCTAATGATTTTGATTCAAACGGCGAACTTATTACAAGAAAAAATCTCGGACAGGAATATACCGCAAGTTTCTTTCTTGGAACAAATTATATCAGCGCAGGATATTTCTTCGGACCTTATTTCGGTGACTTTATAAAAAATCCCTATCTCAGCGGAAATGTTTTTCTGTTCGAAAGACTCGCTCTGAGCGCATCGGTTAATTTCATAGATGTTGCTGAGGTGAAAAGAACAATTTTAAATACCAGCATGAATCTGAAGATAATAGATAAACTTTATCTGAAATCTTACTTTCAGAGAGATAATTATACCAGACAGGCTCTGTGGAATTCTATCCTGCAGTATGAATTCTTTGCTGGCAGTAATGTTTATCTCGTTATAAATCTCAATGGAGACAAACTTCAGAATACAAGAAGGTATTTCAAAATCGGATATGAAGTCGGATTCTAAGTTATCTATGCATTTTTAAGAACACATAATTTTACTAAATTGAAAAGCCTGACTGCTCAGGCTTTCCGATTTTTTATAAAATTTATTAAAACCTGTATTGCTTAAATACACTGTAATATTGTTATTGCTGATACTTTCTGCAGAGACCTATTCTCAGACTGACGGCGTCAGCAAAAATTCCTCTCCGTTTAAAATTGCCCGTCTGAAATATTCAGGAGGCGGAGACTGGTATAATGATCCCTCCGCTGAAGTAAATATGATGGAGTATCTTAAAAAAAATACCGTGATAGATGTTGATGAACCGAAATTTTATTCAGTTGACGTTGCCTCTGATGATATTTTCAATTACCCTTTTCTACTGATTACAGGTCACGGAAATATAGAGTTTTCTCAGTCAGAAGCCGCAAGACTCAGAAAATATCTGGAGTCAGGAGGTTTCCTTTATGCCGACGATGATTACGGTATGAATGATTCTTTCAGGCGTGAGATGAAGAAAATTTTTCCTGAAGAGGAACTTAAGGAACTTCCCTTTGATCACAAAATCTATAATTCCCATTTCACCTTCTCAAACGGACTTCCAAAGATCCATGAACATGATCAGAAACCTCCGCAGGGTTTTGGCATTTACAGAAACGGAAGGCTCTGTGTTTATTATACTTATGAAACCAATATATCAGACGGATGGGCTGATACAAAAGAACACCAGGACCCTCCTGAGAAAAGAGAAGAAGCATTTAAAATGGGGACAAACATTATTGTATATTCCCTGATGCACTGAAAAATTTTTTAAATAATTATTTCAGCATAAAATATTTTGATACTGAGAAAATACCCGGAATCAATTTCTAATGTTAAGGATAATTTTATAGTTCATTTTACGGCAGATGAATCTGAACTCAACAGACACATTTCTCCGCTTTCTATAAAATGCTCCATGAAAGGTCTGGAAAAATTTATCACTTCAGACAGCGTTTACGGCGTCAACCCGGGAAATTTTCTCATACTAAATGAAGGTCAGGAATGTGAAAGCGAAATAAAAAATAAAGCTGAATCATTTTCTATTTATTTTAAACCTGAATTTGCAAACGAAGCTCTTAAGAGTCTTATCACACCGGGTGAAAAGATGCTGAATCTTTCTTTTAAACCCGTAAGTCAGCCGGTCCGCTTTTTTGAAAAACTTTACCCTCATAATAATTTTATCTTTCCCGTTATAATGAAAATGAGACTCGCTTCCAAAGTAAATTATGATGACGAGAACTGGCTTAAGGAAAGATATTTTGAACTTCTTCAGAACCTGCTTCTGGTTCACAGAGAACTTTACAGGGAAATTGAAAAACTGCCCCCTGTAAAACTCTCAACCAAAACCGAATTATACCGCAGAATATGCAAGGCAAAGGAATTTATTGATCTTGAATATTCTTCGGACCTTAATCTCGAAAAGATCTCAAAGCATGCCTGTCTTTCCCGTTTTCATTTCCTGAGGATCTTCAAAAGTGTTTACAAACAAACTCCCCATCAGTATCTTACAAAAAAAAGAATTGAAAGAGCCGTGGATCTCTTAAGGGTCACGGATATGTCAGTTACCGATATCTGCTTTGAAATAGGATTTGAAAGCGTCAGTTCATTCAGCTGGCTTTTCAAAAATAAATTCGGATTGTCACCTGATGTTTTCAGGGAACAGTACAGGAAATATATGAGGAAATTCAAATTCTTGCAGAGAAAATAATTTACTTAATTTATCTTCGGCACCGGTATTTCTGAAATTTATTTGGAAAAATTAGCAATTATCAAGAAGTGTTTGATTTCTGATATTAATATGTTTGTATAAATTTTTAAAAATTAAATTCAGGAGAAAAAAATGGCAAATTCAATAAACTGGTTTGAGATCCCGGTAACAGATTTCGCAAGAGCAAAGAAATTCTACAGCGAGATCTTTGGAATAGAAATGCATGAACAAATGATGGGACCAAATCAGATGGGTTTCTTTCCCGGCGAAGGAGTGAGCGGGGCAATCGTAAAAACCGAAGGACATAATCCGTCCATGGACGGCGCGCTTGTTTATCTTTCCGGCGGTGACGATCTTACAGGTGTTATGAACAAGATAGAAAACGCCGGCGGTAAAGTGCTGCAGCCGAAAACCAAGGTTACCGATGAGATCGGATACATTGCAATCTTTAAGGATACTGAGGGAAACAGAGTTGCGCTTCATTCACCTAAATAGCATGATAATTTTTTATTTTAAAATAAGATCTTTCGTCTGCATAAAGGAAAAACCCGGATATTGAACTCCGGGTTTTTTTTATTAATAATTAAAACAGGATATAAGCCATATTTAAAATGATCAGGATCCGTTTTCAGAAGTGTTCAAAATAAATTTATCTCTTTCAAAATATATTAATTTAAAAATAGATTTGAACTGTTCCTTATTTTTTTTAAACAACCCGCCTGTGAATTATTGCCGTTAAGAATTCGTGATAAATTGCGTCAATAAAATTTCCCTGTCTGAGAAATTTGCGCAGCAAATTTTGAGTTGGAAATTTTATCGCAATTTTTCACGAATTTAGGTAATTATTCATCCCGAGTTCTCGGGACGACTTCTCTTTGGTACTTTT
>JAFDZR010000036.1 GCA_018266875.1 Bacteroidota bacterium
GTACGACCAAAAGAAAGTACCAAAGAAAAGTCGCCGCTGGGGAATAATTGCCTAAATTCGTGAAAAATTGCGATAAAATTTCCAACTCAAAATTTGCTGCGCAAATTGCTCGGACAGGGAAATTTTATTGACGCAATTTTTCACGAATTCTTAACGGCAATAATTCACAGGCTGATAGTTTGAAAAAATATACTCAAAAGTTTAAAAGATATTATATATTAAAGTATTTCTTTTGATTAAAATTTAACTTGGAAGGATGTGTGAATATATTGAAAAAATAAATATATTTATGTTGAAAATGAGAAATAAGTAACCTATTTTAAAAAAAAAATTAAAGGAAAATTATGATTGAGAAATTATAACCCCAATTATATTTCCTTAAAATTAAAATTAAAAATTTTGAAATACTTGGTTATTACACTGTTGATGATATTCACAGTATTAAATCTTCATGCAGAAATCATATATTTAGAGCCGGTCAGGAATGCTGAATATGTGAGTATCAATAATAATATTATCATTGGTTTTGACGAACCATTGTTAAGCGCTGATCTGAATTCAGCATTAACGGTAAAAGGCAGTAAGTCGGGAATGATCAGAGGGAAAGTCATTCTAACTTCCGACAGAATGAAGTTATTGTTCTATCCAGACAGAGCATTTGCTTTTAATGAAACTGTTGAGGTAAAATTAAATCAGGTAAGAACTTATTCACAGACTGATAATTCTGTCAGGTATTCTTTCAGGACTGAGGTCAGAAAAATTGTTCCAGATTACGACCGTATACTGAGCAATGAGATTGGAATTCCGCCTTATAACTTTCAGCCTGAAAAGTCAAAATTATTCAGTGTTCCTGAGCTTCAAGTACTTGTATCCAACAATCCCTCACCCGGCAATCTTTATTTGGCAAGTTTCCCATTTACCGTTAATCCTACTGAATGGTATCTTTTAATTGCTGACAATACAGGAGCTTATTCTTATACAAGGCCAGTTCCAGACAGACCTCTAGATTACAAGAAACAGCCAAACGGTCTGCTGACTTATTTTACTAATGGAAAATATTACGCGGAAGATTATCAGCATAATTTAATTGACAGTTTTGAGTGCGGAAACGGATATACTACTGACAATCATGAGATTAAGATACTTAACAGCGGTCATGTTTTATTGATGAGCTATGATCCTCAGCAGATAGACATGAGTCAGATCGTTCAGGGCGGGGACACTAACGCAACAGTTTATGGTTTGATTATACAGGAACTTGATGCGAATAAAAATGTGGTATTTCAGTGGAGGAGCTGGGATCATATTGCAATTACGGATGCAATTCATGAGAATCTTACCGCTCCGATTGTTGATTATGTTCACGGCAATGCAATTGAACCGGACCGAGACGGAAACATCATGATATCTTCAAGACATTTAAGTGAAATAACAAAAATAAGCCGCGCAACGGGAAATATTATCTGGCGTCTTGGAGGGGTACAAAATCAGTTTACATTCATAAATGACACTTTGAAATTCAGTTATCAGCATGATATAAGACGCATAGCAAACGGAAACATAACTTTATTTGACAATGGTAATTTTCACTCTCCTCAGTTTTCAAGAGCAGTGGAATATAAGCTGGATGAAGTCAATAAAACCGCGACGCTGGTCTGGCAGTTCAGACACAATCCTGACTATTACACTTTCGCAATGGGTTCAGCACAAAGGCTTCAGAACGGAAACACTCTTATCGGCTGGGGATCAATTAGTCCGACTCTTACGGAGGTTAAACCCAATGGTAATATAGCTCTTGAAATGAGACTTCCGTATCCGACAGTTTCGTACAGGGTATTCAGAGATGAAACAAAGCTTACACTTAATGTAAAAATGGCAATGGAGGGTTTATATAACATTTCAGCTGATAAACTGAACAGGAAAGACACTGTCAGGGTTTATCTCAGGAATGTAAATTCTCCGTATCAGATCGTTGATTCAGCAAAGTCAGTTGTAGATTCTCTCAACTTTAACGGGAACTACATTTTTTATAAAGTTTCTGCAGGAACTTATTACATAACAGCGAAGCATTCAGGCAGCATTGAAACATGGAGCAAAACCGGAGGAGAAACATTCTTGGCTTCAAGTGTTCATTCATATGATTTTACAAATTCCGGTGCAAATGCATACGGAAACAATGTAATACTCTGCGGCTCCAAATACTGCTTTTACGGAGGTGACGTTAATCAGGACGGAACAATAGATCTGACAGACGGAAGTCTAATTGACAACGATGTCTTTAATTACCGGACTGGGAATATTCAGACTGATCTGAACGGAGACGGCATTGTTGACGTTGTTGATGCTTTTATTGCCAATAATAATATTTTCAGGTCAATTGTGAGCAGGACTCCGTAAAGTAAATCTGACATTTCCACAGAGTACATTTTTCAGGAAATATTTGATTTTTTTAAACAAATAATACAATTTCCCGAACAGGAAAATTTTATTTACGCAATTTTTCATGTATTTTTTACGGCAATAATTCGCAGTCAGGTTGTTATTAAAAATTATATTTGACAGCACTGTTTTTTAGTTAGGATTGTGAAAGAAAAAAATGGTTTGTAAATAAAAACCATTATTGTTATATTTGTAATTCGATTGTAAAAGATTTTTAAAATATAAAATCGTTCTTTAAAATAATCAACGACGATTAAGTTAAATTTTGCACTGACCTAACAGCGCTAAGAATGTTACACAATACATTTATAAATTAAATAGGAGATCTAATTTGAACATTAAAATTGTTGCAAAATTAATTTTTGCACTAGTTTTAATTAACTTAATCAGTTGGAAGCATGATTCTGAGATCATTGCTAAGACAAGAGACGTTGACCCCGGATATACCCAGGAAGGTGATGCTTCGTGGTACGGCCCAGGATTTCATGGTCGAAAAACCGCCAATGGTGAGCGGTTTAACACAAATGAAATGACGGCAGCTCACAAAACCTTACCTTTCAACACATTAGTGAAAGTAACTAATCTTTCTAATGATATGTCTGTTATTGTGAGAATCAATGACAGAGGACCTTATGTAAGAGGTAGAATAATTGACCTTTCTAAGGCAGCTAAACAGGAACTGGGAATGGGCGGTCTTGCGCATGTGAGACTTGAAATTTACAATCCTGAAGGGGAAGAATCCGAAAGTGAGCTTAACAATTCACAGGTCAATCTCTTCGAAGAAGAATTTCCTGCAGACTCGAAAGTATTTATTCAGATGGCAGAAAATTCCGGCGAACAGTCAGAGTATACTTTATCCAAAAACGAATTAAATTTACTTTTTAATTCTTCAAAAATTAAGATAAAAGTATTAACTTCTGATGTTGGGCTTGTCGATACAAAGATTTACCAGGAAGTAACTGATAACAAAAACTATAATTACTTTGACGTAACCAAAAAAATCAGGTTCATCAAAGGTTACACAATTCAAATAGCTAAGTTGTCAGATATTGAAAGTGCCGACCAATTGATTTCTAAACTTGAATCCGAAAACTTCAACACTATCTTTCTTGAGGAAGTAGTTAATTCCGATAATTCTTATTTTAAAGTTTATGTCGGAAACTATGAGAATCTTGAAAGCACAAACGCAGATATTAACAGGTTAATTGAATTCGATAAAAACTTAAAGCTGAAGATACTTAAAATAGGTTCTTAAAATTAAAGCCGCCTCAGAAATGAAGGCGGCTTTTTTTTTATCTGTAATTTGTGAACTGTAATGCAAAATCCAGGTCTTTTTCCCTGAGCAGATTCATTACGGACTGAAGATCATCCTTTACTTTTCCGGATACTCTCACCTGTTCATCCTGAATTGCCGCCTGAACTTTAAGTTTGCTTTCCTTTATCAGCTTAACAATGTATTTGGCATCCTCCTTCTCAATTCCCTGCTGAAGTTTTATTTCCTGCCTGACAGTATTGTTGGAAGAAGGTTCAATACTACCATACTTAAGAGCTTTTATGGAAATTCCTCTCTTAATCATTTTATTCTGAAGAATGTCTACAACGGATTTCATTTTGAATTCATCATCCGATAAAACATTGATAGTCTTTTCCTTCTTGTTGAATGTAATTTCACTTTTGCTGCCTTTGAAATCATATCTCTGATGGATCTCTTTCAATGCCTGATTGATAGCATTGTCAACTTCCTGGAGATCGACTTCGGATACAATATCGAATGAAAACTGATTTGCCATAATTTTTTTATTTTAAATTAATAAAATAGATCCCCAATTTGAACAGATAAAATCAGCATTTGTATATTTTGATTCTGACTGTGAAATATATTAAGTTTAAATATGAAATTTATTACATTTATCAAAAGCTTATATCATGAAGTTAATAATTGCCGCCGCAGCGTTAGCTTTAATCACTGTATTTTGTGATGCAGGATATCCCGCCGGGAAGTCAGGATCCGGAGAGCTCCTGGATATACTTATTATTACAAATGACAACGGAACGTCCGCTGAAAATATGAGGAATGATCTCCTTCAGGCAAATTACAAAGTTACTTTAGTTGTACCCGATCTTGTTTCACCAGAGCTTTTCAACAGCTACAGGCTTGTTATACTTTCTACAGGATCAAATATTACTCCATGTTCGAACAATTACATGAGATTTATTCTTCAGGATTACATTGAGACCGGAGGAAAAGTAATAGTTGAAGGAGGACAGACCGGTTATGTGGCTGATATAATTCCTGAGTATCCCGCTTTCAAAAGCAAAGTGCTGAAAATTAATTCATGGGTGAGTGACGACGGCGGGGAACTGCTTTTAAATGAAGATCATATAAGCTCAACACTTGCAAATGTTCCAAACATTCTGAAACATTCCATGAATATTGATTATACTTCTCCTGCAGATATGGATGTCTGCATCAGCAGTGAATTTGCTGATGTATTTTTTGAATCTTCATCATTCAGCGGAAAAGCCGGAATATTGGTATTCCCTGATCTTTTGAATCCGCAGGTCATCAATTATTTTTTTTCCTATTCAAGGATTGAAGAAAGAAGCGAAGCAAAGAATTTACTCAACAATTCGGTTTACAATCTGATTGGCAATCCTACCGGCATTCAGCTTTCGAACAATGAAATTCCCGGTAGGTTTATACTATATCAGAATTATCCTAATCCTTTTAACCCTTCAACAAAAGTAAATTTCGCGATCCCTGAAAGGTCAGATGTAATAATATATGTTTATAATATTCTCGGGATGGAAATTGAAACTGCATCCCGGAATCTGCCGCCGGGAACCTACAATTATACCTGGACTCCGAAGAATCTTCCATCCGGAACATATTTTATGAAATTTGAATATGACAATAAATCCTATCCGCTCAGGGTTGTTTACACAAAGTAAAATTCAAAAATTTTAATTTACATTTCATTTCAGCACTCTTATTATTAATTTGCACATATGCTTAAAAAACTTCTGATATTTCTCGGAATATTGTTTGCGCTTTTCATTCTGATGAACAACGTTATAATGCCATTGTATGTAAAGCATTCGGATACTGTCATTACTCCTAAGGTTACCGGAATGAATTACATTGAAGCCAAGAAGATTATTGAAGACGCAGGGCTTGAGATCATTCAGGGAGACATAAAGTATGACGAAAATATTCAGATCGGACAGATTCTTGACCAGAATCCTCCTCCCGATGCAGTTGTAAAATACGGAAGAAGAATATATGTGACCATCAGCGGGGGAGAGCAGCTTTCCGAAGTTCCGAATCTTAAAGGCAAATCACTTCGCGACGCAAAATTCACTCTTGAGCAGAGAGGACTCCAGCTTGGAGAGACAGTCAGGAAAAATTCAAATGAATTTCCCGAAGATTTTGTGATCTCACAGATCATTCAGCCGGGAAGCAAGGTTAAGAAAAATTCAAAGCTTGATCTGATATTAAGCGACGGAGCGATAATAGGTGAACTCAAGGTTCCGAATCTTGTCGGTAAGACTCTAGAAGAAGCCAAAAAACTTATCTCTGAAAGCAAGTTAAAACTTGGCAAGACGACTTATCAGACAAACAACAATGTACCCCCGGGGCAGATAACAGACCAGTATCCGAAATCGGACAAATCGGCAAATGAAAATACGGCGGTTGATATTTTTGTTGCCAGAAAAAAAGTGGTGGAGATTCCCGAAGTGGTAGATGAAGAAAGTCCGGATCTAAAACAGAAAGACAAAGGCGCAGATAAAACCAAGGATGAAAATACAAAGACTGATAAAGAAAATGAAAAACCGCAGATAAAGAAAGATACCGGTCCGGATAAGGAAAAAGTCGATAAACCTTCAGGTAACAGGCAGGAAAAAGGAAAGGATAACACAGGAAATAAAACAGATGCAAAAAAGAATAAGTCCGATACAAAACAGGACGGTAAAACAAAAGAAGTATTCCCGAAATAATCATTAAAATGAAAAAAATTCTTCCTTCAATCCTATCAGCTGACTTCTCAAAACTAGGGGAAGAAATCAAACAGGTTGAATCCTTCGGAGCGGATATTATTCACTGTGATATTATGGACGGGAGTTTTGTCCCGAATATCAGCTTCGGTCCTAAGATCGTATCCTGGGTAAACAGAATAACTGATCTTCCTCTTGATGTTCATTTAATGATCAATCACCCGGAGAAATATATTACGGAATTTCACGCTGCCGGAGCGGATATGATCTCTGTTCATTTTGAAAATAACTATCATCTTGACAGAGTCATCCATTCAATAAAGGATCTTGGAATCAAGGCAGGAGTTGTTCTGAATCCGGCGACACCTGTTTTTATGCTTGAAGACATTCTCGGCATTTGCGATTATGTACTTTTAATGAGTGTCAATCCGGGATTCGGCGGACAGAAATTCCTTGACAACTCTCTCAGGAAGATCGCCGAGCTAAAATCAATGATAACCGGCAGGGGATTTAAAACACTGATCGAAGTGGACGGAGGAGTGGACCTTTCCAACATTAAGAATATTTCTCAGGCCGGAGCTGATATGTTCGTTTGCGGATCTTCCATATTTAATTCTCCGGACAGAAAAGAAATCATATCCAAAATGAGATCACTTATTTGATTTATTAGGATTATAAGTATGAAGAATATTTACTTCAACAGCGATGTTCTTGAAGCCGAAAAAAAAATAATCTCATCACTGCAAATACCTTCGCTTGTTTTAATGGAAAATGCCGGTAAGAATTTTACGGATATTTTCCTCGGAAATGTAAAACTCAATCCTGAAAAAGAGATAATAATTTTCACCGGAAAAGGAAGCAATGCCGGAGACGGCTTTGTTATCGCGAGGCATTTATGTTCGGGAAAAAGGAAAGTCAGGCTTGTCATGCTGTATTCAGGCAAGGAACTGACAGGAGACGCTTCGGTGAATTTCACTATTCTGAAAGGATCAGAAATTTTTCAGGAATTTTTGACGATTATAAGCTATAAAAATCCGGCAGAGCTGAAAAGGAAAATAAATTTTGAGGACAGCATAATTATTGACGCAGTATTCGGAGTAGGATTTAAAGGAGAACCGGATAAACGGATTTCAGAGCTTTTCGGATTTCTGAATTCTCTTGAGCAAAAGACAATTGTTTCAGTTGATGTGCCCTCTGGATTATGTAACTACAATCAGAAAACTGTTGCGGTCAATGCTGACATTACCGTTTCCATGGGAGTACTGAAATATCACACACTGTTTTACAAAGGTAGGGAGATCTGCGGAAAGTTAAAAGTAGCGGATATAGGGATTCCGGAAAATGATTTTACAAAATACAACAAAGAAAGAATATTTCTTACGGAAAAAAAAGACGTAAAGAAATTCCTGCCTGTAAGAAATATTAACTCAAACAAATATACCAGCGGTAAAGTGCTTGTAATAACCGGTTCGCGGGGACTGACCGGAGCTTCGTATCTCTCATGCGTTTCTGCAATGAGAACCGGTGCCGGAGCAGTAATAGCAGCAGTTCCTGAATCAGTCAACGATATACTTGAAGTGAAAATGACTGAAGTAATGACATTGCCTCTTCAAGACACTCCCGAAGGTTCACTCGCTGCCGGATCATATGAGAGCATAAGAAAAAAAATCAATTGGGCAGATACTGTTCTGATAGGTCCGGGATTATCAAAGAATGAAGAGACAATGGAACTTGTCAGAATGATTGTAAAGAATAATTATGCAGACTATGTGATAGATGCTGACGCACTTTATGCTTTCAGGGATCACAGGAGTTTACTGAAAAATAAAAATGCAATACTGACTCCCCATTACGGGGAATTTTCCGTTTTGTCGGGAATTGAACTTCCGGAACTGATAAACGGGTTCCATTCCATTGCTATGGATTTTGCAAAAAAATATAATCTGATACTTGCTTTAAAAAACTCTCCCACGGTGATCACCGACGGCAGAGAGTTTTATGTTAATTCAAACGGAAGGGAAAATCTGGCTACGGCTGGAAGCGGGGATGTACTGTCCGGGATCATTTCCGGACTTTATTCTGTAACCGGAAAACCGTTTGAAAGCGCTTATGCAGGAGTATTCATTCACGGGAAATGCGGTGACCTTTTATTTGAAAAATACGGAGACTCATCAACTTTGGCTGGTGATCTTATAAATGAGATCCCGGCTGCAAAAAATAAAATCAGGGAAGATTGAAGATCAGAGCAAAAGCAGTCCATATTTCTCTTGTAAGTTTCTGCGTATTGATCTTTGCCGAATCTTCAATTCCGGGAAATAAACTTCCTAAAGTGGATTTTGAATTCAGCGATAAAATCGTTCATACGATTATTTATTTCATATTGTATATTTTATTTTTTTATTCCTTAAAATATCAAACTAAAAGTGTTAAATTACAACGTTTTTCATTTGAATTTGCTTTTCTGTTTACCGTGCTTTATGGAGTGACGGATGAATTTCATCAGTATTTCGTTCCTAACAGGAGCTGTGAATTTTATGATTTACTGGCAGATGCAGCAGGAGCTGCAATAGGATTGTTAAGCGTAAAATATTTTTTAAATAAAAGAATAATTGTAACTGTTTTGATTGCAGGTTTTTTTCTGACAGGATGCAGTTCATCAGGGGATGAACAGGTAAAGGAAGTTCAGAAAAAAGTCAACGCATATATTACGGAAGCCGACTGCTGGATAGATAATATGCCTATGGTTAATAAAACCGGCGGAGCTCTGAGATTTTTAATTAGCGTGAATATTGAATCAGAAAGCAGAACGGAAAAATATGAAGTCAGGAATTTTAATATTATTCTTGATAATGATACTTTGTTATCACAGCCTTTTGATGAATCAGTGTTTGAGACAGTAAAGGGAGTCACCAAAATTAACATCAGTCCGGAAAAAGATTTTGAATATCTGAATAATATAAAAAAGGATCCGGAATATTCCGAATTCAGATTTGATATATACAGAGGCAATAAAAAAACAGCCAGTGTCAACTCGGGTAAAATAAAAATTTTAAAAACCTATTGATAAATGATACAACTACGAGAAATTTATGAAGTAATACCGCTGGTTCTTATAGCTTTTTCCGCGTGTGTAATCCTGCTGATTGAAGCATTCTCAAAAAAGAACCAAAGCACAGTTTACGGATTCAGTATTATTGCTGTAGCAGGCGCTATAGCCGCTTCGTTTTTATCCATCAATAAAGAGCTGATAATTTTTAATCAGTTCCTCAGGATATCAAACGCCTCAATAATGTTCAGTGTAATAATACTGACAGGTGTCCTGATCACCATCATTGCATCAAAGAATTACCTGGAAAAGGAGAATATAAATTTCAGCGAATATTATTCGCTCATACTTTTTTCCGTTCTGGGAATGATGCTGATGGTCTCTGCGAATGACATCCTGATAATCTTCATAGGTCTTGAACTCATGTCAGTCTGCTTTTATGTGCTTGCAGGATTTCTAAGGCTCAGACAAAAATCCAACGAAAGCGCACTGAAATATTTTCTTCTCGGCGCATTTATAACCGGGTTTATACTTTACGGTATTGCACTGATATACGGAGTCAGCGGAACCACAAATCTCTCTGAAATTTATCTGAATAAAAAACTTTTCACAAACTATGTTTTCATAGTCGGTTTTGCTCTTTTCATGATCGGGTTTTTGTTCAAGATCGGAGTATTTCCGTTTCACATGTGGATACCCGACGTTTATGACGGAGCTCCGACAATTGTATCGGGAATGCTTTCAACTGCGGGAAAGATAGCGGCAGTCGGCACAATACTGCCGTTCATACTCGGCGTAAACATTGTAAATTTCAAACTCATTTTTTCAGTGGCAGCGGTTGCAACAATGATGTACGGAAACATTATTGCTCTGGCTCAGACAAATATTAAAAGACTTCTTGCTTATTCATCAATAGCGAGCGCAGGATATATTTTCGTCGGCGTCGCTGCAATGAATGAATTCGCTCTGAAGGGAATTGCATATTATCTGATTGCATATACATTTATGCAGCTCGGTGCATTTATCATAGTTTCACTGCTTGAAAAAAGAGATGACGGTTCAAGAGATTACAAGAACATTGACATAGATTTTTATAAAGGTCTCGGAAAAAGAAATCCTTTGCTGGCAACTTTTCTGACAATATTTTTATTTTCACTTGCCGGCATTCCGCCGTTTGCAGGATTCTGGGGAAAGTATTATCTTTTCTATGCGGCTATTCAGGCAAATCTGATATGGCTGTCGGTGATCGGCATTCTGCTCAGTCTGGTAGGTGTATACTATTATTTAAAGATCACTGTTTATATGTGGTTCAGTGATTCATCTGAAGAGGTAATGGATTCATATGTTAAAGAACCGGCAAGCGGCACGGGAATTTTTGCAACCTCGCTTGCAGTTATAGGAACCGTAGTGCTTGGAGTGGATCCGAATTTATTCTTCAGATTATTCAAACTTATATTGGAGTAGTTTCATGGCAGTAAATATTCTTTATTCAAAATGGCGTCCCGATTCGATGACGGATGAAAAGAGACTTGAGAATCTTATCTCAATTTTCAGCTATCTGCTGATTCAGACAAACGGTGATGTTAATGAAGCGCTTGACTGGATGGAGCAGCTGAACGACAATTACAAACTCTTCGATAAAGACATGACCTTCGGGGATTTTGTGGATGAACTTAAAAAGCAGGGATACATAGCAGAGAAAGAAGGAATGAAAATTATTACTGCAAAAGGTTCACAGAGAATTAGGACCGAATCGCTGAGGAAAATATTTTCCGGACTAAAGCCGGATACATCGGGGTTTCATGAATCAGGAAAATCGGGAAGGGGAGTGGATAAGCTCAGCGAAATAAAGAAATTTGAATTCGGAGATCAGGTCACGAATATAGATCTTACTTCAACAATAAAGAATGCATTCTTAAAATCCGACATTAATAATTTCAGACTTACTGAAGCGGACATTGATGTATATGAGACAGAGCACATGACAAGCTGCGCAACAGTATTAATGATCGATATTTCACACAGCATGATACTTTACGGAGAGGACAGGATCACTCCTGCGAAGGAAGTTGCGCTCGGACTGTCCGAACTTATTTTATCCAAATATCCTAAAGACAAACTCAACATCGTTGTATTCGGGGATGACGCAAGAGAAATTACAGTAAGGGATCTTACTTTTCTCACCGTTGGTCCTTTTCACACAAACACACAGGCGGGACTCCGCCTCGCAAGACAGATCCTGAAAAAGAAAGGCTCAGTTAATAAACAGATCATAATGATAACCGACGGAAAGCCGTCAGCTTTATTTACCGATGACGGAAGGATCTATAAAAATTCTTTCGGACTCGATCCGAAGATTGTCAATAAGACTCTTGACGAAGCCGTTGCATGCAGAAAAGACAAGATCAAGATCACTACTTTCATGATAGCTCAGGATCAGTATCTTGTGAATTTCATACAGGAATTCACAAAAGCCAATAACGGCAAAGCGTATTATTCAGATCTCGATAATCTCGGTCAGCAGATATTCGTAGATTATCTCCGTAACAGAAAAAGATTTGACTGAACGTTTTGAAGATCACATTAATATTTTCCATTCTCTTAATTTCAATAATAATTTCAGGTATTACAAAAGCATCTGAGGACAGTTTGTATTTTTTTTCCTCAGATAAAGTTTTCATTCCAACCGAATCGAGTGTTATAGAATCGAGGATCGGGGTAACGAAATATACTGACAGCAGATTCCTTGAACTCAACATTGGAGCAAGCGCTGATCTGCTCGGACTTAAGAAAGGTAATTCAGTTTATTCTTTCGGTATAGATTTCTTTACTTATTCAAATCTGCGAAATGAAAATAATTTCAAATTTCCTGTTGATGCGATCGACTATTTATTCGGAGTGAATTTTAATGCCTTTAGAAAGATAAACGCCGGGTATGACATTTCCGGAAGATTAAGGTTATCCCATATTTCATCGCACTTTGAGGACGGACATATTTACGAAAGGACGGATACGATATTTACCCCGGTTGTATTCAGCAAGGAGTTTCTGGATCTCGCTTTTGTAAACAGTTACAGACCTGAGAATAATATTGAACTGAAAAGCATGATAGCGCTGAATTATATTTTTCACGCAATACCTAAAGAGATCTCAAAATTCTCAGGACAGATAGGGCTGGAGGGGAACTATTATTTCAGTAAAGTCACATCAGTTTATCTGTCTAATGACATAAACATTGCATCAGTAAACGGAAGAACCAATCTCAACAATAATCTGGAAGCCGGACTTTCATTTGGTAAAAGAAATTCAAGAAAAATCAGATTATATTACAGATATTATGACGGGCAGGATTACAGGGGACAGTATTACGGAAAGTATTTTAATTACAATGGAATTGGTATTAAGTTCAGCATATAAAAATCAGAAATGATACTTTTATTATTTTTTAATTTTCTATTCGCCGGCAGCGACAGTCTGCTTGTTAAGGAAAAAGAAATTACGGGTTATTCGAATGCGGTTTCAATGACAATTGATGCCAAGGAAAATCTGTATGTACTGGATGCCGACCGAAATGAAATACTAAAATATGATACCGGTCTGGAGTTAGTCAAAAGGAACGGCAAACAGGGATGGGATAAGGGACAGTTTGATTCGCCTACGAATATTGACGGATCGTCGGGACTTGATATTTTTGTTTCCGACGGAAAGAACAGAAGAATACAAAGGTTTGATCTGAATCTTAATTTCATTGCATCACTCAATACTGCTTTAACAGATTTTCCGAGCGATCTTCAGTTCAACACTCCTCTCGCAACTCTTGTGCTGAACACCAAAGAGCTTTATGTAATAGACAGTGACAATAACAGGATCGTAATATACAAGGACGGAAAGGAACCGTCAAATGTCTTCGGAGATTACAAGTCCGGCAAAGGCGAACTGCGCAGACCTGTCAGGATACTCAAAGACGCCGCGAATTTTATTTATGTTCTTGACAAGGAGACCGCTTCAATACTTTCGTTTGACAATCTGGGAAATTATCTCAGTAAATATTCCGTGAAAAATCTGGAAACCTTTGCGATAAGGGACAATAAAATGTATCTCTTTGACGGGAAAAGCATTACCGTCTACGACCTGACAACCAGGGATCTGCTGAAAAAGGTTTTTCTTCCCGCCGGCACTAAAAGAAAATATTTCACTGATCTGCTTGTACTAAGCGGAGAAAGGTATTTACTATTAGGAAAAAAAAGTTTAAGTTTGTGGAGGCAAAATTAAACAAAGGAGGATATTGCTATGCGAGGCCTAAACAAAGTAATGCTGATCGGAAACGTTCAACCGAATGATCCCGAACTAAAGTACACACCAAACGGAACTGCAGTCTGTAAATTCAAATTAGTCACGTCGGAAACCTACAAGGACAGCGAAGGAAAACAGATTGACAGAGCTGAATGGCACAGGATAGTCGTCTGGGGAAAGCTCGGTGAAACCTGCAGTACATATCTCAAAAAAGGAAGCAGGATCTACCTTGAAGGCAGGATAAGGACTCCGGATACTTATGAAAAAGACGGTAAGACAATTTATCCTTCAGCAGAAATAATCATGGATTCGCTGCTTATGCTTGATTCAAAACCATCTGATCAGTCAAACGGCAAAAAGGAAACCAGTACAGCTGCAGAGAACGTATCTGATAAAACAAATGATTCGGATGATCTTCCGTTTTAGATCAATAGAACATCAGTTTCATGCAGAATACGCTTCCGCCTGATTTAATAAATTCAGTGGTTTCAGTCTCAATCAGACTGAAGCCACTTTCTTTTATATCTTTGCTGAATATTCTGCTGCCTCTCTGGACGATTACATTTTTTCCGTCGGGGCAGTGACAATTGCATACAAAGTATTTCAGATTTTCATCTGTGTCTGCTGTGATTACTTTACTGAAACTGGACCTAAGTTCCTTAAGTGAATCTTCATCAAAGGCATTCTCGGCAATAACAGCAGTTTCACTATTCAAAACAGAAAGACAAGTGTCTAAATGATATAGAAACGGATTTATCAGTTTAAGTTTAACTACCTTAAAGTCAGTATAGTTAGAGATGTAATCGTAAGTGATTTCCTGCGTCCTGAATCCGTATCCGCCGAAGAGAATATTTCTTTGAAAATCGATAACGCAGTCACCCATAGATTCAAAATATTCAACATCTCCGGGTAATTCAAGAACTCTATATCCGAGATTTTCATAAAATTTCCTGAAATGCCTGACCTCTTCCTTTCTCTGCTCATTTTTCATTTTACTGAGGATCACGCTTTTATTTCCGTTTTTATCAACAAAGGGAAGCGACTGATTTGCCGTGAAGACCATGTCAACAAGTCCTTCTCCGGGCGGTATGAGAATTACTTCAAATCCAAGAGACTCATAAACAGACTTCAGATCTTCCCACTGTTTCAATGCTGAATTTTTATCAACTTTGCCGATATTATCTTTCATGAATTCATTTCCGGAGTAATTGACTTCAAAATAATCCGGTCTGCACATTAAAATTTTCTCAGGTTTCATATTTAATCTAATTGACTGTATTTTTTGATTAGTAATTTGTTATTTGAATGTAAATACTGTTATAAAAATAATTTAAAATTATCCGATATTAAATGTACATTTTTGAGAAAAGCGTTCTGATCAACTGCACTATTGAAAAAGCATTCAGATTTCATTCCGATACAAATAATCTTGCAAAGATTTCTCCTGATAATATAAAAGTCAGGATAATGCAGCTTGATCTTCCTGTAAAGGAGGGAAGTCATATCATTTTAAAGATCAGGCAGTTCGGATTTCTCAGCACAGTTTGGGAACTTGTGATTAAGAATTACAGGGAGAATTACCTGATCACGGACAAACTCATAAAAGGACCTTTTAAATTCTGGGAACATGACCACATTTTTGAAGACAGGGAAGGGAAGACGCTGATGACAGACAGATTGAAGTATGAGATCCCTTTCGGGATATTCGGGAAAGCTGCGCATTCGATTTTCATAAAGAGCCAGATAGAAGAGCAGTTCAGATTGAGGCATGAAAAAACGAAAGCTGTACTTGAGGAAAAATAATATTCAAAACTTCAGTTAATTTTAAAATTAATATAGTTAATTTTCATTCAAATTTAAAAAATATGTTCAATACGATAATATTTGAGAAAAAGGAAAATGTATTATACATCACTCTGAACAGACCGGATGTATACAACGCTTTCAACGGAGAAATGCTCACTGAACTTCATGAAGCTTTTGTGAAAGCTTCTGAAGATGATGAAGTCAGATGTGTTGTCCTCACGGGAGCGGGAAGGGCTTTCTGCTCAGGTCAGGACCTTAAGGATTTCAATGAGAAAAAGTCTACCTTTAAAGAAGTGCTCGAGAATAAATATAATCCTCTGATTAAAAAGATCGCTGACCTGAGGAAACCGGTCATCTGCTCCCTTAACGGAGTTGCCGCCGGAGCGGGAATGTCACTTGCTCTTGCTTGTGATTACAGGATCGGTGTTGAGAGTTCGTCAATGACAGAGGTTTTCATCAATGTCGGACTTGTTCCCGACAGCGGATCGTCTTTTTTTCTGCCGAGGATAGTCGGATATGCCAAAGCATTTGAACTCTGCGTCACAGGTGAAAAGATCACAGCGCAGGAAGCGCTGAAGCTCGGTCTGCTGAACAAAGTAGTATCGAATTCTTTCTTATTAAAAAAATACACTGACATTACAGCAAAGCAGTTTTCATCAAAACCGACGGCGGCAGTAGGCATGATTAAGGATCTTCTTATGGGATCATTTGAATCCGGTCTTGAGGAAATTCTTAAAAAGGAAATCGAATATCAGCAGATAGCAGGCGGTACAAATGATTTCAGGGAAGGAATTAATTCATTTCTTGAAAAAAGGAAACCGGTATTCAAAGGTAATTAATAAAAGGAACTTATACATATTCATTTAGTTGAACAGAAGTACTTATTAATCAATGACAGTCATCAGAAATAAATTCAGAAAAAACTTCGCGGGACTAACAACGCTTATCCTTATCTCATCTGCATTTGTGATATCGGGGATCTACAGCTGCAGCTCGAATATTTATTCGGTTGATGACGACGTAAAACTCGGTAAAGAAATTGAGCAGCAGATAAATGAAGATCCGAAACAGTTCCCGATAATGAAAGATCATCAGGAAATTAAAAATTATGTAAACGGACTTGGAAGATATGTGCTTAATAATTCAAATTTAATAAAATATAAAAGTATTTTCCCCTACAAATTCGAAGTAATACAGGATGACAGTACAGTAAATGCATTTTGCATTCCGGGAGGTTACATTTATGTTTATACCGGGCTTATGAAATTTCTCGATAATGAGGCTGCGCTGATAGGCGTGATCGGACATGAAATTGCCCACGCTGAAAGAAGGCATATGACACAGCGTCTGACTTCATATTACGGAGTCAGCATTATTCTGAGTTTTATACTCGGAAGCAATCCGAGCGCGCTGGGAGAGATCGCCGCAAATTTATTTGTAGGACTGGGATTCCTTGCAAACAGCAGAGCCGACGAAGAGGAAGCTGACAATTATTCCATCAGCTATTTGACCGGAACAAAATATTTCCCCGGCGGCATTCTGAATTTTTTTGATAAAATAAGGGAAGAGCAGAAAAAGAAAGGTCAGACTCCCGGTGATCTGGAAAGACTTCTTGCAACGCATCCGCTTCCGCAGGACAGGATAGACAATGTAAACCTGAAGCTAAGCAAAATAAAACCCAGACCAGATCCGAACAAGGGTCTGTTTAAAAATGAATATCAGCAGATGAAAGAGAAACTGCCTAAATAATTTTCCATAAATAAAAATAAAAATGAAAACACTAACAATAATTGCAATATTATTTTTTATCTTTTCCGGGAATACGTTTTCCCAGGACAAGATAGAAATTAAAGACAGTAATTATAAATTCAAATTCGATCTGCCCAAGGGCTGGAAGGAAAGAAAAGTAGAGGAAACGAATAAGAAAGACGCAATATCATATACTTTTGACAGGGAAGACGGCAAGATAGCGATCATGCTGCTTGCGTTTAAAGTAAATGAAGTAAAAAATCTCAATGACTTTGTGTACACACTGGAAAAAGACCTGACTCTAAACATTCCGAAAATTGACGGTGATTACACTGATTTTGATTCGGGAAATTATGACGGGAAAAGCGCTATGTATAAGGATTCTGAATTTACTGAAATGCTTTACTATTACAGAACAAAAATAAACGATGGCAGCAATTACACATATCTGCTGAGGTTCATTGTTCCGTCCACCAGATTTCATTCGGATATAAAGACTGAGATAACGAAGCTGGCGGAGAATTTTTCACCTGAGCTTTAAGGATCAGATAAGAAAGGGATTGGAATTCCTCTCGTCTTTGACATTTGTGGATTCCATGTGACCCGGAAAGAGATTGTAATCATTTGCACAGACTTTAAACAGTTTGTTCTTTATTGAACTGATCAGAACGTTCAGATTGCCGCCCTGCAGGTCGGTTCTGCCGATTGAGTTTTTAAATATAAGATCTCCGCAGAAAACGTTTTTATTCTTATGGTCGATGATGCAGACGCTTCCCGGAGAATGTCCGGGTGTGTTGATGAATGTAAGTTCGGTGCCGTTGATCTGCAGAGAGGTTTTATCATCAATGTAATTATCAACCGGCGGAGGATCGGGAAAATCCATACCGAAGAATCTCGCCTGTTCCTTGGAATTTTCGAGCATGAATTCATCACCTGCATGCATGTAAAGCGGAACTTTGAAATAATTCTTCGCGAAATTATTTCCCAGAATGTGATCAATGTGTCCGTGAGTGTTCAGAATGTATTTAACATTAAGATTTTCGGATTCAGTAAAATCCATTATGGACTTTTGTTCATCTTCAGTAAAAGCGGCAGGATCAATGATAACGGCATCTTTGCTTGCTTCGTCGTAGTAGATGTAGCAGTTCATACTGAACGGATTTAACTGGAATTTTTTAATTTTCATCTTAATGTTAATTGATTTTACTTTTTTTAAATTTTAATTTGCAGTTACTTGGTACAGGGAACGGATAAAATTAAGATAATTGTAACAAACCGTAAAGCTAATTTTGAATACGAAATTCTCACCCGTTATGAGGCAGGACTTGTACTGACCGGGACTGAAGTAAAATCCCTGAGAGAAGGAAAGGCAAATCTGCAGGAAGCATACGGAAGAATAAAAAAGGACGAAGTCTGGCTTATTAATTCGAACATCAGTGAATATAAATTCGGGAATATAAACAATCACGATCCGCAGCGCGACAGAAAACTTTTACTGAATAAGAAAGAGATCAGAAAGATCAAACAGCTTCTGCAGGAAAAAGGACTCACGCTTGTACCTTTAAAATTTTATTTCAAAAATTCAAATGTAAAAGTAGAATTGGGAGTGGCAAGAGGCAAAAAATTATATGACAAACGCGAATCAATCAAAAAACGCGAAGTTGAAAGGAAGTTGAGCAGAATTTAATGTTCCCATCAGTTAAAGAACAGTTTGACATTATAAAGACAGGTACGGTTGAGATCATACCTGAGGAAGAACTTCTGAAGAAGTTTGAAAATTCATTGAAGGAAAATAAACCGCTGAACATCAAACTCGGATGCGATCCTTCGAGACCGGATCTTCACATAGGTCATTCCGTAGTTCTGAACAAGCTAAGGCAGTTTCAGGATATCGGTCACAATGCAATTCTTATTGTAGGCGATTACACGGCAATGATCGGAGATCCTTCCGGTAAGAAGAAGACAAGACCGCAGCTTACTTTTGAAGAGACAAGAGAAAACGGCAAATCATATTTTGAACAGGCGGGAAAGATACTTGATCTGAAGAAGACAAAGATTTATTATAATTCGGAATGGCTTGGTAAACTCGATCTTAAAGAACTGATAAATATTCTAAGTAAATTTACAGTTCAGAGAATTCTGGAAAGAGATGACTTTACAAACAGATTAAAAGAGCATACTGAAATTTCTTTTCACGAGATGCTTTATCCCATTATGCAGGGATATGATTCTTACGCTATTGACGCTGATGTTGAACTCGGAGGCACGGATCAGAAATTCAATAATCTCGTAGGCAGGGATATTCAGAAAAAATACGGCAGGGATCAGCAGGTTGTGATCACAATGCCGCTTATCGAAGGAACTGACGGTTATGAAAAAATGAGCAAGTCTCTTGATAATGCAATCGGCATTACCGAAGAGCCGAGGGATATTTTCGGGAAAACGATGAGCATACCCGACGTTCTGATATACAAGTATTTTGAGCTGTGTACAAAACTGGACTTGAATGAACTTAAGCAAATCAAGGATACTCTTGAGGATAAAAATTCTAATCCAAGAGACGCGAAAAGAAAACTTGGATTTGAACTTGTAAAACTTTATTACGATGAGGAAACTGCACGGAATACAATAGAAGAATTTGATAAGATATTCATAAAGAAAGAAATTCCCGATGAGATCCCTGAAATGATCTTCGACAGAGACAAAATGAAGCTCATTGAGATCATGACTGCGGGAAACCTTGCTGATTCTAATTCAAACGCGAGAAGACTCATAGAGCAGGGAGCAGTTAACATTAACGGAAAAAAAATTACTGATGTTAACCTTGAAGTTGAAATTACAAACGGAATGATTTTCAAAGTAGGTAAGAGAAAATTTTTAAAATTAATTAAACAGTAAGCAACAGTAAAAACAGGAGAGAAAAATTGTTTAAACCAACTAAATTATTCATAACCAAAGGAGTAGGCAGACACAAAGACTATCTGCAGTCCTTTGAACTTGCTCTTAGACAGGCGGGAATTGAAAAAAGCAATATCGTAACCGTATCCAGCATCTTCCCTGGCGGATGCAAACGACTGACAAGAGATCAGGGAGTTGCTCTGCTGGAACCCGGTGAAATTACTTTCTGCGTTATGGCGAGGAATTTCACCAATGAACCGAACAGACTTATTGCGGCTTCGATAGGAGTTGCTCTGCCGTCGGATGACAGTCATTACGGATATATTTCCGAGCATCATCCTTACGGAGAGCCGGAAAAGGTTGCCGGAGAATATGCTGAGGATCTGGCTGCAACAATGCTGGCTACCACTCTTGGAGTGGAGTTTGATTCCGAAACCGCATGGAATGAAAGAGAGAATGTATATAAACAGAGCGGCAAGATAATCAAGACGTTTAATGTAACGCAGTCAGCCGAAGGCGATAAGAACGGTCTCTGGACAACCGTGATCGCAGCTGTTGTTTTTTTAAAATAAACTTAAATAAAAAAATTGTCAACAAAACTTATTATAGGACTGGCTACTGGAGTAGCAGCCGGTGTAGCTCTTACGGTAATATTGAAGAACAGGCAGGTTCAGGAATATACTGACGAAGATGTCTTTAATCCTGACGAGGAACTCGGAAATGCTTCCAGATATCTTTCCACCGCCAAGAAGAAAGCTGAAGATCTTGTATCAGAAGCCAGGGAAAGATCCGGAGTTCTTCTGGATGAAGCTAATGAGATCCTGAAAAACGCAAAGGAAAAAGTAAAAACAATTACCGAAGCCAATGTCCCTGATCCGGATTCAGAACTGAAATCCATTAAGGAAAAAATTGAAAAAAGAATCGAGAGACTTAATGATAAATTGTCAGATGATGACGATATCTGAATTTAGATCTCCGTTATTTTAACAATACAATTTTTTTCGAAATATTTTTTACGCCGCTGCTTAGAGTGTAAATGTAAATCCCAGAAGGAAGATCAGCCGCATTGAATCTCAGCGAATAATTTCCCGCTTGAAATCTTTTATTAAAAAGTACTGACATTAACCTTCCTCCGATATTGTAAATCTTCATTGAATAAACTTCAGACGCAGAACCGTTCTCAGGAATTCTGAATTTGATTGTTGTTTCAGGATTAAAAGGATTAGGATATGCATCATAAAGTTCAAAGTTCAGATCACTTAATTTAACCTGATTCTGTGAAATATGAGTAGTGATTCTGATCGGAATAAAATCCACGTATCCCAGCGCTGAACTGTCAGGTTTATGGAAAATGTGAGCTTCCACTGAATCTAAATTGTCAGTTCCCCAGTAATTGTTCTCAGCTTTTATAGAGTCAGGAGTGTTATTGAACAGGTCAAATATTTTTCCGGAATTACCATTGCCGTAAATTTCATTCAGTCCGATGTCGGCTGTATCCGGACTTGTCAGGTCTCCCATATTCGGTTTTGCAGTATTCTGAATTGTTATTCCCCACAGATTTCCCCTGATCTTATTTCTGGTAACTGTTGAGATCAGATTTGAGCTGCCGCTGAAATTAATCCCGCTTCCGCCCAGCGAAGGACTTCCCTGAATATTGTTGCTGTCTATTATATTGTTATTTATGTATACATTTGCCGGACCGCCCAAAATGGCAATTCCGTATCTGTTCTGCCTTATGATATTATTCTCAATTACCAGATCAGCAATGGAACCGATCGGAAGAAAAGCTATACCGCCGGAGTTATTGAACAATCCCGTAATTACATTTCCTCTGATCACCATCTGCCCGGTTCCGGTCGCTCCGAAATTTATCTGAGGCACGTTGGCGTTTTCAGTGTTATTCTCATAAATAATGTTGTTGAGTATTAAAGGTGAAGAGGGGATGTTAGCTCCTGAGGTGATGGCTGATCTCCTGTTCCTGAATATCCTGCAGTTTGAAATTACAGAATTGGATCTGAAAAGAGAAACTGCTCCGCTGGCAAAGGAACTGTTCAGAGTATTGTACCTTATAATGCAGCTGTCAATTAAAAGATCACAGTCGAGCATTCTTATTGAATTTCCGTATTCAAAAATAAGTTTTCTCAGACGTGAACCGTCGCTCTGATCTTCAAATTTAAGACCGAGGAATTTTGTAACGGTATCCTGAGCGGTTATCTTTACTGAATCGGTCGGATCAATTATCATTACCCCGAAGAAGTCCATGAATACAGATGTCCCGAATCTTAATTCTGAATTGTTTAATATTTTCAGTGTATCGCCCGCTGAAAAAGTTATAGTGTCATTTACAAAATAAATTCCGCCGGAAAAGGTTACATTGCCGGAAGAATTGTTAACCAGACTGTCAAGATTCCATGAAACTCCTGTACCCGGCGATGAATAATTAGAAAAGCAGATGTTAGCACTAAATAATAAGGTCAGTATAAATATTTTCATATTATGTTTAATTGTCTTTGATCGTTAAAATTAATAAATTTCTATTTAGATTATTAATGATTAATTTTTCTTAAAAATAATATATGTCCTTAAAGTTCGATTCTATCCCCAATATTTCGGAACTCTTCCTGAATTACATAAACGATTTTGATAAATTAACACGGTTCTATCAGTTTGATTACAGAAGCGATGAAGCATTCAGGGAATGTATTGAATTAAAAAAGGAATCGTATTCAAACAACAAGGATTTCTTCAGAAATGATCTGACTGAGATCCTGACCGAACAGAACAAAATCCTGGGAAGCGGACCGGAGACTTTTGAGAATATTCAGCTTCTCAATGAGAAGGATACATTTGCCGTAGTAACAGGTCAGCAGCTGGGTTTTATTTCAGGACCTTATTATACAATCCTGAAATCACTCAATACCATTCAGCTCTGCGAAAAGCTGAGGGAGAAATTTCCCGAATATAAATTTGTTCCCGTATTCTGGCTGGAAGCGGACGATCATGATTTCCTTGAGATTAACAATATTAACATCATCAATAAGGAAAATGAATTAAAAAACATAAGTTATTTTGAAGGCGGGACGGAAAAGGAAAAATACCTCGCCCCGACCGGCAGTATTGTTCTCGACGGGTTTATAGAAAATTTTATTAATGAACTGGAAAATTCATTCAATCAGACAGATTTCAGCGGCAGGCTTTTCAGTGACATCAGGGAAACCTACAAAGAAGGCGCTGACCTGAAGACGGCATTTGGCGGTTTTATGAACAGACTGTTAAATGACAAAGGTCTGATCTTCATTGATCCGACTGATATCAAGATCAAGAAATTATTAAAGACTGTCTTCAGGAAAGAGCTCAGTACTTTTCCTTCAGTCTGCGAAAAAGTAATTGAAACATCCGTTGAGCTCGAAGAGAATTACACTGTTCAGGTAAAACCCAAAGCCATAAATCTTTTTTATATTCATGAGGGGAACAGATATCTGATCGAGCCTAGGGATAATAATATTTTCGCTTTAAAGAATTCGCGTACAAAATTTACTTCAGAGGAACTTTTTGAAACTCTTGAAAGCAATCCGGAAAAATTCAGCTGGAATGTGGTAACAAGACCGATCTGCCAGGATTATCTTCTTCCGTCAATTGCTTATGTTGGCGGACCTTCGGAGATATCATATTTCGGACAGTTCAGGGAAGTCTATAAATTTTTCAATCTTCCGATGCCTGTTATTTATCCGAGAACTTCAGTAACCATACTTGAGAAAAAAGTAATTGTATTTCTTGAAAAGTACGGTTTGAAATTCGATGAATTCTTTGATGAAAGGGAGCTCAGTAAAAAACTGATAGGAAAGACTCTTGAATTCAATGCTGAGGAAATATTCTCAGAATTCAAAGACGAACTCAGGGCGTTATTCTATACTTATGAGAAAACTCTTGAAAAGATAGATGTCAATCAGACTAAATCACTTACAAAAAGAAATGAACAGTTCCTGGAATCACTGAACACCGCCGGGGAAAAATTCACCGATGCGCAGTCAAAGAACAGTGAAGTCATTTCCGGTCAGCTCACAAAAATCCTTTTAAATGTATATCCCGGAAACACGCTGCAGGAAAGGGTTCTTAATATCTGTTATTTCTTAAATAAATACAGTTACAGTATCATTGATCATATTTACGAACAGTCTGATATCTCGGATTTTTCACATCAGCTTCTTGATGTAAACATAAACCGGAAATAACCCTGCAGTTAATTGTCTGAAATAAAAAAAATACTTGTCGTCAGACTCTCTTCTCTCGGTGATATAATTTTATCATTTCCGCTTCTTAATATTCTGAAAAAGAAATTCCCGAAATCTGAGATCCATTTCCTGACAGGCAAGAAATTCCATGAAATTGTCAGACTGAATAAAAACGCTGATAAAGTAATTGAGCTTAATGACGAGATCAGGATAACAAGAAATGAAATAGGAAAGAATAATTATGATCTAATTCTCGACATACATAAAAATTTCAGAAGCATCTATCTCACCGCATTCAACGGCAGAGAAGTCAGAAGATATCAAAAGGGAAATCTTAAGAAATTCCTGCTTGTGAAATTCAGGATCAGTCTTTTTGATGAGATAATCCCGGTTTATAAAAAATATCTCCTCACTTTAAAAGACATTCTTAATGAAGAAGAAACTGAATTTACTGCCGGAGGACTGCAGCCGGATGGAAATGATAAATTTAATTTTAAGTATACTGTAATTGCTCCTTCTTCCAGGCATTTTACAAAGACTTATCCTGCGGAGAAATTTACTGAATTCATTCTTTCGAGACCAGATGAGGTTTTCATATTAACAGGAAGCAGTGAAGAAACGGATATGAAAATCTGCGGAAGCATAGCTGTGAAGTGTAAAAATACATTTAATCTCTGCGGGAAGCTATCACTGAAGGAACTTGCAGAGGTTGTAAACGGAAGCGAATATGTAATAAGCAATGACAGCGCGGTGCTTCATTTAAGCGAAGCGCTTAAGAAAAAGACTATAGGAATATTCGGTTCGACTGTAAGGGAATTCGGATTTTTTCCGCAGCTTAGTTCTTCGGAAGTATTGGAAGTAAAAGGATTGAAATGCAGACCATGCTCTCACATAGGCAGACCGGAATGTCCCGAAGGACATTTCAGATGTATGATGGAAACAGATCTTAAGGAATTAAGATACAGACCGGAAAATAATAATTAAAATCAGATGAAAATTACATTAAAGAAGAACGAAGAAAGAAGGATCTTAAGCGGTCATCAATGGATATTCAGCAATGAAATTGAAAAGACGGAGGATTTTGAGATTAACGGACAGATCGCAGAGCTTTTCACGTCATCGGGGAAATTTCTCGGCAGGGGATTCTACAACAGAAATTCTCTGATCGCTTACAGGCATCTTACTGATAAGGACGAAGAGATTGGAAAGTCATTTCTTTTCAGACGGCTGAGCATGGCAAATGCTCTGCGCAGGAAAAAGAACAACTGCGGAGAAGTTTACAGATTGTGCAACAGCGAAAGTGATTTACTTCCCGGACTGATCATTGACAAATTCTATGACAGATATTCGATTCAGATATTCTCTGCGGGAATGGAGCTTTTAAAGAATGAAATAAAGGAAGTTCTGATGGAAAATTTCAAAGCTGAATTCATAATAGAGAAAAATGACAATGATACCAGGACGCTTGAAGGACTGGAAAAAAGAGAAGGTATTTTACACGACAGCACAGATTCGGATGAGAAAGAATTCATGGCTGAGCTTGACGGAATAAAAATCATGATAGATCTTGTAAACGGTCAGAAGTCAGGATATTATCTGGATCAGCAGGAAAACAGAGTGCTGATCAGAAAATATATTAAGGAAGGGGACAAAGTGCTTGATCTTTTCTGCAATGAAGGAGGATTTTCACTGAATGCATCGCTTGCAGGAGCAACAGAGATAACGGCTGCAGATTCTTCTGGACATTCAATAAAAATTGCAGTAAGAAATTCCGAACTGAATGGATTTAAAAATATAAAATTTCTGGAGACAGATGCTTTTGATCTGATGAACGAATATTTCCAGATGCCTGACAGATTTGATTTCATAATACTGGATCCGCCGTCATTCACAAAATCCAGGAAGAATGTTTTTACGGCTCTGAAAGGTTATACAGAGCTGAATTATAAGGCGATGAAATTACTGAAGCCGAATTCATTTCTTTTTACATTTTCATGCTCATATCACATAAGCGAAAAAGCATTCGAGGATATGCTGATACAGAGCGCGCAGAAAGCGGACAGAAAGATTCAGATTGTCGAGTTCAGGAACTCTTCATTCGACCACCCTGTACTTCCGCAGATGGGCGAAACGAAATATCTGAAAGGATATCTGCTGAGAGTAACAGTGTGATATTTTATTCGCCGCAAAAATTCAGAGATACGATGACTAAAGACCTGAAAGATCAAAAATTATAAAAGTCATTTCCAAAACATGATTCAGTTACTTACAGACTGAAAATCATGACTTAGGGTTCCTTTTTGAATACAGATAAAACAGGAATTTTAAAAAAGGAAATTTTTCTTATTTGAACTTAGTCTTAATAAGCATTATCTTTGATGATATAATTTTTAAACAGACCAATAATGGAAAAAGAAGAAAAGAAATTTGTAGCAATAAATTATATTGACTGCAAGGATCATTACAAGGAAAGATTCGAGGAGCTGTTCGGTTCGAGAGCGAAAGCAATCGACAGGATGCCTGGATTTCAAAACATGGAAGTCCTGAAGCCAATGGACGGCGGTAACAGATATTTGATAGTGAGTTACTGGGATTCGGAAGAATCATTCAGGGGATGGACAAAGTCAGAAGAATTTCTGGAAGGTCACAAAAGGGGATTCGAAGACCTGAAAATTGCAAAGCAAAAGGGGGAAGAATTACCTATGACCTCGGACTTTAAAACGTACGAAGTAATTGCAAGATAAGCCTGATAGAATAAAATCTTTCCTGAAAAAGCTTGGATTCTGGGGTTTAATGCTTTTACTTGTAAAAGGACTTATGTGGCTTTTCTTACCGTATATAATTTCCAGATTTTTTTAAAGCAGTTCGGTTCATAATGAAGAGTAACTTTGAAAAAGCTTTTGGTATACGGAGTTTTTACATTTAAAAAAAGTTAAAGCATTTTACAATATTTTTGAGAGAGTTTTAAGATTTAAGATATAACAAAAGATATGATGATATAACATGATAATACATAATGATAAGGCATAAAGTCATATTGCCATGTTTGTTAAGCTGAATTCCTGTATTCCTGAATTGTCCTGCATTTTAATTCATCATATTTTTATTCGGTTTTAAAAGAAAAGATAATGAACCCGGTCGGGAGAATATCATATGGATCTTAATTTTAGAATTAAATTCTGATCTGTATAAATTTAAAAAGTATTAATTTGGTTAGCAGAGATGTTGCATAATTATATTTAGAATAGCTCCAAATGGTAAAGTATTATTCCAGATTGATCCAAAATAAATTTTCTGAGAAACAAAAAAAAATGTATTAAAACAGCCGTAATTCAGGTAATGACTAAAATCAGCTAATGAATTCCGGAGATATGATAAAAATCATAGTTGTTTATAATATACATTACTAATTTGACACGAAAGAAAAACCCAAAATGAATTTTTACTAACTACAAATTAAATCAGCCAAACAAAAAATGAAAAAACTAATTAAACACCCTTTATTCTCAGTTCTTCTTGCTGTAATAATAACAGTATCAGTTTACAGCTGTTCAGAAGACAATAACACAGTAACACCTCCAAGCGGACCTGCAGATAAAACGATCAATGGAACTGTGAACTTTGTGGATACCAACTTTATACTCACAGGCGGAACATATTTAATTTCTGCATATCCTTCAACCGGATGGCCGCCTATGGCAGGACCGACAGCTTATGACACTTTAAAGATCTCCAGAACGAACAACGTTTTGAATTTGAGTTATAACTATACATTAAGCGATATCAATCCGGGAGATTATGTGATTTCTGTCGGATTCAGAAAAACAACAGGCGGACAGAGTCCGATAATGTCGGTTTACGGATGTGACACTGCAAGATTCCTTAACGGCGCCGGTTCATCATGTTTTCTGTCACCGCCTTTGAAAGCAACTATAGGTTCATCAAATCAGGGAGTTGACGGAATAAACATGCTTTCGTGGTCAGATACAGCTAAAAAAGTATTTTAAGAATGTTATTCAGAATTAAAAATAATGTTATAAGAGGGGACAGTATTTTAGGGATTAGAATATTGTTCCTTTTTGTTTTTCTTGTATGCGGAAATTGTATTTCCGCAGCTGATAATACTGCAGTCCTTAGCGGGAAAGTTGTAGACAAAGAGTCCAGCTCAATCCTTATTCAGGTAAATATTATTCTTGTGAATTCTGGCTCCGGAGATAAATATCAGACAGCATCTGATATTTCAGGCTCCTTTTCGCTGAGTAAAATTAAAAAGGGAAAATATTCTCTGAAAGCTTCCCACATTGGATATCTTGACTATGAAAAGGAAGTTGACCTTACTGAATCTGATAAACTGGAAATGAACATTTATATGAACCCTGCGGAAATTGAAATTGAAAAAATAAATGTTACCTCATCCAAAACGGAAGTTACTCTTCAGCAGACTCCATCTTCCATTTCTGTTGTCGGCAAAGATGAAATATTCAATAAGAATATTCTTACTTTTGATAATGTCCTCGAGGAAGTCCAGGGTGTTACGATCAACAGAAGCAGCGGAATTAATGTGAGTTCGCTTTCAATCCGGGGCTCTTCTGATGTTGCAGGCGGCGGAATAGGTAACAGGGTTCTTCTCCTGCTCGACGGAAGACCGTCGCTTACCGGAGATTCCAAAGGCGCGTTATGGTCGCTTATACCTGTTTCGATAATCGAGAGAACCGAAGTCGTAAAAGGGGCTTTCTCTTCTCTTTACGGTTCCAGCGCAATCGGAGGAGTAGTAAATGTAATTACCAAAAAGCCGACATACAAACCTTTTACTGCAGTAAATATGAATTACGGCTTTTATGAAAAACTCTCAGACAGTCTTAAATTTACAGATAATCTTCAGACAATTTCAGGCGCTGATATTATTCACAGCAATACAATTAAGAAATTCTCTTATCTCGCTAATTTAAATTATAAAAGAAATGACGGTTATTCACAGCAGTCCGCTTATGATTTCTACAGTCTTACGGGTAAATTTACTTATGATGTGTTAAGTAACAGAGACCTTGAGGCAACGATACAGTATACGAAATCAAACAGCGATTTTCCGAGATACTGGAGGAAAGATGCCGGGAGTATAGCCGAACCCTATAAAGTAGCTGAATATTATATCGGTGACAAAATCAAAAAGAAGTCACAGAGTTATGATCTTTTTTACAGGGCAATTCCAAACAGCAGTTCAAAATATACAACCAGATTCTATTACTATTACCTGAACAGTAATTCATATTACAATCCGAAAAACCCAGTCTCGATTCAGTTTGCGGATACAGGACAGGCGCTGAATACTTTTATAGATTCCTATAACATTGGTAATATTTCTCAGGTTGATTTTCAGCTCGGACGATCCAATTATCTTATCTCCGGACTTGATTTTCAAATGAATATCGTAAAATCAGATCCTGAGGAAATTCTTTACGGTAATCAGCAGATGAATAATTTCGGTCTGTTTGTCCAGGATCAGATGAAAATAATAAAAGACGGTAAAGGTGATGATATTCTTACTTCAACTATAGGGGTCAGAGGTGATTATAATAAAGTTATATCCGGGATCAGTTCCTTTCAGCTCAGTCCAAAGATATCTTTTGTATATACTCCGGTAACTCTGAATTCACTTTTAAAGAATACCTCTTTCAGAATACTCGGAGGAAGAGCTTTCAGATCTCCATCTATCGCAGAGATTTATTTCAAGAAAGAACTCTTCGGAGGCTTTGATTTCATTTATAATCCGAATCTTAAACCAGAGGAAATGTATTCATTCGAGGTTGGTGTGAAAAAACAGTACCTGAACAGATTTACTCTCGATATATCATTTTTCTATAATTATTACGAAAACCTAATTCAGTACGTAAATATCGGAAATTCTATCTACGGTCCTTTTCAGGTTCAGAACGTTGCCAATTCACAGATAAAAGGTTTTGAATTTTATCTCGATTACAATTCCCGGTTTCAGTTGTTCAAATTACCGCTGGATTATTATTTCAATCTGGGATATACTTTCCTGCAGGCAAGGGATCTCTCTGCCAACAGAAAAGATGATTTTCTTCCGTATAAACCGGAACACAATTTCAACTTCACCGCTAACATTACTTACTTTGATTTCAATCTGAATGTGAACGGAAGATATCTCAGTAAAGTGGATGAAGTGCTCTTCTATAAATTTGAAGAGCCGAAATCATATTTCCTTCTCAATACCAAGCTCAGCAGAAAAATAACCGGTAAGCTGTCTTTCTTTATTTCCATTGATAATCTGCTGAACGAGTCCTATCAGGAACTTGAGAGGATTCAGGCTCCGAACAGAAATTATAATTCGGGTTTCTCTTTTGAGTTTTAACAGATCTCTTCTCTTTTATCAGTTATTCTCCTGAATTTGCGGTTTTTTCAGTTTTCTAAGTATATCTGCTCTTTGAAAATGAGTAGATATACTTAGATGAATTGTGAGTAACTACCTAATTCCATTTGCAGTAAATATGATTAATTTTAAACAGCAAATCTGAAAGAATTCTAAATTCTTTTAATGCACCAAAACCGCAACATCTTTACCGATTTAACCTCATTTCTGCGGGCTCTGAATGATGATTCAGAGCCTGCACCTTTTAATTTCAGTTTCTCCTTCTCAACTTTCTCAAAAACATATTAGGTGACTTCACTCAGTAATTTCCCGTATGTGTCCTTATTTTAATTAATACCAATTGTCGGTAATTTTGATAAGTTATTTAAATTAACAATTACAAATCAAATGACTCGAAACTTTCAAATCCCACAATCCCATCTCAAATCTGCTGTTCCCTTATAGCTCCGGATTGATTCCGGAGCTGCATTCCTCAGTTTCAAAATATATATATCGAAATGACTGTTTATTTTTCATATTAAAAAAATTATTATACATAAAATCAAAATTCCTTTAAAATGAAACTGATCACTAATTCCATTCCATTTCATTTTATCTGCCTGATTTTCCTGTCAGTTTCAGTTCCGGTTTATTATCAGCCGATTGAAAGATCAATTATAAAAATTCATTTTTGCAATAACATTTTAATTCTTATTTTTTATTAACTTAAATAAATCTTATTATGGTTGACAAAGAAAAATTTTTTAAAAAGTATCCATACAGACCGCTCAGTCAGACAGGCGTAACGACCATTGAAAATATCATTAACCATTATGATGAGGACGACGGCTACAGAAATCTCAGACAGCTTGCCTATGTTCTCGCAACCGCTTTTCACGAATCTGCCGCTACCTGGAATCCTTCCATCAGGGAATACGGAAGAGGAAAAGGCAGGAAATATGGAATGCCTCATGACCGGACAGGTCAGATCTATTACGGAAGAGGACTTTGTCAGCTTACTTGGTATTATAATTATGAAAGTTTCTCCAGGATACTCGGTGTGGATCTCATTAATAATCCTGATCTTGCGCTTGAACCAAGGAACAGTGTTGACATTCTGATGATAGGTATGCGGGACGGGATTTTTACCAGGCACAAATTGAACATGTATTTCGACAGCGATACTACCGACTGGGTCGGAGCAAGAAGAATTATCAACGGTATGGACAGAGCTAATCTGATCGCTTCCTATGCAAAGGCATTTTATAAAGGTCTCGACTACAAAGAAGAAGAAATTAAATCTGAAGAAGAAGAAGAGATCGTTAATGTGCAGAATCCGAAGAAATCACTCGCAGATGCTGAAGCGGAAATTGTCAATAAAGTGGAACTCAACGGTAAAACTGTTAAACCATAAATCAAATTAATTTTTTAAATCTGCAAAAACTTTATGAAAAAGATTTTAACGATCGACGGCGGTGGAATCAGAGGCGTGCTTCCTGCAAGACTACTTCATGAAATTGAAAAGACAGTTAAAAAACCTGTGTCTGAGATCTTTGATCTTATTGCCGGAACATCAACAGGCGGCATTCTCGCGCTCTGTCTTACCAAACCTGATTCAAATGGCAAACCCGTTTATAAAGCTCTTGATATTCTTGAACTCTATGAAAATGAAGGAAAAAGGATCTTCAAAAAATCTCCGTGGAAGTCAACGATGTCAATGGGAAATCTTGTTGATGAAAAATTTCCCGTTAAAGGAATTGAGGATGTACTTGATATTTATCTCGGTGAAGCCAATCTTTCGGAAGCGCTTACAGATGTTATTATTCCAAGTTACGAACTCGAGCAGCGTATGCCGTTTTTCTTCAAATCCAGAAGAGCAAAGGAATCTGCCGACTATAATTTCAAAATGAAAGACGTTGCGCGGGCTACCAGCGCCGCTCCGACTTATTTTGAATCAATGAAATTAAAAGCTTCCCCGCCAATTGACTACTTTGCTCTCATTGACGGAGGTGTGTTCGCAAATAATCCCTCAATGTGCGCTTTCGCTGAAGCGAAAAAAGTTTACGGGAATGAAGAGGAAATTCTGCTTGTCTCGCTCGGAACAGGCGAACTCACAAGAAGGATATCTTATGAGGAATCCAAAAACTGGGGATTGATAGGATGGGCAAGACCTCTGCTCGATGTTGTCTTTGACGGCGTCAGCAGAACTGTAGAGTATCAGCTGAGTCAGATCCTTAATCCGGATGAAAGCAAGAAAAGATTTTTCCGGTTTCAGACCAGACTGGATGTTGGCAATGATAATATGGATGATGCATCCGCAACCAATATCAGAGTCCTTAAGCTCAAAGCGGAGGAAATGATCAGCAGCAGCAAAGGTGAATTCGAAGCTTTGTGTAAATTACTCTGAAATTATTTCTTCAATAGTTTGTCATTAATTTCTCATTAGGTTCTCATTTTTTTTCAGTGGTATATAAAATTAAATTCTGAATCATGCCGCCTTTCTTTAACATCAGGGGTTTTTATAAGACCGATCCTCTCGACAAAGCTCCGCCGGCATTCCGGTATGCAGTCAATATAACTGTGACAGCTGTAATCTCAGCAGTATTGGTTTATCTTATCACCGATTATTTTCAACTGCTTGAATTCAAAAACTTCGGCGTGAAAGTATTCGAAGTAGTTGTCTTCGGATTTATCGCTGCGCCTGTTGTCATGTTTCTTAGAAAGTCGAGTTCAATATTTATTATGCTCGTAATTTTTATTCCTCTTTTCGTATTTGATTTGTATCTTCAGGCCAATGTAAGGGATAATAATGAAATCGCTCTCTGGACTTATCTTCCGGGCACATTCATTGATAATGTGAAGATCCTTCCGCTGAGATTTCTCATGACTTTATCGTTTGACGCTTTTATAATTGGTCCCGTCTGTCTCTGGATCAGCAGGATTACAGCTCAGATTTTTTACGGGAAAAAGGAATTTACCGGAGCTGATTATCAGAAAAGAAAGGAGCTCTTCAGCGAAGAATGGTCTTCGGAAAAAATTGATAAGCCGCACAGGGATTTCGGATTTTATGTTCTGAGAATTCTCGGTTTCTCTTACCTTGCATATCTGCTGATACTTCTGCTTGGAATGCTCGGATCATCTCCGTGGCCTGAACAGATAGCAGACCTGATCTCAATGACTTATGTCAATCCAGCGCTTGCAGTAAATACTTTTTCAAAGATAGGGATAATGATTCTCCTGACTTTTATAGGAGCATATAATATAAAAGCCCGTTACTACTGCTGCTGGGGTTTGATAACGGGACATGCTGTATCAACTTTTAGTTCGCTGGGATTTTATTACTTTGCTGTTAATGAAACCAAAATTTCACAGTTCCTTCTCACGTCTGCAATAGTTGACGGAGTAATGATAATATTATTTTTCATAATATTATTTCAGTGCAGGTCAGTAAGTTATAAGGTCAGCGATGAGAAAGACTTTCCGTCCAATTTCTCACTGCCTACTCAGTTATCTCGGGTATTTCTATTTATTGTTTCGGCTGTTTCATTTCTGATGGTATTAACAGCTTTGTATTTCAGAATATTTGCAGACGGAGGAAGCGGCGCAGGAGCTGTCTACGGTTATCCCGATCCCTCACTCGGAAATACGCTTACTCTGTATTTTACGGTTTCATTCCTTGCATTCATTCTTGCAAAGAGTCAGGTGCTCAGGAAATATCTTTACAGCGTACTGCTGTTTCCTTTCTTCATCGGCACAATTGCCGCCGTAATTATTTTTATTGTAAAAGACGCGCTGACAGGTTTGTATATAAAAAATGCAGCAGGTATTGAGATCGGAGTGGACTGGTATTTCATGATATTCATTGTTTGCAGTTCTCTGATATTCCTGCTTCTTACTGCTTTGAGAAAATTGTCCTATGACGTGGATTTCATAATATCCTCGCTCAATCCCTCCAGCGCTAAAAATGTTATTGCACTCGCCGGAGCTTTCTTTGGTGAGGATGACAGAAAAAATTCCGGAATATTAAGATCAATTGACAGTTACATCAGCGGTATCAGAGGAAGGAAAAGGGGACTGCTGAATTTTCCGTTCTGGCTGATTGAGAATTTCTTTAATGTAATATTTTCATTTCATCCGGGATTATCCCTGATGAGCAGAGATGAACAGAGATGGTTCATTAAAAAATATATGCTGAGAGATCCATCCGAATGTTCAAAAGCATTTGTTCCGATGATAGCTGATTTCAGTTTTCAGATCGGGCTCGCCGCAAATGCAATGATAATGTTTGCGAATTATTCTGATTTAAATGAAAGAAAAAGGATCGGATATGTTCCTTTTTACGCAAGGGACAGAATGCAGAAGGAAATACCTTCGGAACCGGCTCCGTTCAAAAATATTTTCCCTCTTCCGAAATCTCCTGAAGATGAAAATAATTTCAGGAAACCGGCTGATGATACAGGAAAAAAATTCGTTGCGCCGAGAGTCATTTCGCCTGTTTGCGAAAATGAAATCCCCCCTGAAATGGATTACGTGATAATCGGTTCAGGCGCAGGCGGAGCTGTAATGTCTTACCGTCTTTCAAAGAAAGTCTCGGATCCTTCAAAAATTCTTCTGATCGAAAGGGGAAACAGATATCAGCCGCTTCAGGACTTCAATGACATTGAAATGGAAATGATGAGAAAGCTCTATAAGGAAGGCGGACTTCAGCAGACCAAGAAATTTACTATGTCCGTCCTGCAGGGTGAATGTCTGGGAGGAACGACGGTTGTCAACAATGCCATCTGCATTGAAATGGAGGACGAAATTAAAAACAAATGGCAGAATGAATACGGTATTGACCTGAGCAGTATAAGAGCGGAATATGACAGAATTGCCGAAGAGATTGATATTCACGAGCTTGAAGAAAAGGGAATCAACAGCAGTGTATCTGAAAGATTTAAAAAAGGCGTGCATGGATTTAATGAAAATTCGGATGAAAAGCTCAAAACAATATATCCGCTCAAGGCGAATTACAGAAATCTTATAGGTGATGAAAACTGGAATCTCGGAAATAAAAGACAGACCAAAAGAACGATGCTGGAGACTTACATTCCCTGGAGCGAAGCAAACGGTGTAAATGTTCTTTCAAATTTAACAGCTCTGAAATTTACCTATTCAAATGGAAAGGCTGACGGAGTAATAGTCAGAACTGAAAACGGAGAGACAAAAAAAATAAGAGTGAATAAAGCAGTCATTGTCTGCGGCGGAGTAATAGCAAGCAGTCATTTCCTGATGCGCAGCGGTATCAGGGGAAATGTCGGAAAACGCATGAGCTGTAATTTTGCTTTTCCGGTTACTTTTCAGTTTGAAGAAACAATTAATGCTTTTGACGGAAATCAGATCACTCTCGGCGCGCTTGATGAAAAGAACCGCGCCGTATTTGAAACTTATTTCAATCCTCCGGCATCATTTGCTCTTTCTTCAGTGCCATTCTATTTTGAGAGAAGAAACAGGATAATGGATAATTACAGTAAACTTATAAATTTCGGTACGCTAGTCGGATCCGAACCGCGCGGCGAAATTCAGATCAAGCCCGATCTCATTAACGGACAGCCGTTTAACTGGGAGCTCGGTCAGGAAGACATAAGCAATATCAGATATGCCTACAAGACAATTCTTAAGCTCGGATATCACGCAGGTGCGTTAAAAGCTTATCTGCCCATGAAACCCGGTATAGAGATCGAGCTCAATTCCGGGAATCTAAGGAAATTTGACGGGATCTTTGACAGCTATCCGCTGACGATCAGCGATCTGCTAATCGGGACAGCTCATCCGCAGGGCGGTAATATAATGGCAGGGGATAATTCTTCCCGCAGATCTGAAAGAGTTGTGGATCAGAATTTCCGGCTGGAAGGACTTGAAAATGTATTCGTTGCGGATGCATCCGTTTTTCCCGAAAGCATGAGACTCAATCCGCAATGGACTATCATGGCATTAAGCTCTATGGCGTCAGAAAAAATCAGTCAATTATAAAAACCTGATGAAAAAAAAATATGGATGATATTAAAACTGAAAAAATAAAAAGGGAAAGAGGCGACTATCTTGATCTTACCAGAAGCGAAGCCCAGAATCATTACAGAACTGAAAGCACCAAGGAAGCAGTCAAACCTCCCGGAAAAGAAAATGTAGCTTTAAATAAAGTCACAGATTTTTTTGAATCAAAATTCTTTACCTGGTTTTATCATTATTTCAAAAGCCGTTTCGGACTAAGGCATAAATTCCAGACTTATAAAACACTGAGAGACAACGGAATTTATAAAATGAAAAAGACAAGTCATGACGGCAGAAAGGAAATTTCAATAGCCCTTGCTTCCGACTGGGCAACAGATACCAAAGAGTCTGATAAGATAGGGGATCTGATCGCGGAGAGAGAACCGGATTATTCCATACACCTGGGCGATACTTATTTTGTCGGAATGAAAGAAGAAGTGAAAATAAATTTCCTTGATGAAAACAGTTCATGGTACAGAGGTTCATCAGGAAGCTTCGCTCTTCTCGGGAATCACGAAATGTATTCAAGGGGAATATCCTATTTCAGGGACCTTCTTCCGACTATGGGAATTTACAGCAGAGAGAGAAAAAAATATGAAGGTCAGAAAGCAAGTTATTTCTGTCTGGAAAATGATCACTGGAGAATAGTTTCACTCGATACCGGATATAATTCGGTTGGGATCCCGCTTATAGAATATTTATTCAAACCCAAATGCGAATACAGAAAGGAAATTATTGAATGGCTCAGAGATGAAGTGAAATTAGACAAGGACAAAAGAGGGATCATTTTAATGACGCACCATCAGTACATCACAGCGTTTGAAAAAGAGGATGAGTATTTGAAACAGGCTGAACAGCTTGCAGAATTGATAGGTCGTGACAGACCTGTTCTCTGGTTCTGGGGACATGAACACCGCCTTTCATTTTTCGGGAAATATGCATCCGATAATGGAATTCAGGCATACGGCAGATGTATAGGTAACGGAGGAATGCCCGTTGAATTCAAGCACCGCGTCCTGCCCGACATGGATAAGAAAAGAAATCTTATGCTGTATGACGAAAGAGTCTATACGAAAATTAAGGATACTGAAATAGGATTTAACGGATATACAATGATGTATGTAAATGAAAATTTACTTACTGTTGAATATTATGACATCAATAATGAGCTGCTTGTAAAAGAAATCTGGACAGCGGATAACCGGTCGGGAAAAATTGAAAACAAAGAATTTAATATAGTATCGAAAGATCCGGGGATGAAGACAGCTAAGAATTAAGAGTTACGAGTTACGAGTTACGAGTTACGAGTTACGAGTTACGAGTGTCATTCCCTTGTTCCCCCAATTTTGTCATTCCCGCGTGCTCCAGGCGGGAATCTATCCGCCATCACCACCAAGTCACTAAGGCACAAAGAAAACAGGGATATTGATTAATTTTAAATTTTTAATTTAAAATTTATAAATTAAAATTTATAATTACTTAACCAGAATCATTTTCTTCACATCTGAAAATCCTTCTGTCTCAAGTTTGTAATAATAAACTCCGCTGGGAAAACCGCTTCCGTCAAACTCAATCGAATAATATCCCGCATCCTGTTTTTCATTTACTAAAGAAGCGACTTCATTTCCAAGCATATCATATACTATCAACTTTGCAAAACTAGTAACTTGTAACTCGTAACTAATAACTGTACTTGGATTGAACGGATTCGGATAGTTCTGTGAAAGACTGAAACCTTCCGGTAAACGAGTATTCTCGCCTGATATACCAACCGCGCTCTGCGTGAGTTCTTTCTGACTTCCAGGAATTGAAAATGCCAGATTGACTCCGATTGAGCTTAGATCAACATTGACGGAGGGAGTTACGTCCCGCGCCACCCAAATATTCTGCGCGATATAGACAGTATCGGGAATTGAAACTATCGGTATGTAAATTATCGGAGGCAGCAGCCCGTAACTTAGCGCAAAGGTGATCTGGAATTTTTTACAGGCGATATTTCCGTTTACTGTGGAAATTGTCTGATCATTCAGGCGTCTGCCTGTAAGAGATAATCTCAATGGAAGCGTTAATGTATCAAATGATACAGTTGTGTCTTTTGAGAAAATTGTATAATTCGTATTTACGGTCTGTGAAAATCTGTAAAAACTGTACCAGGATTCAAAAGATCTCAGAAAATTTATGAAGGCAACGGAGTCTATTCCGGGAATGGTACCGATAAAGTTCAGTACATTTAAATAGTAAAATCCGTTAGTTGACTGAAAATTATAATAGCTTGAATCAGTATAAGGCGAATTCTGATTAATGCTCGTCAGTCCGGATTTTGAAACCACCAGTGCCGCAGGCAGTCCGTTATAGGTTACGTTTGCAGCAAATGAATCCACCTGAAAAGTCGACAGTGAATTTACCGGATTGTTCAGAGAATCCAGCGGCGTATTTTTGTAATACCATTTGTAGCCCGTAGCTGATGGAAAATAAGTGGAAGCATTCTGCGAATAAAGATTTGTGAACACAAACAGCAGCGCTAATAATTTTATAGTAATTTTCATTTTATACTTCTCATGTTTTTTGTTCAAGTTATATACATTATTAATTAAAACAAATTCAAATTTTATTTTACATATAAAATTTGAATCATATTAATTATAATGACAGAAATAATTTATATAAATGAAAATAGGAGATTACGAAATTCATCCCGTGCAGACGGGACTTTTTAAACTTGACGGCGGCGCTATGTTCGGTGTTGTCCCGAAAAATCTCTGGCAGAAAACAAATCCTGCAGATGAACAGAACCGCATTGACATGTGCACCAGAGCCCTTCTTCTCGATAACGGAAAAAGAAAGATCCTTGTTGATACCGGGATCGGATATAAACTTTCCGAAAAGGTTAATAAGATCTATGACGTTGATTTCTCAAATTATACTCTTGAAAACAGTTTGTCGGAACTCGGATTAAAAAAAAGCGACATTACGGATGTCATACTCACTCATCTTCATTTTGATCATGCCGGAGGAAATACTGAATACAACGAAAACAAAGAGCCTGTTCCCGCATTTCCGAATGCGGTTTATTATGTGCAGAAGAAACACTACGAATGGGCAATGAATCCCACCGAACGGGACAGAGCGAGTTTTTTCCCGGAGAATTATAAGCCGCTTGAAAATGCCGGAGTGCTGAACTTTACCGAAGGGGAACATAAGTTCGATGACCATATTACTCTCCTTCCCGTCAACGGGCATACTAATCACATGCAGCTTGTAAAAATATCCGATGATGAGAATACGCTTCTGTATCTTGCTGATCTCATTCCGACCGCCGGACATATTCAGGCGCCTTATATTATGGGATATGATCTTTTTCCGCTGACAACTCTTGAGGAGAAGCATAAATTCTTAACTGACATTACCGAAAATGATATTACCATCTTCTTTGAACACGACCCTTATAACATGAGCGGAAAGATCGGAAAGAATGAAAGAGGATATTTCCTTAAAGAGAAAATTGATTTCAAATGAAATATTTCCCAATAACTTTTAATCGGATTAATTGATAAATTTTTCACCCGTTGATTATACTATTATTGTAGTTTATCTGATTGCAGTTGCCGTCTTCGGAATTGTATCTTCAGGCAAACAGAAAAACGTAAAGGACTATTTCCTCGGATCTAAAAACATTCCCTGGTGGGCGGCATGTTTTTCAGTGGTCGCAACAGAGACAAGCACGCTTACATTTATCAGCATTCCGGGTCTTGCCTACATTACCAACATGAATTTCCTGCAGCTTGCGCTCGGATTTCTGATAGGGAGAATTGTTGTTGCTATAGTTTTCATACCGAGATATTATTCCGGGAATCTTGAAACGGCTTACTCATTTCTCGGTCACAGATTCGGAGAGCCGATGAGAAAATACGCTTCGGTGACATTCATTCTGCTCAGGATCTTTGCAGACGGAGTGAGATTGTTCACAACTGCAATTCCCATAAAATTCATAACCGGACTCGGTTACTTTGAATGCATTATTATTGTAGGTGTCATCACCGTGATATATTCCTACATCGGAGGGATAAGAGCTGTGATCTGGACCGACGTAATTCAGATGTTCATTTATACATTCGGCGCTTTAGCGTCTATGATCGTGATATTCAACATGCTTCCAAACGGATGGAGCGACGTGACGGCATTTGCCGCTCCGGGAGATAAATTCCAGATATTCAATCTGAAGCTTCCCGATAATCTGCTTCTGTTCTTTACAGGCGGTTACGGACTGATCGGAGGACTGATCGGCGGGGCGTTTCTTGCAATGGCGTCGCACGGAACAGATCAGCTTATTGTTCAGAGACTTCTTACATGCAAAGATAAAAGATCTTCGCAGAAGGCGGTTGTAATGAGCGGTGTAATTGTAATAATTCAGTTTGCCATTTTTCTTGTGATCGGAATTATGCTTTATGCATTATATCAGGGAGCTGATTTTAAAAATCTTGCAGTGAACGGACAGAATCTCACAAAGTCAGATGAGATATTTCCGATGTTCATAGTTCAGAGTCTTCCCGTAGGACTTGCGGGACTTGTAGTTGCAGGTTTGCTCTCAGCTTCAATGTCCACACTGTCTTCGACTTTTAATTCACTTGCTTCAACGACAATACTTGATCTTTTCAAAGGAAGAAAATTCATACAGTCTGAAAAGGATGAATTAAAATATTCAAAGCTTGCAACAATATTCTGGGCTGTTGTGATAATGGGAACAGGATTGCTGTTTCAGAGCGAAACAAATCCGGCTGTTGACTTTGCTTTGAAGATACAGTCCCTTATCTACGGAGGTCTGCTGGGAGTATTTCTTCTCGGAATAATAAGTAAGAAAGCTCAGCTGAGAGAAGCGGTGGTCTCATATACTTTTGCAATTGTAATTCTTTCGCTTTTATTTATACTGCCGAAATTCGGACTCATCCCGGCTCTAACGCTGACATGGTTCACTTTCTTCGGAGTAGTGATCACTTTCATTGTAGCTTATGTGACAATGACGATGAGAAGAATTGATGTATAAAAATTACTCCCCGCGCAGAATTATATCTGTCGGGGAATTGTGACTGTAAATATTATTAAAATCAGAATCGAAAAAAATTTTATCATACCGCTGAAAATTGAAAGAATTATATGCCAACGTCGCCTTTAACCTTCCGCTTGAAAATCTTTTCACATACAAAATACCTGAACATTTAATTTCCAGAGCTTCGAAAGGTAAAAGAGTGATCGCCGGATTCGGGAATAAGAAAATCACGGGAATGATACTCGGCGTTTCGGAAAATGCGGAAGTAAAGAATATTGAGAAAATCAAAAATATTCTTGACGTCCTGGATGAAAATGTCATTCTTCAGGATGAATTGATAGAGCTCTGTTACTGGATATCCGATTATTATTCAGCGCCTATCGGCGAAGTGATCTTTTCTGCTGTTCCGGGAAAACTCAATGTCAGCTCCGATAAATATTTTTTCCTCAGCGAAAATTATCTCAGGGAACTTGACTCTTCCCGGCTTAAGGAAGACATTTACATAAGGATTATTGAAATACTTGAGAAAGCTGAATCTGCAACAAAGAAACAGCTTGAAAGAAAACTGAAATTCAATGATCTGTCTTCAGCTCTGAAAACGCTTTCGGATGGTCATATAATTTATTCGGAGAACCATTACTCAAAACCCGTCAGCGAGAAAAAGATAAAAACCGTAAGACTGAATTTCAGCAAAGCCGATACTGAAAAAATAATCCTGAAGAATAAGATACGTTCGGAAAAACAGATCAAGTTCATTAAAGAGCTTAACGAGGATACCTTTCTGAATTTAAAAGAGATCTCTGACAAAGCCGGCATAAGTCCTTCCTCTGTAAACACACTTCTGAAAAAAGAGCTGATCGAGATAAAAGAGATAAGGGAATTCAGGGAACCTGAAGATATTTTCAGGGAGGACATAAAGACGCTCACGCTTAATCCGGATCAGGAGAATATTCTCAGCGGAATTTCAGAAAACATAGATGAAAATATTTTTAAAGTCTTTCTTCTGTTCGGTGTCACCGGCAGCGGAAAGACTGAAGTGTATATCAATCTGATAAAGCGCGTCCTGAAAAATAATAAAACGGCGATAGTGCTGGTTCCGGAGATATCACTCACGCCTCAGCTGATCTACAGATTCAGGAATGTTTTCGGAAGCGTGATCGGAGTAATACACAGCAAACTCTCCGACGGGGAAAGAAAAGATACATTCGAAAGGATTGTTAACGGAAGCATAAAAATTGTAATCGGCGCAAGGTCTGCTATTTTCGCTCCTCTGAAAAACATAGGGATCATTGTCGTTGATGAAGAACATGATTCGTCATACAAGCAGGAAAATTCTCCGCGATACAACGGAAGGGACTGCGCCGTTTACAGGGGAAAAATAAACAACGCTCCTGTGATACTCGGTTCGGCGACTCCTTCGATTGAATCTTTTTACAACGCCAGGTCCGGGAAATACGGATTCTTCAGTCTGCCTCTCAGAGCTACGAATATAAAAATGCCGGAAATAAAGATCATTGACCTTCTGAAGAAAAATAAAGAAAGTGAATATGATGAGCACGGAAATTACAATAAGAAATCCAAAGACTTCTTTGATACAATTGACAAAATACGCATAAAATTTCTATCGAAAGAACTGATATATGAAATAGGGGAGCGGCTGGAGAAGAAAGAGAGCGTGATAATACTGCAGAACAGAAGAGGATATCATTCATACCTTGAATGTCTTAGCTGCGGAGAAGTGGAAATGTGCATAAGATGCAATATTGCGCTGACATATCACAAGTCAATTGAGCTTTTGAAATGTCATTTCTGCGGATTCAGCAAGAAGAAAAATAAATTCTGCTCTTCATGCGGATCGGACAGGCTCATTGCCAAAGGCGCGGGAACGGAGAGAGTGGAAGAGGAACTTGAGAAAATATTTCCGGCTGCCGTTATCAAGAGAATTGATTCGGATTCCCTGAATTCCAAGAGACAGTTTCACAGACTTCTCAAAGATTTTTATGATAAGAAGATAGACATACTTGCGGGAACGCAGATAATATCAAAGGGACTTGATTTCCCTGAAGTAACGCTTGTAGGCGTGGTCAACGCCGACATAGGACTGCTGAATCCGGATTTCCGCGCGACTGAAAAAACATTTCAGATACTGACACAGGTATCGGGAAGAAGCGGCAGGAGCGAAAAGAAAGGCGAAGTGCTGATCCAGACAAATCATTCCGAGTTTCATGTATTTGAAAACGTGAAGAACCATGATTATCTTAATTTCTATGAAAAGGAAATTGCTTTCAGGAAGCAGCTGAATTATCCGCCGTTCAGCCGGCTGGTAATAATTGAATCAAAATCCGAAGATAAAAATATGTGCGAATCAAAGATAAAGGAAATATACAATTTAATCACAACCATTGACAAAGAAAAAATCCTCGAAGTCCTGCCTCCGAATCCTCCGGTGTTTTCAAAACTGAAGGACAAATACAGATACCACCTGATAATTAAATCCGTGAAAGAAAGGGACCTGTCCGGTTCATTCCTGAAAAAAATTTTAAGAGAAGTAAAAAACTACACAAAGAAAAATGTTCCGAAAAAAGTGATGATAACTATAGATGTTGATGCGGTGAATCTGATGTAGTTAAGAATTACGAATTACGAATTTCGGGTTACGGGTTACTTGTTGTTATTTTTAATAAAAAAGTATTAAGAATATAATTAAGTAACTATTAACTAATAATTGTATCCTGTTCTTTATCTGAAATTTGAAATTTGAAATTGATTTTGTACCCCTGCAAGGACTCGAACCCTGACCAAAGGTTCCGAAGACCTTTGTGCTATCCGTTACACCACAGGGGCAAATTCGATTTTCAATTACGAATTACAAATTACGAATTACGAAATTAAATCATAACCAGAAAACTGTCATTCCAGCGTGCTTCCGGCGGGAATCTATTCAGACTGAACTGATAAATTACTTCCAAGATAATTTTTTTGATTCTTAATTTCTTTGTAAAAAAACGGTAGAGAATGGTGGAATGCAGGCTGGGTTAAAAAAAGAAATGTGAGTGTCAAATGAAGTAATGTGAACCTGAAAAAAAGGAGTCCGGACTATAAAAGGAAAATGGGAATATGAAAGTGAAGAGCTGAGGATGTTAAATTATGAAATAGAATGCAGGGTGGGAAGTCTGACATCTGGATACAGGTAACTACTGAAAAGAAATTAGCAGCATATAATCATTATTACTCTGTGAATAAAGTTGCAGAAATTACGATTCTTGCAACGGGACTTTATTTTACGCCCTCAACCCCAGCCCTTCTCCCAATGGGAGAAGGGAGTAGAACTTAAGAGGGAAAAACAGCATTAAACCCTCTCCCATTGGGAGAGGGCTGGGAGAGGGTGCCGAAGCGAGAGGGTAAGGAGTGAGAATGTTAAAACTAGAAATGAGAATCCTGTATTAGAAAGTGATAAAGTGAAAAGAAGAAGAAGAATTGAATAAAGTAAATCCGGAAAAGTACAAAGAAAAAAAGGGAGTAGAACTTCAGAGGGAAAAACAGTATTAAACCCTCTCCCAATGGGAGAGGGCTGGGAGAGGGTGC
>JAFDZR010000037.1 GCA_018266875.1 Bacteroidota bacterium
TTTTCTTTGCTTCTTTCTTTTGATCGTTCAAAAGAAAGAAGGTAAATCTGAGTATAATTGAAATTTACTCTGTAATTTTATACAACGTTTTGGACAGTATTGGAATAATTTATTCGTCAATGATTTTTCTAAATTGCAATTAAAATAGAATTATCTTAATTTTCAAAACAATTAAAAAACTACAATCAAATGAATTTTAGCAAAAAACTATTTTTTGCTGTAATCCTTTTTGCATTTTTATCAATAAATAATTTTGTGAATGCGCAGGGATTCAACAGCATTTCAACTGCTGACGGAATTAACGTCATTGCAGTCGGCAACACCGGAACATCAGGAAAGAATGTTTACCGTTCATATAACGGCGGCAACAGCTGGGCGGCATATGAAATTACAGGTGTAAATCTGAAAAGCGTCTGCTCTTTTAACAATGACGTCTGGATTTCCGGAGATAACGGTAATATTTATAAAACACAGAAAAACAACTCGCCGATTAATACAATCAATACCGGCATTTCGTCTTCAATAAATTCAGTATTCTTTATTAATGAAAATGAAGGTTACTTTTGCGGAAACGGCGGATCAATTAATAAGAGTATTGACGGAGGCGCAAACTGGACTTCTGTCAACACCGGAATTCCATCTGTTAAACTCAATTCTATAAGCTTTCTTGACAATCAAAAAGGTATAGTGGTCGGCGATAACGGAACTGTTTATTTAACGACAAACGGTGGGACTTCATGGACTTCGGAAAATACGGGTGTCACAAAAAATTTGCTAAAAGTAAAATATTTTTCCAACGGAATAGTAATAACCGGTGAATATGGTTCGCTTATAATTAAAAATGGAAATTCTCCGTGGTCAGTTGTGAACACGAGAGTGAATGCGGATATAATGGGGCTTACAGGAACAGACATTAACAATGTTCACATTTGCGGCGGCGGCGGATTTATCAGAAATAATACAAACGGTAATTCAAGGTTTTATAATTTTGAAATAAATCCCATGCTGGCAAATCTTGTTGATTTGATTTATTCTGACAGTCAGACGGGATATGCAGTCAGCAGTCTCAATAAGGCAATCATCAAAACCACAAACGGCGGCGCCTTATGGTCTCTTACTGCAGGAGCAACAATTTCGTATCAGTGGCTTAATAAGCTGAATGCAGGAAGCGGGATAGGAAACAATCTCTGCCCACATCCTTTTGACAGAAATACAATGTTTGTAGTTTACGGAAGCACAGTTTATGTAAGCAGAAACAGAGGCGATAACTGGACAAGTATTGCAAATATAACAGGCGGTGGGTCTGCACATTCCTTTTATGTGAGTCCCCTGGATACAAATATCTGGGTATGCGCAATCACATCAGGCACGGACAGAGTAACAAGAACAACAAATTACGGCGTAACATGGACAACAGTTATCTCAAGAAATTTCAGTAACTACGGACAACCTCTTGAAATGGATCAGAACGAACCAAACAATTATTACTTTGCTCCTGACAACGGGGGATTTTACAGATCAACTGACAACGGAGCTACTTTTAACGAGATCAGCAATAATTATCCTTTCAGAAGTCCGTGCGATATAGTTGTAATGTGGGACAGTTCAAACGTAATTTTCGTAGGTGACGGAGTTACAGGATCTGGTCAGGCGCAGATATTCAAATCAGTCAACCGCGGTGTGAACTGGACTCTCGTTGAAACTGTCGGCTCAAGCGAAACACCTTCACTTTGTAATACTGTTTTTGATCAGAGAGTAATGTATGCAACAGAATGGTCAGGTTCCACTATTTACAAAACAACGGATTACGGTGATAACTGGGGAATAAGTCACGCAAACGGATTCAGCGGCTGGGCTTCAGGTTTCTGTCAGGAAGATCCGACTGTAATACTTACAGGAAATTACGGACCGCAGGCAGCTATATCCACAAATTTCGGTGCAACTTGGAACACTTCTACCAGTGGAATGAGCGGCGCAGGTGCAGGTATGTGGATTCAGAGCAGAGATTACATGCTTTCAATGCAGACCGGTGGAATTTATAAACTGAAAATTGATTACAGTGTGATCACTTCGGTTTCAGAAAACAGCATTTCGGGAATCATTCCTGATAATTATTCGCTGGAACAGAATTATCCTAACCCTTTTAATCCGTCTACAATTATAAAATTCAGTGTTCCTGTTTCAGGTAATGTAAGTCTGAAAGTGTATAATCAGATCGGAAAAGAAGTTGAAACACTCTCGGACGGATTTAAAAATGCGGGGTCATATGAAATTAATTTCAACGCTGCAGCTCTCTCATCAGGAGTTTATTTCTATAAACTGGAAACCAACGGATATACCCAGACAAAAAAAATGCTCCTGGTAAAATAAAGTAAGATAAAGTATTATTTTTAAAAGCCCGTTTACAGCGGGCTTTTTTTGTTTAAATATTTATCTGATAATTATTTGGAAATTAATAACAGAATTAATTATTTTGAAAGACCTGAAAATCAGTAAGATCATAAATTTATAAAACTAATTTATTTAAATATGAAACTGCAAGTACTTTTTCTGCTTAGCTTTTTACTTTTTTCTTATTCGGTTACCGGTTTCAGAACCGGACAAGATCCAGATCCGGATTCAGATCTGAAAAAACTGTTTGCTGATTATGATGAATATAATCTAAGGAGTTATCCCGAAGGTGCAACCTATGACGGTGATCACAGATACGATGATAAACTGTCTGATAATTCCGAACAGTCCGTGAAAGAGTACTATGATACTGTGAGAGTCTTTCTTGAGAGATTAAAAGCGGTGGATTATAAAAGTTTATCGGAAGAGAATAAATTGAATTATGATCTGTTTGATTACACACTTCGGCAGAATCTGGACGGTGAAAAATTCAAATGGTACTACATGCCGATGGGACAGCAGAACGGTATTCATATCTCATCGCCGGAGCTTGTCAATATTCAGCCGGTATCAACTTTTGAGGAATACGGAAAATATTTTTCACGACTGAGACAGCTTAGCTCGAAGTTTGATAATACAATTGACAACATGAGAAAAGGAATGGAACTGGGCTATGTAATGCCGAAATTTCTCATGGAGCAGACTCTTCCACAGATGGAAAACATTATGAATAAAGAAGTTGAGGAATCAGTTTTCTATTCACCGGTTAATAAGGAAAACAAGCTTTCTGAATCCGAAAAAGAGTCGGTTAAAAAAGAGCTTAAGGAGATTATCATTACGGAAATAAATCCTGCTTATAAAAAACTTTATGAGTTTGTAAAAAACGAATATCTGCCGAAATGCAGAACAGAAGCGGGTATATGGTCAATTCCGGACGGAAATGAAAGATATAAATATGATATTAAAAATTATACAACGCTTGATCTGACCGCGGAAGAAATTCATAACACAGGTCTTAAAGAAGTGGAGAGGATCAGAGCGGAAATGGAGAAGGTAAAAGATAAAACCGGATTCAAAGGAAGTCTTAATGAGTTCAACACATTCTTAAAAACCGATCCCCGGTTTTACTTCACAAACAAGGAAGACCTTTTGGACGGATTCAGAAAAATATTATCTAAAATGGATTCAAAACTGCCTGAATTATTCGGCACATTACCCAAGGCAAAATATGATCTTAAAGAAATGGAGGAATACAGAGCCGCTTCAGCTCCACAGGCGTATTATTATTCTGCGCCTGAAGACAGGTCCAGACCGGGATATTTTTATGTAAACACATACAATCTTCCTTCCAGACCGAAATATACTATGACAGCGCTTGCGCTTCATGAAGCCGTTCCCGGACATCATCTTCAGATCGCGATCGCGCAGGAACTCAAGGATCTTCCAAAATTCAGAAGAGATTTCAATTCAACTGCATTTGTGGAAGGTTGGGGTCTTTATTCCGAGAGTCTTGGATATGAAACAGGAATGTACGAAGATCTTTATCTGCTTTACGGTGCTCTTACATTTGAAATGTGGAGAGCATGCAGGCTTGTCGTGGATACTGGTATTCACGATAAAAAATGGACGAGACAACAGGCTTTTGAATTCATGAGTAAAAACACGCCAAATTCCGATCATGATATTCAAACTGAAATTGACAGATACATTTCTTGGGACGGACAGGCGCTCGCTTATAAGATCGGCGAACTGAAGATCAAGGAGTTAAGAAAAAGAGCTGAGGATAAACTGGGCTCGGGTTTTGATGTAAGGGAATTTCACGATGAAGTTCTGAAAAACGGTCCGATTCCATTAACCTTGCTTGAAAAAAATATTGATAACTGGATAGACAGTAAATTAAGAAAAAATTGAAATTCTGATCAGATCCTGAAAATAAAATAATTAAATTATGAACAAAATTATTTTTCTTGTTTTTTTAGTTATTGGAAATGAAGCTTTTTCACAGTTCAGCAATAACGGATTGGATTTTTTAACGCCTTCAAATTTTAATTTTCCTGTAAGACAACAGCTATGGAAACTGACGGCAGACGATCCTTTCATTGAATCTGAAAATAAATTTAAAATAGCATTATCTTATAATTATTCTTCAGTCGAAAAATATTATGACCCGGAAAGCAATACACATGAGATCAAGAAATCCTTTTTTCAGTATAACAAAGGAAGTGACCAGGGAGGGTATTTCAGAAAGCACGGTGCCATTCTGACTGGTCAGTATCACTGGAATTCAATCAACAAAGTAATTATCAGATTTCCGTTTACATTTACCGAAATGAAGTCCTATTCCTCCACTACAGACGTAAAGCCGCAGGAAGAATTCATTAAGCCCAGAGGTCCATTCCAGGATATAGAATTATCATATGTGAGGAGAATCCCTCTCTCATCAAAAATTGATGTATTCGCAGGTGGGGGACTGACTGCCCCGACTTCCAGACCAAAAAGATATCTTGACAATCCTCAGGGTGGTTACGGTAATACATGGACGAACAATCTTAATCTGTATTTTTCATATTCCGGAAAAGACATGAGATTCACAGCCGGGACAAAATACATTCTTACCTATCCGCATACCGAAGAATTGTTTACTCCAAGACCATACGGAATTGGTTATCCTTTTCAGTATGATACCACTACAATTACCTATGCTTCTCTGAACAGTTACATAGAACAGAATCCATATGAAGCCACAATAAAATCCGGATCTCTTTTTTTTGCGGATATTGTTGCAGATTATTTTTTTAAGTTCGGACTTGATCTGTCATTGCAATTCCAGTATTTCAGCAGCTCAGGAGATAAATTCGATCAGAGCATCCCGGTAAAACTCGCAAAAGTAAACGGGCAGATAACACCTGCAGAATACATATCAGAGCTGGAAGGCGGACATTCAGGGACAATAAGATTTTATCTTAATCAGGATTTTGCAAAAATTTCCAAAACGGATTTCAGTTTTACACTTGGTTTCGGACAGACCGTATTCGGAAAAAATGCGCAGGGCGAAGCAAACATTATTCTGGGACTTATTGGGAAATTCTGATGAAATTTTAAAATCTCAGATAAATATCAATTCCGAAGCGGCAAAAAAATAAAAAGTAAATTTTCAGTGAAAATAACAGATCGAAATATTTTGTATACAAAAAATAATTTTAATTGATATTTGCATTCATTTCCTTTATTTTAGACCATCCAAAATTTATTAATTAAATATTTTTTCAGAATGAACAGCAAAATTATTGCTTTCTCTGTTATTTGTCTTTTGGGAATCATGTTAAATTCCAATCTGACATATTCACAGGGATTCAACAGTGTTACAACTCCTGACGGTACCAATCTGGTGGCAGTAGGAAATTCAGGTCAGCTATACAGGTCAGCTTCAGGAGGTGCCACATGGACTTCTATTCCAAACGGCGCATTAAATATGAACGATGTAACTTCATTAGGAAATGACGTATGGATAGCTGCAGATAACGGAACCGTCTACAAAACCCAAAAAACCCCATCCTCAATAATTACATATACAGTTGGCAGTTCTGTAGTATTGAAATCAATAGTTTTTATTGATGCAAATACGGGATTTGTCTGTGGAAATTCCGGAGCGGTTTACAAAACCGTAAACGGTGGAGTCAACTGGACTTCAAGCAATTCAGGAATAGCGGCTGTGGATTTGAATTCTGTAGATTTCAAAGATGCTAATAACGGCAGAGTCGTAGGCAGCAGCGGAAATATTTACATAACTTCAAACGGTGGTACAAGCTGGACTTCCGAATCATCAGGTACAACAAAGAATCTAACAGCAGTAAAATACTTTTCTACTTATGCGGTAGCTACTGGTGAATACGGAACAATCCTCACAAACAACGGCGGAAGCTGGACAGCAGTCAATACAAGAACGCAGTCTGACATCAGAAGTGTCACAGGAACATGGAGCAGTGACGTTCACGTTTGCGGCGGCGGCGGATTCATCAGAAACAACAAATCGGGAAGCAGCAATTTTTTCAATTTCGAGATTAACCCGATGATGGCAAACCTTGTTGATATATTCTATTTTGATACAAACAAGGGATGGGCAGTCAGCAGTCTTACAAATGTAATTATTTACACAACAAACGCCGGAGCAAGCTGGAGCATGCCAACCGGAGCAACACTTTCAAGAAGCTGGACTCAGAAATTAACTATCAGCGGCGGAATCGGAAATGACCTTTGTCCGCATCCTACTGACAGAAATACAATGTTCTGCGTAAACGGAAGCACGGTCTCAGTTTCAAGAGACAGAGGTGAAACCTGGACAAATATTTCTTCCATTACCGGAGGCGGTTCAGCTCACTCATTTTATGTAAGTCCTCTGGACACAAATATCTGGGTTTGCGCAATCACCTCAAGTCCTGACAGAGTGACAAAAACAACAAATTACGGAGCTACCTGGACCACAAGTGTTTCACTGAACTTCAGTAATTACGGTCAGCCGCTGGAAATGGATCAGAATGATCCGCATATTTTTTATTATGCACCTGATAACGACGGATTTTATAAGTCAACTGATATTGGTTCAACATTTACAAAAATAAGTACAACAATAAACGGAGGAGTAGGCGGAACTGCTTTCAGAAGTCCCTGCGATATAATAACCATGTGGGACAGTTCAAATGTTATATATGTCGGTGACGGTGTTACGGGAAGCGGTAATGCACAGATCTTTAAATCAACGGACGGTGGAAAAGTCTGGAATCTGATGTACACTGTAGTTGCAAGCGAAACTCCGTCTCTGTGTAATTCAGTATTTGACAGAACAACTATTTTTGCAACTGAATGGAGCGGATCCAATATATACAAATCCACGAATTACGGAACAAACTGGTTTATAAGTCACAGCACAGGTTTCAGCGGCTGGGCATCCGGAATTTGTCTGGAAGATCCTACTGTAATTTACACAGGCAATTACGGCTCAAGTTCAGCTTTGTCAACCGATAACGGAGTAACATGGCTCAGCGGAGGTTCCGGAATGTCAGGTGCCGGAGCTGGAGTCATTGTTCCGGAAAGGGGATATATACTTTCTCAGCAGACATCAAATGTATATAAAATGAATTTTAATTATTCCTATACTCCTGTAGTTGAGCAGATTGACGTTGAAGCCTTTTCCATTGGGGATGAAGGAAGTAAGTTTTATACTACTGCAACAGTTACGCCAAGCGGAACTGTAAAAAATAATAACGGAGCTGCTCCGGCAACATTCACCGTTACGAGAAAAATAACTCCGGGTAATTATACCAGCACGAAGACAGTTTCTAATTTAGGAGCTTCTTCTTCAACTGTGGTTAATTTCGATCCCTGGACTTTCAATGCCGGAACTCTTTATAATATTAAGGATTCAGTTTATATTGCAAATGACGGAAACAATTCAAATGATGTTAAAACCGGAACTCTTACACCTTATGTCGGTACATTCTCAAATACACTGACAGAGGACTTCTCTTCCGGAACATTTCCGCCTGCCGGATGGACCAGAACAGGCTCCGGCACACAGTACTGGAAACGTGACGCTACCGTTACAGGATACGGAACCGGCGGTGGTTCATCTTTTTATGATTTCTGGAGCGCAAACACAAGTACTCCTTATCAGTATCTCGAAACGCCAACATTTACTGCTATTTCCTCTTCAGGATCTTTGATTTACGATTATGCTTACGCTCCTTATTCATCAGGTACAGATTCTCTTGCCATTGAATATTCAACAAACGGCGGTACAACTTATACAACTTATATTTTACTGTACGGAAATTCAGGAGCTACAGGAGAATATGCTTTAAACACTACAGGTGTTTCCGGTTCTGAATTTATTCCGGCTTCAAATCAATGGCAGACTAAAACATGGTCTCTTCCAGCCGGAACGAACAGAGTTAGGTTCAGAGCGAAAAGCGGTTATGGAAATAATCTGTATCTGGATAATGTCAAAATTGAAACCGGTCAGGCATATACTCAGCTTAATTTAGTTCTTGCTCCGGAAGGAATGTACAACGGTTCGGGATTGAATTTTGCTGATACAGTTAAAGCATATTTAAGAAATACTTCCAGTCCTTTTGCAGTAGTCGATTCAGCTACGGCGGTTATCAATTCAACCTCATTGACTGCCCCATGCGTATTTCAGAATGCAGGCACAGGAAATTATTACATTCAGATTAAGCACAGGAACGCTCTTGAATCCTGGAGTAAATCGGGAGGACATTCTATCACATCTGGAGTAACTTCAACTTATGATTTTACTAATGCTCAGAGCCAGACATACGGCAGTAATTCTATATTAATTGGTTCAAGATTCTGTTTCTACAGTGGTGATGTGAATAAAGACGGAATCATAGATATTGCTGATCAGTCAGATATAGACAACGATGCTTTCAATTTTTCCTCAGGTTACGTTGTAACGGATCTGAACGGAGATATGGTTGTTGATCTTGCAGATGCAGTTATTGCAGATAACAATGCTTCCAATTTCATTTCAAAGATAACTCCGGGAGTTTCTCCGAATGAGATATCCCTGATAAAAAGTAATCTTCAGAGACAGAGGGCGGAGCAAAAAGAAAAGCTAAGAAACTCAAAGTAAATCCGGTTTTATAAAAATCAAAAGACAGCCTACAAAATAGGCTGTCTTTTTTTATTTATGTTTATAAAGAATTTAATTAATATTATTTTAAGATTTATTGTTACGAAATAAAAATCTGATTTGAAAATTAACTTTCATAAAATACTGTTATTACCTCTTCTGTTGATACTTTCAGGAATTTCCCCGGCGCAAACGAATGATGAAACTATACTGAAGGGAATTGACTATGTTTATCATTTAAAATTTGATTCTGCAGATGCTGAATTCAATAAGGTAATAGCCGCCGAACCAAAAAATCCCGCGGGATATTTTTTTCTAACAATGGTAGACTGGTGGAGAATCAACATTGAAAAGGAAAATGACAAACTGGATGATGATTTCGATAAGAAAGTGGAGAAGGTTATTGAAATATGCGAAGCAAGACTGGACCGGAATGAAAATGATGACATGGCTTTGTTTTATAAAGGCGGAGCTCTTGGTTACAGAGGTCTTGTTCACAGTATCAGGGAAAGCTGGCTGAAAGCAGCGGAGGACGGCAGAGAAGCTCTTAACCTACTGCAGAAAGCGCATGAGATAAACAAAGATAATAAAGAGGTGATTTTTGGAGTAGGCTTGTATAATTATTTTGCTGATTACATTCCTGAAAGATATCCCGTGGTAAAGCCATTGATGATAATTTTTCCTAAAGGTGACAAATTAAAGGGATTGTCTCAGATAAAAGAAACATCTATTGATTCCAAATATGCAAAAACCGAGGCAAGGTTTGTACTTGCTTACCTGAATCTAATTTATGAAAAAAATTATCAGGAAACAGAATTCTATGCGAAGTCACTGCACGAGGAATATCCTGAAAATCCTATTTTTGAAAAATATCTTTATAACAGCTATGCCGGTCTTGGGAAATGGACTGAGGCACTTGAAGGATGGAAGAGGATAACCGAAAAAAATGACAGCGGTGTAGCAGGCTTTACTGGAAAGTATCTGAAAAGAGAAGCGAATTATTATACAGCTCTCAGCTATGCAAAATTAAACAGACTTCTTGAATCTGAAAAATATATAAATACTGCAGAAGAGATGACAAAGGAACTTGATAAAGATAATGAACATACTTTTACGGCTTTCATTTACCTTCTTCAGGGAATGTTAAATGATGTAAAGGGAAACAGGGAAACGGCAAAATTATATTATGAGAAAGTTCTGGCAATGAAGGATTTTCAGAATTCCCACCAGGAGGCGGAAAAACTGCTGAATGAACCGTTTAAACAGTTCTGATGATGTTTTACTGTCTTAAAAATGGATATTTTGATGAAGATCTCGATATTACTCTTTATCAAATCAGAATAATACATTCATTGTAATAAAAACGGAAATTAATTATATTGATAAAATTATAAAAAAGAAAAGAGGTAATTAATTTGTTAAAAGTAATAGTTCAGGACGGTGAGTCCATTGATAAAGCTCTGAAGAGATTCAAAAAGAAATACGAGAAATCGGGTCTTCTTAAGGAATTCAGAAGGAGAATGTTCTTTACAAAACCATCTGTTGAAAAAAAGATGGACAAAGAAAGAGCAATCAGAAAGAATAAAAGAATACTTGCCGAAGAGAATATTTAATTGACAAAATAGTTTTTAATTAAACCCATTGATAATTAATATTCAGTGGGTTTTTTTAATTTTTGAAAAATTTCCCATAACTTAATCAGTAAAATAATTTGCTTCGAAAAGATCAGAAGGAATTAAAAGAATATATTTCCAAGGAGAAAATCGCAAAGAGGGTCAAAAAGATCGCACAAAAAATAAACAAAGAATACAAAGGAAAAAAACCGATCTTTATTGGTATATTAAACGGATCGTTCCTTTTTCTTGCTGATATTATCAGGGAGCTGAAGATCGACTGTGAGATAGATTTTTTGAAACTTTCAAGTTACGGAGACGAAAAGATATCATCTGGGAAAGTGAAAATGCTGAAGGATCTTAACTGTGAAATTGAAGGCAGAGATATTATTGTAGTCGAGGATATAGTTGATTCAGGTCTTTCGGTGATATTCATTAAAAAATTAATTGAAATTCATAAACCGGCTTCACTTAGATTTGTGAGCCTTCTGTTCAAAAAAAATGTATCAAATCTGGATTTTAAAATTGATTATATCGGATTTGAAATTGATAACAAATTTGTAGTGGGATATGGATTGGATTATGCCCAGAAATACAGGAATTTAAATGCTATTTATGTGTTAAAAAGTTAAATCCCAATAATATGACAGAAAATAAAAATCCTAAAAAAGATAATAAAAATAATAACGAAGAATTTAACTGGAACAGAGTTTTCAAGATTGTTTTAGGCTGGAGCGCTATTCTGATCGGATTTTTCCTTATTATGATCTATACCAAAGGTTCAGATGGAAAATATTCTGAGCTGAAATACGATCAGTATCTGAGATTTCTTAATGACAAAAAGATCGAAAGCGCAGTGATCAAGAAGTCCGATAATAATTATGAATTTCTGGGTAAGCTTAAAGTGCCTGAAAATATTTCAGTCGGAAACAGAACCGTAACTATTGACAAGTTCAATGTGCTTTTACCATATACCAACATCGACGATCAGGTTGTAAAGACATGGAACGACGCCGGTCTTCAGTTCAGTATAGAAAAAGATGACGGAGGATGGCTTGCGCCTTTACTCGGCGCTTTGCCGTGGATACTGATTATTGCATTCTGGATTATAATCATGAGAAGAATGCAGTCAGGAGGCGGGGGATCAAAGAATATTTTCTCATTCGGAAAGTCTAAAGCAAAACTACTGAGTGAGACAGGTACAAAAGTTACATTTCAGGATGTAGCGGGTGCTGACGAAGCTAAAGAGGAATTATCTGAAATAATTGAATTTTTAAAAACACCGGCGAGATTTCAGAAACTCGGCGGAAAAATACCGAGAGGTGTTTTACTTCTCGGACCTCCCGGAACAGGGAAGACACTTCTGGCAAGAGCTGTTGCGGGTGAAGCAGGAGTTCCGTTCTTTTCAATCAGCGGAGCGGACTTTGTTGAAATGTTTGTAGGTGTCGGCGCTTCGAGAGTAAGAGACCTTTTTGAACAGGGAAAGAAAAATGCTCCATGTATAATTTTCATTGATGAAATTGATGCTGTGGGTCGTCACAGAGGCGCAGGACTTGGCGGTGGTCATGATGAAAGGGAACAGACACTTAATCAGCTGCTTATAGAAATGGACGGATTTGAACAGAACAACGGGGTAATAATTATTGCTGCCACAAACCGACCTGATATTCTGGATCCTGCTCTGTTAAGACCCGGAAGATTTGACAGGCAGGTAGTAGTGGACAGACCTGATGTAAAAGGCAGGGAAGGAATTCTTAAAGTTCATACGCGTAAAACTCCGATGGCAAAGGACATCAGCATTGATGTTCTTGCAAAAGGAACTCCCGGTTTCTCAGGCGCAGATCTTGCAAATCTTGTGAATGAAGCTGCTCTGCTTGCCGCGCGAAGAAATTCAGATAATGTAACAATGAAAGATTTTGAGGAAGCCAAGGATAAAGTTATGATGGGAACCGCAAGAAAGAGTCTGATCATTTCCGATAAGGAAAAAAAGACAACAGCTTATCATGAAAGCGGTCACGTTATTGTCGCCAAGATGATTCCTGAAGCAGATCCCGTTCACAAAGTAACTATAATTCCCCGGGGGAGAGCTCTTGGTGTTACAACATATCTTCCTATGGATGAGAAACATACTTATTCAAAGGAATATCTTGAAGCAATGCTTGCCTATGCAATGGGAGGAAGAGCTGCTGAAAAGCTTATTTTCAATGAATATACTACAGGCGCAAGTAATGATATAGACAGAGCCACCAGCATGGCAAGAAGAATGGTTTGTGAGTTCGGAATGAGCGAGAAACTCGGCCCGATTGCCTATGGACAGAAGCAGGAAGAAATATTCCTTGGAAGAGAAATCAATCAGCACAGGGATTACAGTGAATCCACACAGATTATGATAGATGATGAAATCAAGAAGATCGTTCAGGCGGGTATGGATAAAGCTGAGAGAATTTTAAATGAAAACATAGACAAACTTCATATAATGTCTGATGCTCTTCTTGAAAGGGAAACTCTCGATTCGGTTGAAGTGGATATGATCATGAGAGGCGAAGAACTTCCTCCTTACGAAAAACCCTTAAAGGACGTCCCATCAGAAAACAGTAATGAAGTCTCCAAAGAGAAAAAAAAGAAACTTGAAGACGATAAATTTGCGCCCGGCGATATTGCGCTTGCAAACTGATTAAACTAAATAATTATTAAAATAAAAAGCGAGAATGTACTCGCTTTTTTTTTGAAATTTGGAAAGCAACCAAAATAATGATCTCAGGAATGAAATGTTCAGGAAGACGATTCATCTGTTTTCTTCTGTCATACCGTTAATGTATATTTTCTGGGGGAGCTGGGAATTTTACGTGTATGCTCTTTCTGTTCTTTCAGCTGTTATGGTATTAATTGATTTTTTCAGATATAAAGACCGGAACTTCAATCAGTTTTACATGAGAGCTTTGGGTAATATCCTGAGAACGCATGAACTGAATAAGAGAAAAACAATTTTTACAGGCGGAACATATCTCATTATAGCTTTTCTTATATGCGTACTGATATTCCCGAGACAGATTGCAATTATTTCAATGCTTATACTTTCTGTATGCGATTCTGCAGCTGCAATATCCGGAAAGATCTTCGGGAAAAAAAGAATAAAAAATAAAACACTTGAAGGCAGTATCGGTTTTTTCATTACCGGTGTGTTGATAATATTTCTGACTCCAAAAATGTCGGATAGTTTTTCCGAGTATTATATTGCCCTTACTGCTTTGGTTCTTACAACATTATTTGAATTAATTCCCCTGAGAATAGATGATAATTTTTCAATCCCTGTTTTCTTTGGAGCAGTTTACTTATTACTTTTTAATATATTCATTTAAAATAAAAAATTATTATGTCATTCAGATGCGGTATTGTTGGTCTGCCGAATGTAGGCAAATCAACGCTTTTCAATGCTATAACTTCTTCACAGAATGCGGAAGCGGCTAATTATCCTTTTTGTACTATTGATCCCAATGTTGGTACTGTTATTGTTCCGGATGAAAGAGTAACACGGCTGGTTGAATTGTATAATCCCAAGAAGATAGTTCCGGCGACAATTGAGTTTGTTGATATTGCAGGGCTTGTAAAAGGTGCATCCAAAGGTGAAGGACTGGGAAATCAGTTCCTGTCTCACATAAGGGAAGTCGAAGCTATTATTCATATAGTGAGATGCTTTGATGATGATAATATTGTCCATGTGGAAGGAAAGATAGATCCGAAAAGTGATATTGAAATTATTGAAACGGAGCTGATACTCAAAGATATTGACACTATTGACAGACGTCTTGAGAAAGCCGGGAAAGGATTAAAGAGCGGGGATAAAAAAGCTAAAATGGAAGTTGACCTGCTGAACAGATTAAAGGAGCACTTATCGGGTTCAAGACTTGCTAAATATTTCTCAGATGATCTAAGCGAGGAAGAATCTCAGATTATAAAAGAACTTCACCTTCTCACCGACAAACCCGTTCTGTATGTTGCAAATGTCGATGATAAGAATCTTAAAGGAAACCAGTATTCGGATCTGGTAAAAAGTATTTCGGAAAAGGAAAATGCAGAGTTCCTGATTCTTTCAGTTCAGATCGAATCAGAGATTTCTCAGCTTGAGTCTATAGAGGAGAAAAAAGAATTCCTTAAAGAAATGGGACTTGAGCTTTCCGGTCTAGACAAACTTATAAAAAAGGGATATGAACTCCTTGATCTTATAACTTTTTTTACTGCCGGTGAAAAGGAAGTTCATGCCTGGACAATACCGAAGAATTTCAAGGCACCGCAGGCGGCGGGGGAGATACATACTGATTTCGAAAAAGGATTTATCAGGGCTGAGATAATGTCCTATAATGATCTGATCGGGCTGAGGTCTGAAAGCGCTGTGAAGGAAAAAGGTCTGATGAGAGTTGAAGGAAAAGAATATATTGTAGCTGACGGTGATGTAGTTTATTTCAGATTCAATGTGTGATCAGTTTATCCCGAAGAATCTCAATCCGTTTACGGTCACGAAAGCTAGAATATATGCAATTGAAGTAAATACTACGATCTGCAGAACTGGTATTCTCCAGCTACCGGTTTCCTTTCTGGAAATTGCCACAGTTGAAAGACACTGAAGCGCAAAAATAAAAAATACTATCAGTCCGGCAGTTGTGGCTGTTGTGAAAATTTTTACTTCTGTGTTTTCAAATGTCGCATTCCGCATTGCGCTTAGAAGAGAATTCTGAATATCCTCGCCGGTATCTGTGACTTTAAAGATCAGTGTCAAAGAACTAACGAAAACTTCTCTTGCGGCAAAGGTTGCTATCAGGGATACTCCCACTCTCCAGTCCATGCCGATAGGTTTCATAACAGGTTCTATCAAATTTCCCAGATGTGAGGCATACGAAGTTGCAATTCTTTCCGAATTTTTAAGAGACACTATCTCCTGTTCACTTTTTCCGGTCCCGTCAACGACCGGATTATAATTCGGCAGGTAAGTTAGAATCCAGATAATCAAAGAGAGATACAAAATCACAGGTCCTGCCTTGAAAATGTACTGCTTTGCATTAGAGAACATATTTGTAACGGCTCTTTTGATCTTAGGCATTCGATATGCCGGGAGTTCAAGAATGAATGAGGAATTATCATTACTTCTTAAAAATACATCGCTGAATTTATTAATAACGGATGCGATAATGACAGAACTTGCTATACTGAAAATATAAATAACAGTCAGAATTAATCCTCCCGTAAACGCTTTATCCTGAGGTATAAGGAAAGCGATCAGAATTGCATAGACAGGAAGTCTTGCGCTGCAGCTCATCAGCGGAATTATAAAAATAGTAAGGAATCTTTCTCTTTTATTTGTAATAGTCCTTGAAGCCATGATAGCAGGTATTGCGCATGCGAATCCTGAAAGCATGGGTACAAATGATTTGCCGTTCAGTCCGATCTTTGAAAGAGGTTTATCAATAAGCATTGCACCCCGCGCCAGAAATCCGGAATCCTCAAGCAGTCCGAGAATGAGGAATAAAATCAGGATCTGAGGCAGAAATACCAGAACAGAGCCTACTCCGCTGATTGCTCCCTGTGAAATGAGATTTCCATACCAGGTGTCACCGAGTATCGAATCAGCGCTGTCGGATAAAAATGAAAACGCTTCATTTACAAGATCCATAAGAGGAGCTGCGACATAAAAAATAGAGGTGAACATAATTAGCATTGTCAGAAAGAAAATTATCAGACCCCAGAATTTATGAAGAACAATTTTATCAAGTTTTAATGTGAATTCATCCGGCTTCTGAAATAATCTCGGATTATTTAAAACTACAAGACTTTCATTTATCTTCTGAATATCCGGTTCTTTTAACTGAGGAGTTTCCTTCATTGGAAAAATCACATCTGCTTCTATATGCCCGATCTCAGAATAGGATTTGAGAAGATTCTCTTTATCTTCCGGTGGATTTTTTACAACCTCAACCGATCCGTTTTCATTTTCTAAATTATGGATATTTCTATTTACGGAACTAAGAAGTTCATCAATGCCTTCTCCGGATTTTGAATTGATCTTAATGACATCGCATTTCAGGATTTCAGACAATTTGCTTTCAGAAATATCATATCCTTTCTTATGGAGAAGATCAAGCATTGTAAGTACGATTATTACATTGAATCTGGAGTTGATAAGTTGTCTAACAAGATAAAGATGACGTGAGATCTGACTTGAATCGACCGTAACTACAACTATATCCGGTTTACCATAATCAGGATGAGCATATAACGTATTTACTGAAAGTTCCTCATCCGGTGAAGAGGGGATGAGACTTATAATTCCGGGTGAATCAAGTATGTTTGCGTTGATTGAAAACTTTGTGAGAATTTTTGAGATTGAATATTCTACGGTGGAACCCGGATAATTTACAGTTTTGAATTTTTTACCGCTCAGGTGATTGAAAAGCGTAGTCTTTCCTGAATTGGGCTGACCTGCAATTGCAATTAACGGTACTTTATTTTTTGTGATTCGCTGCTGCAATTTATTCTAAATGATTATAGATACTGCTTCATTTTTTCTTATCGCTATTATCGTTCCCCTGATTGAAAATGAAATCGGATCATTGAAAACAGTTTTATTCAGCATCACAATTTCCTGCCCCGGTGTAAACCCAATTTCCATTAGTCTGTGTGATGAAGGATGTGAATTATCTATATCTTCTATTATCGCCTTTTCACCTATTTTCATATCCGCTGCCGTTCTCATAAGATCATAGTGTTCTGTTTTTAACAATATTAAAGTCTCAGTTTGAATTGTTTTCAATTTTATTTTTACAGGATTTTTCATCATTACAGCTTGCAAATATCTGTAAAGTATGATCTACCATTTTAAAATTATTTTCTCTGCAGATCCTGTTCTGAATTTTTTCAATCTGAGGATATTCGAATTCTATGATCTTGTTACAGTTTACGCAAATGAGGTGATAATGAGGTTTTCTGCCGATCTTTGTTTCATATCTTGTTCTGTCTCCTTTGAAGTTATGCTTGGTGAGTATGTTGCATTCGCTCATAAGTTCAAGAGTCTTGTAAACAGTGGCTCTTGAAACATTTAGATAATCATTTTTCATCTTAAGATAAAGCTCATCAGCATCAAAATGCTCTTCAATATTCAAAGCAGCATTAAGTATCAAAAATCTCTCATTTGTAATGCGATGAGCGTTATCTTTGAGATAAGTTATAAAAGTTTTTTTTATTTCTTCGAATGTCAAATCTGATCTCTTATTAAGAATTTGTCTTAATAAAGATAAGAATTATACATTTTAAATACTACTAATAACTTTATCCAGTATCTCAATTCCTTTATCAATTTCCGCTGAAGTAATATTCACAGGTGGTCTGAATCTGATAGATTTTCCCCCTGAACCAAGTATCAGCAGTTCATTTTCCATTGCTCCGGTTTTAATTTTGTCACGCATTTTTCCGTCCGCTGCATCAAATGCGCTGAATAATCCGAGACCTCTTGCATTGCTGATCTTTCCCGGATATTTTCCGCTCAGATCCCTGAGTTTATTCTGAAGATATTCTCCCATTACTTCACAGTTTTTTACGAGATCTTCTTCCTGAATAATCTCAAGTATCTTTGTAAACCTGGCCATGTCCACCATATTTCCGCCCCATGTAGAATTAATTCTGCTGGGCAAATGAAAAACATTATCTTCGATTTCATCTATTCTGCCTGTTGAAAGTATTCCGCAGACCTGAGTCTTTTTTCCGAAAGCGATCAGATCGGGCTGAACGTAATGCATATGAGCCCACCATTTACCGGTCAGAGCTATTCCTGTCTGAACTTCATCAAAAATCAGCATCATTTCATTTTCATCGCAGAGTTCCCTTAACTTAATGAAAAATTCTTTTCTGAACTGATTGTCTCCGCCTTCACCCTGAATAGGCTCAATTATAACAGCTGCTATATCATCCTTATTAGCTGCAAGTGCTTCCTTGATCTGATTTACGGCTCTTTCTTCTGCAGTAGTTACATTTTTCAGATTTTCCTCATTAAGCGGGAATGTAGCCTTTGGGTTTTCAATTCTCGGCCATTTGAATTTCGGATAATAAAGTATCTTATTGGGATCGGTATTTGTCATCGACATTGTATAACCGCTTCTTCCGTGAAATGCCTCTTTGAAATGAATTATCTGATGACCTTTTTCTTCCTTATATCCTTTTTTGAAATTCTTTCTGACCTTCCAGTCTATTGAAGCCTTCAGAGTATTCTCAACGGCAAGAGCGCCGCCTTCTATGTAGAATGAATATTTGAAATAATCCGGAACGGCAATTTTGAAAAAGGTGTCAACAAATTCCGCCTGCACTTCTGTGTATATATCGGAAAGTGAAGGTTTATTGACGGCGATTTTTCCGATCTTCCTTATGAATTCCTCATTGTTCAGCTTTGGATGATTCATACCAAGAGGATGTGACGCTACAAAGGTAAAAAAGTCAAGATAGTTTTTACCGTGCTTTGAATCATAAATGTATGCGCCTTTGGACTTTTCAATGTCAATTGTGATATCGAATCCATCCACCAGCATATGTTTGCTGAGTTCAGACTGAACATTCTTTGGATCTATAGAGATACTGAGCTTTCCGTTTCCGGAATCAGTATTATCCGAATGCTTTTCCTTATTTGCTTTCAGGATATTTTCCGCGGTTAGATTTGTCATGGTTGTCTTTGATTTATATTTTAAAAAATTTGTTGATTAATTTATTCCGGAACAAATCTGTTTTGGATCTGATAAGTCTGATCTGTTTTTATTCTATTCTATTCTATTCTATTCTATTCTATAAAACCAATTTGTACCGGATTCTCTTTTCTTCTTTTTAGAAATTTCTTGAACGCACCTGAATCCTTTTCGGGAACAATGAATATTAATCCTATCCCCAGGTTAAATGTTTTTCTCATGTCATTTTCGGAAACATTTCCGGCTCTCTGAATAATATCAAAAACCGCAGGACGTTTCCACGAATCCCAGTCGATCCTTATCTTCATTTTATCAGGAACAACTCTCTTTGTGTTTCCCAGGATTCCTCCGCCGGTTATGTGGGAGATGGAATTTACTCTGTGATTTTTTAAAGAACTCTGAATTATGCTGAGATAAGACCTGTGAGTTTTCAGCAGCTCAGTTCCGAGATCATTTCTCAGTCCCGGAAATTTCCTTTTAAGATTTTTTGGTGAATCAAAGATCTTTCTTACCAGCGAGTAACCGTTGGTGTGCAGACCTGATGACCTGAGTCCTATCAGAATATTACCTTTTCTTACATTACCTGAATCAACTATATTTCCTTTGGAAACAATTCCGGTAACAGATCCCGCAAGGTCAAAGTCATCTCCGTGATAAACACCTGGCATCTCGGCAGTTTCTCCGCCTATGAGAGAACATTTATTTTTAATACATCCTTTTACAATTCCCTTAACTATCTCCGCAGCGTCTTTACTCCTGAGCCTGCCGGTTGCATAATAGTCAAGAAAGAATAAAGGCACTGCGCCGCATACCGCTATATCATTTACACAATGATTTACAAGATCTTCGCCAATCGTGTCAAATCTTTTGAGTGCAGATGCAATCTTTAGCTTTGTCCCGACTCCGTCAACGCTTGATACAAAAACAGGATCCTCTATATTTTTCAGGTCCGCCTGATAGAAGGCACCGAAATTACCGATTCCTTTTAAAACATTTTTTGTAAAAGTTTTTCTGACGAGAGGCTTGATCTTTTCAACGAATTTATCGGCTTCTGAGATATTTACACCGGAAGACTTATAACTTACTTTCACCTGTCAAAATACCCAAATTAACCCTGTATTTCAATGAATTACAAAATTCTGAAAGTAGGTTTAAACAGTTTAAAACCATTTTTCAAAAAATAATTTTCATTAATTCTTATTCCAATTGCAGAAGTTGAAATTCCTGAAGAAAAGTATTTGAAAAAAGTTTAAGAATTGAATCTTGAAATATGTATTCATAATTTATAAAAAATTTTAAAACCGCATTTGAAAAGGATCTGTCTCTGGTCAAGTCCGAGAAATATTTCAACCGCATTGATGTATTCATTTGCTCAGAGAAACGATACTATCGTTTTTGACGAACCTCTTTACGGACATTACCTACGAGTGACAGGATATGATCATCCCGGAAGGAATGAAATACTGGAAAGCATGGAGACAGACGGAGAAAAAGTTATTAGAGAACAGATACTCGGGGATCATGAAAAGGAAGTGATCTTTTTTAAACAAATGACACATCATTACATTGAACTCAGCGACGAATTTTTGAAAGATGTAATAAATGTATTCCTGATAAGGGATCCGGAAGAGCTGATAGTTTCATTTTCCAAAGTCATACCTGATGTAACCATGGAAAGGATCGGCGTTAAGATGCAGTACGATCTTTATCAGAAGTTAAAAACGTTTGGCCGGAAGCCACCTGTTATTGATTCCGGTGAAATTCTTAAAGATCCTGAAAAAGTACTTTCGCAACTCTGCGGAATGCTCGGGATCCCGTTTCAAAAGGAAATGCTGAAATGGAATGCGGGTCCGATACCTGAAGACGGTATATGGGCAAAATACTGGTATAATAACGTTCATAAATCAACAGGATTTTCAAAACCGGATAAAAAAGATAAAGCATTTCCTGAGGAATTCAGGACTTTACTTGATGAATGCAAAATATATTATTCTCAACTGAAAGAATTTTCAATCAAAGCTAACTAATATGCTGCAGAAGTTTGACGAAAGAAACAACAACATTAAGATATTCATAAAGGACCGGCTCTACAGCAGGGAAGAAGCGAAAGTTTCCGTTTTCGACAGCTCAGTCCAGGGAGGAGATGCTGTATGGGAAGGTTTAAGGATCTACAGCGGAAGGATTTTCTGTTTCGATGAACATGTAAAGCGACTTCAGGAATCAGCAAATACTATGATGTTTTATGATATACCAAGTAAGGAATTTATCAGAAAAGCTGTAGCTGAAACACTGAAAGCAAACGGAATGAATGACGGAGCTCATATCCGTCTTACACTGACAAGAGGCGAGAAAATCACATCTGGAATGGATCCGCGTCTCAATACAAAAGGATCGTGCCTGATTGTTCTGGCAGAATGGAAAAAACCCGTATATGACAATTCATCAGGAATAAAACTCATCACTTCCCATATCCGCAGAAATTCTCCTGTCAGTCTGGATTCAAAGATCCATCACAACAATCTGATTAATAATATTCTTGCAAAGATCGAAGCAAATCTTTCAGAAGCCGATGATTCGGTTATGCTTGATTTAAACGGATTCGTTTCCGAGACAAACGCGACAAATATTTTTCTTATAAAAAACGGTATTGTTCATACACCGAATGCAGATTCATGTCTTCCGGGAATAACAAGAGGCATAGTAATTAAAATAGCTTCTGACCTTAATCTGATCTGCAGGGAAAGGAATATTTCCGTCTCTGAATTTTATAATGCAGATGAAGTATTCACAACCGGTACAATGGGAGAGTTAACGCCTGTAAATGAGATTGACGGCAGGAAGGTAATCAACAGATCAGGTCTGAATATTCTTGAGAAAATAAAAGAAGCTTACAAACTCAAAACAGAAAAAGATGGTGAGCCGTTTGAGTTGTGATCAGATCCATTTTTTTAATCGGAACCAGTAAAGCATTACGGCAGCTATAATAAACATTATCCCTAGAGAAATATAAAAACCGGTTTCATTATGCAGAAAAGGAATGCTGTCAAAATTCATTCCGAATACTCCGGTTATTAGAGTAAGAGGCAGCATAATAGTTGCTATTATTGTCAGAAATTTCATGACCTCATTCATTTTATTGTTGACTATGGAAAGATATGAATCGAGTATTCCCGTCACATAATCTCTGTATGATTCAGTTGTATCTGAAACCCTGACCAGATGGTCATATACGTTTCTGTAATAAATTGATTCTTCAAGTGAGATGAGATCTGATTCTCTTTTTGAAAGTTTGTAAAGAACTTCTTTCTGATAGGAAGAAATTCTTCTGAGTTTTATCAATTCCTTTTTCAGGTTCAGTATGCTCAGAAGAGTTCTGTTGTTCGGCATATCCTTGAATATCTTATTTTCGACAACTTCAATTTCAGTTTCAATCTGATCCAGAACCGGATAATATCTGTCCACAATTTCATCAAGGATCATGTTTAGAATGAAGTCGGGTCCTTTTTTAAAAGCGCTCTCGCTCAGAAAATTCTTGATGTTTTTTAATACTGAGTTTTCGCCCTTTTCATTGTGAATTGTAATCAGAAAGTTTTTACCCAGAAAGCAGCTTAATGAAAATATTGAATACCGTTTGGATCCGCTTTCAATCTGAATCCCGTTGAAAACGATGAAAAGGTAATCACCGAAATCATCGATCTTCGGATGATGCACAGAATGATCCTTGTAATATTTGAATGTATCTTCTATTGCGAGGGGATGGAAATTAAAAATGCCCGTAAGTATTTTCTCGGAGTCTGTCATTTGCGCATCAAAAATATCTGTCCACATTATCTCAGCGCTGTTAAAATCCCAGCTCTTAAGTGAACCCGGTTCTGGAGAACGGATTCCCTCGCTCTTACTGTAAATCGTCGTGTTTATCATTGTATTTATCTATGACAATTACAAATTCACCTTTCAGATTTTCCTCTCCTATCTCCTCTAAAATTATCCGTGCAGTTCCCCTGAATTTTTTTTCAGATTTCTGAGTGACATTGAATGCCACGAATATTCTTCTTTCACCAAATACTTCATCAATATCCTTTAAAACCGCCTTTAATCTGTAAGGAGCATCAAGAATTACGGAAACTCTTTCAGACGCCGAAAAATCCTTCATCTGTTTTTTTCTTATATCCGCTTTGGGAGATAGAAAGCCGAAATAAAAAAATCTGCTGATATCAAATCCTGACAGCACTATTGATGCCAGCAGTGAATTTGCACCGCAGAGAAATTCAAGCTTTATTCCGGCTTCAATGCATTTTGAAACTATAAGTTTACCGGGATCCGAAAAAAGGGGAGTGCCGCAGTCTGAGATCAGTGAAATATTTTTTCCCGAGAGAAGTTCCAAAAAAATCTCTTCGCTGGATTCGGTTTCATTATGTTCATTTATATCTGAAAGGTCTTTCTTTATATCGAAGAATCTAAGAAGCTTTGTCCCTTCCCTGAATTCCTCGCAGTATAATTTATCAGATTCCTCCAGAGTTCGTATTGCTCTTAGACTCATATCGGAATAATCTCCAATAGGAGTAGTGACAATGTTGAGTGTTCCTGTCATTGAGACATTATCATCATTCATCATGTTTTTTCCCTGTGCTTCCATAACCGCCTTCACCGCGAACTGAATCTGAGATACTTTCGCTTAAGGATAATTCACAGCGCGAATAATCAGAAATTACGAGCTGAGCTATTCTGTCTCCGGCATTGATCTCAAAAATATCCTTGCCGTGATTAATAAGTAAAACCTTTATCTCTCCTCTGTAATCGGAATCTATTGTCCCGGGTGAATTTAAGACTGTTATACCGTGCTTAAGCGCCAGTCCGCTTCTGGGTCTTATCTGACCTTCATATCCCTCAGGTATCTCGAGAATAATATTTGTAGGAATAAGGGAATGATCTCCGGGAGAAATAAAGATTTTATCCCTTGAAGAAGAGCTCAGATCCATTCCGGCTGATCCTGAAGTTTTGTACTGAGGAAGGAAAACAGGACAATCCGGATCCGCAATTTTATAATTTATCTTCAATAAATACTTTCAGTAAAAAATTGATTTAATTTTTAATGACTTAAAATGATTTAAAATGATTTAAAACAATTTAAACATTAAAATCCCTTGAACTCAGAACACCGAGGGCAAAAAGGAAAATCAAAGCGACAATTGCGAGTACAGAAATAATTACATTAATTATCCCGAGCCACATCCCAATTGTTGCAAGTGTCTTTCCAGCTTCAGGTGATCTGCCGGCATTTATCTCATTTATTTCTTTTTTACCAAGTATCCACGCAGGTACAGCCGCGAAAATTCCGCAGAAAATATAGGATAATATTCCAAGTACAAGAGCAAATATTGCATTGGAACTTGCACCCGGAGAAGTATTCGGCGGCGGAGGCGGGGGAGTCGGTGAATTAAATGAAGGCGGCGGCGGCGGAGGAGGAGGCGGTGGGGGAAAATTACCGCTTCCGGAATCCTGATACGAAAATGTGTATGATTTCATTATATAATTTTGTTAGTTTAAAATTAATTTCTCTAATATAAATTATTACTTAAATAATTTAAACATATTTATATCTAATCAATTTACAGGATAACGTTCCTTTTAGTGTG
>JAFDZR010000038.1:0-7894 GCA_018266875.1 Bacteroidota bacterium
GTTCCGATGATCAGTCTGGTTGTGTTGAAGTTAACGCTTACGTTCTGATTACCGGAAGGATTAACAGTTCCGCATGAAGGAACCTCGTTAACCCATGCAAGTCGTTTCTCAAGTTTGATCGCAAGGTTGTTGTGCATGTATGCTGCATTGAATGCAACCTGAAGCGCTACTGTCCCTGTCGAATTCTCAAGTCCGATCGTTGCGGAGTTTAAAGGATCTGTCATGTTCTGATACTGGAAGTATATTCTTCCGTCAGAATAAAGAAGAACCTGATATGTATAAGGTCCGCCTGTTGAGAAGTGCGGCACGTCCTTGTATTCAACAACGAATCTGTTGTTGGCAGCATCATGATAGTAAATGATCTGTCCTGCTGTTCTCACATCCTGATCATCCCAGAAAGGATAGATCGCATTGTTAGGTTCTGCAGTCGAAGGAATGGCGACATTGCTGTAAGCTGTATTAGTGCTTGCCACATCAAATCCGATCCATCCGTTTGTGCAGATCTTGAGCTGATTGTAATCCGTTCCGTAGAATCCGAAACTGAAAGGAAGAGGAATTACCACTGATCCGTCATCACCTGTTCCGTTTGTCCATGTAGTGATAGGAGTTCCGATAGTTGATATCTCGAACCAGTTATAGACCGGACCGCCCGGTTCGTCGCTGTCTATCCATCTGTAACCGAAAGCATCAGGTCCTCCCATTCCGTCGGTGACATCAGGACCGTGATAAACATCCGCTGCTCCTTTTGGAAGGCCGGACTGCTGCTGATTGAGAGCTTCGTCTATGTTGAAGGCAACTTTAGAATTGTCTGCCTGAGTAGAAGATTCAGTAATTACCCAGTTGAGCGGGAACTGACCTGTATTTCCTATGATGAGATTTCTTGCAGTGGTTCCTCCCAAAGGAACATTAACTACAATTGAATCAGCAGATGATGTTACCGTCGGAGGAGTGCCTCTTCTTATTGTAATGTTAAAAGTCTGTGCAGAAGAGAGAGAGTCTGCTGCGCTGTAACCATATACTCTCCACTGTCCGACTGTTGAATCCCCGACTGTCAAGCCAAGCCCTGCTACAATTGAGTCAAGCTGTGAGTTCCTCAATGTTAAAACAGAATCAAATCCGGAATTATCCGACTGAATACTGAATTTAACGTTAGCCTGTGATGAAAAATCAGGACTTGCATAAATAACTTTATACTTAACGGCTTCACCTGATTTTGTCCAGTATGTGTAACCTCTTGTAGTATCAGTAATCAGTGTCAGCAGAGTTGTATTGTTTGGAGGTGAAATCAGACTAAAAGGAGTCAGCAAAGGTTTTGCTCTTTTTAAAGTTATTGCTCTGGGACCGTTAGCAGCTTTCAGCGAATCATTCGTCTGATTGTTTCTGAAAGCCCAGACATCCCATGAACCTACGAGCGAGTCACCCTGATTCAGGCCGAGTCCCTGCAGAACTGCATCAAGCTGACCGCCTGTGACGGTGAGTGAATTTCCGTTCGGCAGTAAAGTGATCTGCCTGTTTGAAGCAGTGGGACTTCCGAAGATCCATTTATAGGAAGCCGTGGAAGAAGAAGTATCCCAAGTAATGGTATAATTAGTTGTATTATTTGGCAATGTCTGAATTCTAGTTCCTGCCGGAGGTGACAGCAGGTTGAAAGCATTCAGGGGAAAAGTTGTTATCTGCACAGATGTAGTCCATGCCTGCATAGAGCCGGATTTATCATCAAACCAGAACGGCCATAGTTTTCCGTTGCCTGAAGTTATGCCGATATAATCTCCCATATAATTTCCGAGACCGGCTTCACCTTTTACTTTCCAGCTGTGATCGCTGACAAGCATATCAGTCCATGTATTACCGCCGTCGACTGATCTGGAAACGTAAGTCTGACATGAATCACCGACAGAAGGATAATTTCTGTTGTCATAATATACAACGTTCACGCCGCCTGATTCATCAACTCTGATGGCGGGAAAGAACTGAACCTTGCCGTTATTAAGCGGATCCTGATTGACTCTGACGCCTGCTGACCATGTAACTCCGCCGTCAGTTGATCTGTGAATGACGACGTCAGCATCTGAACCTGCCGGAGCAAGATTTACATCAGATGCCACAATGTATATCCATCCGTTTCTCGGACCGCCGCTTCTGTCAACACCGATACGCGGAAAGCTGTTTACTCTCACGCCCCAGCCATTGTAAGAACTTGATCTTATACCATTCATGTCATAAGCGTTTTCAGTTACAGTCCATGTAGCGCTGCCGTTTGTTGATTTTGCAAATCCGGCAAAGTCTTCGATGAGACCTGATGAACTCGGAGCAGCCCAGCAGACATAAACTTCGCCCGTTGGTCCGATTGCGATATCACATCCCTGTGAATAATGTCCTGACGGAGGAGTGTTGATCTGGGAAACCGGAGACCAGCTTACACTGCCGTTTGTTGTATATGAGATAACTATTGGCGGAGACGATGCAGCGAAATTGCTCCAGACGCAGTAGCTTCTTCCGTAAAAAGCGCTTGAAGGAGCGTCATCACTTGCAGCAAAATTTTTGTCCGAAGACTGTGTGGTAATATTTACGGCAGCTGACCATGTAATGCCGTTATTTGTGGAATAGCTTGCAGCCATTCCCGGATTTAAAGTTGTAAGAATAATGACTCCGTTTTTGTCAATACACGGACCCGGATCGCTCGGAGAACCGAAAGCCGGGACAAGGTCGGTTCCAAACCATGTCAGCCCGCCGTCAGTTGTAGTGTAGGATCCCTGACCGAATGATGAACCTACTGTGGTATTTGCCGAACCGAACATAATATTCGGATTGGTAGGATGACGAACAAGAACTACTTCATCCTGCTGATTCGAATTCGGAAGAACTCTGATGTTTGGTGTTATAAGTACTCTTCCCATGGGAGTATTAATTATTCTGTCTGTTTTGTTAGGATTCTCCCAGGCTGTATATTGAGATGGAAGCATCTGGAAATTTCCTATTGGCGGCTTTGAAGTAATCCTCCTGTCAGTTGACCATTTCTGCTGTGCTGTTGAAGTCTGAGAAATAAAAAGGAGAATCAAAACCGGTAAAAGTATTAACTTTTTCATAAGGTGGTTTTAATTATTTTAAATTATGGTGAATTATGCAAAATTCATATAGAAGAATATCATAATATGGATTTTATCTGATATGAATTTAACTTTAAATATTATTACAATAAATGAAATATATTTTCAGAAAACAGTAAAATACAGGGGATAGAATTAACAGAAATCCCAACTTTATTTGAATTTAAAATGACAATTATAGCCGGATTCTGATTTTTCTCAAATAAACTGAGTCGTTAATTAACGGAGTTTTATAAATAAAATTATTCTTAGATTCACAGTTAATATCTAAACTCCTGAAAATTTTCCCTCCAGTTCCGGTAATTTTATCGGATTGTTAATAAAAATTCAAATGGCTATATTTTCAGATTATAAAAATTATTCAAATAATACAATAACCAAACTATGACTATCAAAACAGGAGATAAATTACCTGAATTTTCGTTAAATTCATTCTCACACTCAGATGAACTGAAAGAATATTCGATCGGATCTTACAGAGGCAAAAAAAATGTACTTCTTGTTTTCTTTCCAATGGCATTTACAGGAGTCTGCACTGATCAGAACTGTACTATTTCTGATACTCTGGGAGATTTTGCTTCAAAAGACCTTGAAATGTTCGGAATAAGCGTTGACGGTACATTCGTTCAGAAAGAATTTGCAAAGAAAAATAATATCAAATATCCTCTCTTATCCGATTACAATAAAGATGTTATAAAAAAATTAGGACTTGTCCACGAAGTGTTTGCCCACAATCAGAAAGAAACCGCCAAGAGAGCCGTTGTTCTTGTTGATAAGGAAGGCGTTATTAAATACATGGAAATAACAGAGAATCCCGGCGTTCAGGTTAATTTTGAAAAGCTCAGAGAGGCAATTGAGAGTTTAGGATAAAAATTTTTTTTATTCCGGATTTTCAGTTTTATATAAAAAGTAATTAACTGTGGAAGTAATCAGAGATATCAGTGATTTCAGATTTGATAAAAACAGCGCTGTAACAGTCGGAACGTTTGACGGCGTGCATCTCGGTCACAGAAGGATCATTGATAAACTAAACGGAGTGAGATCCTCAAAGAATCTGCGAAGTATAATTATCACTTTCGAACCTCATCCCCAGATCGTTCTTAAAAATCGCGGAAAAGACATTAAGATACTTTCCACACTTGAAGAAAAGCTTTCAATTTTCAGAGAATGCAATGTTGACATTACATATGTGATTAATTTCACAAGGGAATTTTCACAGACAAGCGCATCTGAATTTTACATAAACTATCTGATAAAAAAGATAGGATTGTGTGATCTGATACTCGGATACGATCATATGTTCGGAAAGAACAGGGAAGGTAATTTTGATACTCTCAGAGAACTTTCGCATAAGTATGAATTCAGCATTGATAAAGTGGAAGAGTATAAACCTGAAGGCGAACATGTCAGCAGTTCTGCTGTCAGACACCTGCTGGAAAAAGGCGAGGTCGCAAAAGCCGCCGGTCTGCTCGGAAGAGATTACAGCCTCAGCGGTACGGTAACAAAAGGAAGACAGCTCGGCAGGGAACTAGGATATCCGACAGCCAATATTAAACCTGACAATGAATTCAAACTGATACCCGGAAAAGGTGTTTACGCCGTTACCTCCCGGATAAAAGGAAATGAATATTCCGGAATGATGAGCATCGGACAGAATCCGACTGTAACTGATGATGAATCAATAAAGCTTGAGGTAAATTTATTCGACTTCAGCGGAGATATTTACGGTGAGAAAATCACTGTGAATTTTATGGAATATCTGAGGAGCGAAGTGAAATTTGATTCTATTGAAGAACTTAAAGACCAGATGTCCAGGGACAAACTCAGCAGCGGGGAGATCTTTGCAAAGTTAAAATCAATTTAAATTAATTTTAAAAAAAATAAATAAAAAACAACAACAGATATGCCTTTATCAAAAGAAAAAAAACAGGAAATAGTATCCAAATTCGGAAATTCCGATAAGGATTCAGGAAAACCTGAGGTTCAGATCGCAATACTCACAAACAGGATCAATGAACTCTCAGCGGACCATTTCAATTCACATAAAAAAGACAATCACTCAAGAAGAGGATTGCTGAAAATGGTCGGAAAAAGAAGAAAGCTTTTAAGATACCTGGAGAACAAAGACGTCCAGAGATACAGAACTATCATAAAAGAATTAGAGATAAGAAAATAATTAAAACACTAAATGCCAATTACAAAAAGTATTGAAATAGGCGGAAGAAAATTAACACTTGAAACAGGCAAGCTAGCCAAGCAGGCAAACGGCGCAGTTATGATTTCTATAGATGATAATTTTGTTCTATGTACAGTTACAGCTTCTGACGAAGCAAAACCCGGACAGGATTTTTTCCCACTTACAGTTGATTACAGAGAAAAGACAGCCTCAGCCGGAAAGATCCCCGGTGGATTTTTTAAAAGAGAAGGAAGACCAACGGAGAAGGAAATATTATCCTCACGTCTCATAGACAGACCGATCAGACCTATGTTTCCGGAAGGATTTTTTAATGAAGTTCAGCTACTCTGTTCAGTGTATTCATCTGACGGAGAAAATGACACGGATGTATTAGCTGCCACAGGCGGTTCAGCAGCTCTGCTGATCTCCGACATTCCGTTTGACGTGCCGATCTCTGAAGTCAGAGTTACACGCATCAACGGTGAGCTAGTTGTCAATCCGACACATACACAGATTGAGGAAGGTGATTTTGATATCACTATTGCCGGAACGGTTGATTCAATCATGATGGTGGAAGGAGAAGCAAAGGAAATTTCTGAATCCGAAATTATTGAAGCAATAAAATTCGGACATAAATTTATAGCTGATCTCTGCAATTTCCAGCTGGACTTTGCAAGAGAATGCGGTAAGGCAAAAAGAGAACTTCTTCCGAAAGAGGAAAATCCCGATATTGATGCTGAAGTGAGAGCGCTTGTTGCTGAAGATATTAAAAATGTCACGCATACAGTATTATCAAAAGAGGAAAGAAAGCAGAAGAATAAAGAGATCTTCGACAAAGTTAACGAAGCATTACTTGAAAAATATCCGGAGCAGGAAAAAGAATTCTCCAGAGTAATACATGATATACAGTATGAAGTGATGAGGTCAATGATACTTGATGAGAACAAAAGACTTGACGGAAGAGGACTTGCGGACATAAGAGATATCACATGTGAAATCGGAGTTCTTCCGAGGACTCACGGTTCAGCTCTTTTTACAAGAGGTCAGACGCAGAGTCTTACAACAGTAACGCTTGGAACGAAGAGAGACGAACAGATGATAGAAGGTCTGAAAGACATGACAACAAAGAGATTTATGCTGCATTATAATTTCCCGCCGTTCAGCACAGGAGAAGTCGGCGGAAGACCCGGACCGGGAAGAAGAGAGATAGGTCACGGTAATCTTGCCGAGAGATCTTTAAAAAATCTATTGCCTTCGGTCGATGATTTCCCGTATGCATTAAGAATAGTTTCTGACATACTGGAATCGAACGGCTCATCTTCAATGGCAACAGTATGCGCAGGTTCACTTGCGTTAATGGATGCCGGCGTGAAACTGAAAAAGCCGATTGCCGGAATAGCAATGGGACTTGTAATAGAAAAAGATAAAACCGCAATACTTTCTGACATACTCGGAGATGAAGATCATTTCGGTGATATGGATTTTAAAGTCGCAGGATCTGCGGAAGGAATAACAGCAATCCAGATGGACATTAAGGTCAGAGGTATTTCGTTTGAAATAATGGAGAAGGCGTTGAATCAGGCAAAGGAAGGCAGACTTCACATACTCGGAATAATGAATAAAACCATCGATACTCCGAGGGAATCAATTTCAAAATACGCACCGCATCTTTATTCCATGACTGTACCGAGAGATATGATCGGAGCAGTTATCGGACCGGGCGGAAAAACCATCAGGCACATTATTGCGGAATCAGGAGCCGAGATTGATATTGACGATGAAGGTAAAGTAACAATAGCCGCAGTCGATCATACGCAGGCTGAGATAGCAAGAAAAATGATTGCCGGACTTACTGAGGTTCCTGAGATAGGAAAAGTTTACGACGGCACAGTCAAGGGAATTAAGGACTTCGGCGCTTTCGTAGAGATACTTCCCGGAAAAGAAGGACTGCTTCACATTTCTGAAATTGACAACAAGAGAGTTGTAAAAGTCGAGGATGTCCTGAAATTCGGCCAGAAAGTTCAGGTAAAACTGCTTGGAATAGATGATTCAGGAAAACTGAAACTGAGCAGAAAAGTATTGCTGCCGAAAGAACCCGTAAAACCTAAAGAGAATGCCTAATGAAATATGAAATAGACAAGCAGGACGATAAAACTATTTTTAAGCTTGAATCAAAATCGCTGGATCACAGCATTGCGGCTCAGCTTAAAACAGAACTTATCTTTCTTCAGAAAGAAATAAACAATCAGTTCATAATTGATCTGAGTGACGTTACAAAATGTGACAGTTCAGGATTATCCGTACTCCTTTTATCCGAAAGGATGGAAAGGGAAAAAGATAAAAAACTGATCCTCATCAATGTGACTAAGAATGTTGAAGATCTTATGAAGATTGCAAGACTGGACAGGGTTTTTGAGATAAAATAAAAATCCGGTTTTGATTTATAATTAAGCTTCTCATTATTTATTTAGTGAGAAGTTTTTTTTATAAGTAAATAATTTTATAAACCGCATAGTGTGAATTAAAATAATTCCCTGCAGCAAAACCAATAGTGTCCAAAACGTTTAGTTTAAGAAATCAAAATTTACTGGAGTAAACGTACTTTCTTTTG
>JAFDZR010000038.1:7910-36739 GCA_018266875.1 Bacteroidota bacterium
TTCACAGGCGGATAGTTTGACAAAATATTTTAAAAAGTTTAAAAGATTTTAAATATTAAAGTATTTCTTATGATTAAAAATTAATTTGGACAGTATTGCAGCAAAACCAAACTTTTAAACTTTTTTTAAATATTAATCTTACTATTATCTGATATGAAAGATAATTTCAAAAAGATCTGCAGAGTATCGGATTTATACAGCAGAAAAGGCAGGAGATTTGATCTTGACGACGAAAATGAGATCGCAGTTTTCAAGGCTGACGGAGAAATATTTGTCGTCGATAATATATGTCCGCACAATCATACATCGCAGATATATGACGGTTACGTAGAGGAAATGTATGTTTCATGTCCCGTGCACGGATTCAGATTTCATCTTAAAACAGGTGAACAGCCGACAAATGCCGGATGCAGACTGAGAACATTTGAATATGAGATCAGGGATGATTGTCTGTATGTAAAGATTCCTGATGAGAAAAGATTTGATTTTAAAATCTGATAAAATTTCCTTAGCACATGACGTATAACCTTTCGCAAATAATAAGAGATAAGTGTAAAGAAGCCGGATTCATCAAGTCAGGTTTTGCAAAAGCCGGGATAGCGCATCCCGAATCAGAACATCTTAAACAATGGCTTGATAAAGGACTGAATGCCGGTATGAAATGGATGAACAGCAGTTTTGAAAAAAGAAGTGATCCCTCGCTGATCATGGAAGATGTAAAATCTATAATTTCGCTTGCTTACTTTTATGATACTCCTGCCGAGCATAAGGAAGACCCGGGTATTCCGAAAATATCACGCTACGCCTGGGGAAAAAGGGACTATCATAAAATCATAAAGAAAAAACTCAGGATACTGTGTAAAGAAATTGAAGAGCTTGAATCCGGTATAAAAACCAGATACTATGCAGATGACGGACCGGTTATGGATAAGGTCTGGGCTGTAAGATCCGGCATCGGCTGGATGGGGAAACATACGAATGTAATAAACAGTGATTTCGGCAGTTATTTTTTTATTGCAAGCATTCTGATCAACAGAGAACTGGAATATGACAATGCCGCTGCCGAACTCTGCGGTTCATGCAGTCTATGTATCAGGTCATGTCCGACTGAAGCATTGTATGATGATTACAAACTCGATGCCAATCTGTGCATTTCCTATCAGACAATAGAAAACAGAGGGGAAATTCCCGGCAGCATAAGATCAGAAGGATGGATATTCGGTTGTGATATCTGCCAGGAGGTCTGTCCGTTTACAAGGAATAAATTTTTTACTGAAGATGAGAATTTTTATCCGTCGGAACTGCATTTCAATAAAACTTATGATGAACTTCTTAAAATAAACGAAGAGGAATTCAATAATATGTTTAACGGAACGCCTGTTAAAAGGACAAAGTATTCGGGCTGGAGGAGAAATCTGCTAAAAGCAAAAAAAGAAGTTGAATAAATATCTGAATATTGATAATTTAATCTAAAAATTTTTATGAATGAAGACATCACAAGGGAAATTTCAAAAATCATCATAGAAGAAATATCTCCTGATGAACTGGAATATTTTGATGAAGTAGCGGATTCATATTTTAAAAATGAAGAATCGGATAAGGATGCGCAGCTTGGATTCGGGTTATCCGAATTCGGCGAACTAGCTACGCCTGCGGTTATGACACTTGTTTCAGGAATTGTCACATATCTGATGACTGATGTGGTAAAAGCCGTAAAGGATCAGATGAATGACACTATAAAGGAAAAGCTTAAATCATTCTTTACAAAAAAGAAAAAAGAAACCGAAGAAAGTTCTCTGACTCTTACCAGGGATCAGCTTCAGAAAATCTCAGCGCTGATTGATAACAAACTCAAAGACATTAAACTTGATAAAAACACATCACTGAGGATAAGAGATTCTCTGATCTCATCTTTTGTTCTGGGAGAGGGATAATTTGGATGACGATAGAAATAAACTGACCTACAGTAATGTCTTTGATTATCCGCTTGAGACTGACAGTATTTTCCGCATTTTCCTGTTTGCGCTGGTTTCCATTACAGTGATAATAGGGAATTACATACCGAGTTTCCTGACAGATACCGGATCTTCCCCGTTAGCAATATTTCCTGTTACTGAATTTTATGATGTTGATAAAGTTTTCAGCTCACCGCCTGAAGAATTTTTCAGGAATGTTATGCTTTTTTTAAGACCAATTACCATTCAGATCCTTTACATGATACTGATCTTCGGCATATCGTTTGCGATTTACAAGAAAAGACCGGCAGGCATTATTAAAAAGAATGATCTGAAAGAAATAAATGATAGAGAAGCAGTTGAAGCTCTTGATAATATAAGATCAAAAGCAGGGTTAAGCGGGAAAATATTTTATTATACTAACAATAAGATACTGGACTTCAGCGCTCAGGTATTCGGAGCCGGAAAAAATCTGTATCTCAGAGCGGGCAAGGGGCTGATGATCATCATAAGGAAAAAAAATTTTGATCTTTTTGAAAGTATACTCCTTCATGAATTTGCGCATATAAAAAACAGGGATATTTCCAAAACATATTTTGCCGAATCAGTTCTCAAAATTCCCTTTCTGATTACACTTTTAACTTCTGTAATACTGATGTTTTTTGCGCTTACAAAAAGTATAATCAGCAGAATGATTGATACCGGGATTAGCTTTGGTGTTCTGTTTGAGAAAATACTTGTCTATCTTAATCTGTTCGGTCAGATCACCATTCTCCTGATGCTTTTATTCCTGATATTCAGAATGCTTATCAGGAGCCGGGAATATTATGCTGATCTCAGAGCAGCTTCATGGAAATCTGCCGAGTTTCTGAAAATTCATTTAGATAAAAATTACGAAAAAGAAGCAGCGGAAAATTTTACCGAAAGAATATTCGGTTATCATCCCTCATCAGGAAACAGATCTGAAATTCTGTCAGACCCAATCAAGATCTTCAAACCGTCATACAAAAGAATTTACATTGATACTCTTGTCTCATACATATTCTTTTCAGGGGCTTTTATTTATGGAATTTCATTTCTACTGCTTGTCTTTACAATAACCGGGTATTCGATGCTTTATCTGCTTAAAGGTATGATAGACGAGGTGGTTCATTTGACACTGGTTTATACTGAAATGATCTTTGCTTCGGTTTGTATGCTGTTATTTCTTTTTCTGTGCGGAATATTAATGAGAAAGACATTCTTCTTCCAGACAGAGAAGATCCTTATTACTCAAAAGTACAAAAAAGACCCTAAAGCATTCTTTCCGGAAATTATGAAACTTTCATTATTCTCTTCACTCGGGATCATCAGCGGTTTCATGCTGCTTCCCCTGTACGGGTTTAACGTTCTTTACCTGAAAAATCTAATCTCAATACCCTTCGTATTTGCAATAACATTTACCGGATTTGTACTTCTGAATCTATTCCATTATTTCTGGATGGATCATAAAATCACAAATGAATATAAAGTTGATTATTCTGTCCCGGTAGTTCTCAGAATATTTGAAGGAGCTGCAATTGTGATAATTTTCCTTTCAGCAATATTATCATTCCAGTTTTTTTCCGTTCTGATATTTAATTGAAGCACAGATTTCATAAATAATACCCCGTTGAAACTTTTACATTTATAATCCGAATAATCTTTTGTCCAATCAATTAACAAACACTAACCAAGGAGAAATAAAATGAAAAAGATATTAACTTTATTAATGGTACTTACCGCATCCATGCTGTTTATCAATCCTAATTTTTCGAAAGCTGACGGGACTGATAAGGATAAATCAGTTGAACTGAGCAGTCAGATAATTCAGGAGATCAAAGAGGCGTTAAAGACACCTTACCTGAGATATGAATCAAAAGATCTATCAGGAGAAGTCACATTCTACACAACAGTAGACAATAACGGCAGAATATTGTTTACGGGATTAAAAGGAATAAATGAAAATCTCATTTCAAATGTAAAATCAAAACTGAATTCACTGAATCTGTGGACCAGTCCTGATTACAAAGATATTATCTTCAGATACAGAATAGATTATAAAGACAGACCCGTTAATTAACAACCCTCAAAGTCCCGCGGAGTAATACTTCACGGGACTTATCTTTTACTGCCAATCAGTTTTTAACTATCAGATCTTTATTAATTACGCTGAGATCCCTGCATCCGCAGAGAGCCATAGCCAGATCAAGTTCGTTTCTGAGAATATTCAATATCTGAACGACTCCATCCTCGCCGTTGAACGAAAGTCCCCACAGAACAGGTCTTCCGGTTAAAACCGCTTTTGCACCAAGAGCAAGAGCTTTCAGTATATCAGTTCCTCTGCGTATACCACCGTCGAGAAGAATTTCCGTTTTTCCCTGAACAGCATCAGCTACTTCAGGAAGTACATCAATAGTAGCGCGGCATGTATCAAGCTGTCTTCCTCCGTGATTGGAAACCACAATTCCGTCACTCCCGTGTGATACCGCGAGTAAAGCGTCTTCCTTGCAGGAAATTCCTTTTAAGATCAAAGGGAGACCGGTAACAGATCTGATCCAGTCAATGTCTTTCCAGTTGAGAGATGCATCAAGATTTTCCTTTACATAGGCGGCAAGTCCGGAATCCTTTCCTGCAATGAGATTCTCCTTTGAGGCGTTAACAAGGTTTTTTACTTCAAGTCCGGGGGGAAGATCAAATTTATTGCGTATATCATTTTCTCTCTGTCCGAGAAGGGGAGCGTCAACAGTCAGAACAAGCGCATTTACACCTGCATTCTCAGCTCTTTTAATAAGGTCTTTTGTTACTTCTCTGTCTTTAAAAACATAAAGCTGAAACCAAACGGGACCGGCTGCTGCTGAAGCTACTTCCTCAATGGATGAATTTGAGAGAGTGCTTAATATCATTATTGTATCGGATCTGCCCGCCGCTTTTACCGTTGCAACTTCCCCGTCATGATGCGCCATTTTATGAAAAGCCGTTGGAGCAATTATCAGAGGCATTGATATTTTATTTCCAAGAATTTCTGTTGAAAGATCTCTTTTGCTTACATCGACAAGCACGCGGTATTTAAGGAAAATTTTTTCAAACGCACTGCAGTTCCCGCGAAGAGTGATCTCATCATTTGCACCGCTTGAATAATAATCCCAGGCATTGCGGTCAATTTTTTCCGATGCAAGTTTTTCGAAATCTTTTACAGTTATTGGTTCCATTATAATAAAATTAAAAAGGGCATAAAAAATAAATTCAGTATCTTTTATACCCGTTAATAAAACAATAATTAAGTAAAACTAAATAGAAGTCTCCAGTTCAGCTCTGGCAGCTGCAAGTCTGGCAACCGGCACTCTGAAAGGAGAGCAGCTCACATATTCCAGTCCGAGGTCATTACAGAACTTGATTGAATCCGGTTCGCCTCCGTGTTCGCCGCAGATACCAAGTTTAATATCGGGTCTTGATTCTTTTCCCTTTCTAACTGCAAATTCCATCAGCATACCAACTCCTTCCACATCAATTGATTCGAAAGGATCACGTTTTAAAATTTCCTTTTCCCTGTAGTCAGGCAGGAAGGAACCGGCATCATCTCTTGAAATACCAAAAGTCATCTGAGTGAGGTCATTAGTTCCGAACGAAAAGAATTCCGCATGCTTTGCAATCTTACCTGCAACGAGAGCGGCTCTTGGAATTTCGATCATTGTTCCGACCTTATATTTGAACTTGATCTTTTTTTCTTTCATCACTTCATCTGCCGTTTTTCTGATTATGCTTTCCTGTTCGGTAAATTCTTTTTCCATTCCAATGAGAGGTACCATAATTTCGGGGAAAACCTTTTTCCCTTCTTTTAAAACTGCGGCAGCCGCTTCAAAAATGGCTCTTGACTGCATTTCTGTAATTTCCGGAAAAGAAATGCCGAGTCTGCATCCTCTGTGACCGAGCATCGGATTGAATTCTTTTAATGCATTGAGTTTATATTTTATTTCATCAACTCTTGTGCCGATCATTTCGGCAAGTTTGGAAATTTCGTTTTCCGTATGAGGTAAAAATTCATGCAAAGGCGGATCGAGTGTCCTGATTGTCACAGGAAGTCCATCCATTACCCTGAATATCTCAGTGAAATCTTTTCTCTGATACGGGAGTATTTTTTCAAGAGCTTTTTTCCGTCCTTCAGTGCTGTATGCCAGTATCATTTCCCTTACTGCGTCTATCCTGTCACCGCCGAAGAACATATGTTCGGTTCTGCACAGACCTATTCCCTCAGCACCGAAGGCGATTGCATTCTCGCACTGATCAGGCTGGTCTGCATTTGTTCTGATTTTTAATCTTCTGAATTTGTCAGCCCATTTCATGAAAGCAGAATAGTAACCGAAAGGTTTTGAATCTTTTGGTTTCAGAGTTTTGTCTATCAGAACCTGCAGAATTTCTGATGGTCTTGCCTGAAGTTTGCCGACTATGACTTCTCCTGTAGATCCGTCAATCGAAAGGAAATCTCCTTCATTAATAACGTGGGGTTTACCTTTGACTTTAATTGTCTTGAGAAGATAATCAATCTCGAGTGCTCCGCAACCGGCAACGCAGACCTTACCCATCTGTCTGGCAACAAGAGCAGCATGTGAAGTCATTCCTCCGCGGGAAGTAAGTATTCCTTCCGATGCATTCATTCCCCTTATATCTTCAGGTGAAGTTTCTATCCTGACAAGTATAACTTCCTCGCCTCTGGCATTAGCATTAACCGCATCAAAGGAATTGAAATAAACTCTTCCGCATGCAGCTCCGGGTCCTGCATTCAGACCTGTTGCAAGTAATCTGCCGTCCCTGATGGCTTCCTGCTTTTCAGAAGTACTGAATATCGGTCTTAAAAGCTGATTGAGCTGTTCCGGTTCAACGCGCATCACAGCCTGTTTTTCATTGATAAGTTTTTCTTTTACCATATCAACGGCTATTTTTACCGAAGCGTAACCGGTTCTTTTTCCTGCGCGGCACTGAAGCATATAAAGGACTTCATCCTGAATAGTAAATTCAATATCCATCATATCCTTGTAATGTTTTTCCAGGTTTTTTCTGACTTTTTCGAGCTGGGCATAAATCTTCGGTTTTGCTTTCTTAAGTTCGGAGATAGGAAGCGGAGTTCTAATACCAGCCACAACGTCCTCACCCTGTGCATTCATGAGATATTCTCCGTAAAATACATTTTCACCGTTTGAAGGATTTCTTGTAAATGCAACGCCTGTTCCCGAGGTATCTCCCAGATTTCCAAAAACCATTGACTGTATATTTACAGCAGTTCCCCATTCAACGGGAATATTGTTTAGCTTTCTGTAGACTATTGCCCTGTCATTCATCCAGGACCGGAATACTGCGCCAAGCGCTCCCCACAGCTGAGTCATCGGATCATCCGGAAAATCCTGACCAGTTTCTGATTTGATTTCTTTTTTATATTCATCAACAAGATCTTTAAGATCATCCACAGTAAATTCCAGGTCATTTTTAATTTTTCTCTTCGCTTTTTTTCTTTCTATAATTTCCTCGAAAGGATCAAGCTGATGTTTGTCTTTTGGTTTGAGATCCAGGACGACATCTCCGTACATCTGAACAAATCTTCTATATGAATCATAAACGAATCTTGCATTTCCTGTTTTTTCTATCAGACCTTTTACGGACTCATCATTAAGACCGAGATTCAGAACGGTATCCATCATTCCGGGCATAGAAGCTCTTGCGCCTGATCTTACACTCAGAAGAAGTGGATTTTTGTTGTCTCCGAATTTACACTTCATATCCTTCTCAACTTTCTTTAAAGCGAGCTCGACCTGCTTTTTTAATTCAGGTGGATATTTTTTTCCGTTTTTGTAATAATAATTGCAGACTTCCGTAGTTACCGTAAAGCCGGGAGGCACAGGAAGTTTGATGTTTGTCATCTCAGCAAGGTTTGCACCTTTTCCGCCGAGTAAAGATTTCATATCCGCTTTACCATCAGCCTTTCCGTTTCCGAAGTAGTATACGTATTTTTTTGACATGATTAAAATTTTAAATGTGAAATGTGTTAAATCCTATTAATATAATCATTTAAATTTTTTAATTTTATTCTGAAATAAATTCACTTTAAAGATTTTCGGAATTATCCGGTAAAGCATCTGACCGGTAATTCCAATATTAATAAGATTATTTAAAAGCATTGCTAAATATATTATATTGGTTAAAATTTTCAGCATAAAAATTACAGAATATTACTTTGTATTTTAACCGATTGATAATACTTGGATAATCCCGGATACTCCGTAAAGAAGCATGACCCGTATGAAGCTCTTCGGTTTCCGGAGTTCAGAAATTTTACTCTGGCGAGATTATGCATTACAATAGCTTCCCAGATGCAGGCAGTAATAGTAGGATGGCAGATTTACGAAATCACCAAAGATCCTCTATCGCTCGGATTAATAGGTCTTGCAGAAGCGATCCCGTCAATTATCACATTATTTTTTTCAGGTCATATTACAGATACAAACGACAGAAAAAAAATAGTTTTGTCGTCTGTATTTTTAATGTCATTCTGCTCGTTACTTCTTCTGATCATAACCACGGACAAAATTGATTCAATTTTCTCTCATAAAGTAATTGCAATATACAGCGTAATATTTCTGAGCGGAATAGGGAGGGGTTTCTCAGCGCCATCGTTTTTTGCCTTTGTGGCTCAGCTTGTTCCGAAGGAAACACTACCGAATGCAATTACATGGAATACTTCCACCTGGCAGACCGGAGCAGTTACAGGACCTGCCATCGGAGGATTACTTTACGGATTCATAGGCGGTGTACAGACATATTCTGTAATAGTTATTTTCTGGGCGCTAGCAATACTGCTGATATTTCCTATAAAGAAGAAGCCGATTCCGGAGAATAATTCCGTTCAGTCATTAAAGGAAAAATTAACTGTAGGTCTGAAATTTGTGTTTGAGAAAAAAATAATTCTCGGCGCTATATCGCTTGACCTGTTTGCAGTATTATTCGGAGGCGCAGTGGCTCTGCTTCCGATATTCGCGGGTGAAATCCTGTTTGTCGGACCGGAAGGTCTGGGAATGCTGCGCGCCGCGCCGTCCATCGGAGCAGTCACAATGGCTTTGATTATGACAAGAAGACCAATAACAGTAAACGCCGGAAGAAATCTTATCATAGGAGTATTCGGATTCGGCATTTGCATAATTGTATTCGGACTGTCAAAAAGCTTTACTCTGTCACTTATAGTACTGATACTCAGCGGAGCATTTGACAGCATCAGCGTTGTGGTCAGAAGCACAATTATTCAGCTGCTGACTCCTGACAATATGAAGGGACGGGTTTCGGCAGTAAACAGCATATTCATCGGATCATCAAACGAGATCGGCGCTTTTGAATCCGGAGTTACAGCTAAACTGATGGGAACCGTTCCGTCTGTGATATTCGGAGGAACTATGACTATTCTGATTGTTACTTTTGTTATGATAGTTTCTCCTAGACTGAGAAGACTGAAACTATGATCCTTCCTGATCTTCCTCTTCTGTTTTAACCTTCACTTCAGCCGGTTTCAGTTTTGCTGCATTCTCTTCAAACGAATCAGTGAAATAATCAAAGACATTTTCATCGTCAAGGATCACAGGCATTCTGTTATGGATTTTTTTCATGAAACTGCTCGGAGAGGTGGTAATAAGGGTAAATTCATTAACGTCCTGTTTACTCTTCCAAAAAAGTCCGGGTACCATAAACAAATTCCTTCCCGGCAAAGTGATCTTTGTTTTCACTTTTTTCTTTCTTCCTTTATCCTGCCATTCATAAAAGCCGAGCATAGGAATGAGAATCCTGTTTTTGTCGAAGGTCTTTTTCCAGAACGGTTTAGTCTGAACAGTATCATCCCGCGAGTTGAAGATCAGAGGGGATTTCTTTTCAGGATCAAATCTGATTCCCCATTTCATTTTAGTCAGAAATTTCTCTCCGTTGCTGTAAGATATTACAGGAATATTATGCGTAAGAACAGCATCATAATCCTTCTTCTGTTTTTTAGTTTCTTCAAGTTCCTTTTCTATCTCTTCTTCAAGATTTTCTTCTTCTTTTTCAATCTCGCCAAGCAGCTTTATTTTAATATCTTCGTTGTAGGTTTTTTCAATAAGCTTTCGCAGATTCGAAAGCTTACCGGCTGTAATGAATTGTCTGCACATGATAATTTTTTTTAAAAGTAAAATATATAAATAATTTTTGAAATACTGAACGGAAGCTGAATTGCATTCCGTGATTAACCTCAAAGGTTCAAACCGTTTGATTTAAGAAATCTAAATCATCCGGAGTAAACACACTTTCTTTTGCAAACCCGACAGGAGCATTCGAGGCAGGCACAATAGTACCATAGAAAAGTCCCATCGGTAAATAATAACCTAACTTCGTAATAAATTGCCGTAAAATTCCCGACTCAAAATCTGCCGAGTAAATTTCCCGGAAAGCGAATTTTTATTGACACAAATTATCACGGACTCTTAACTGCAAAAAACAAGAGCGGTCAGTTTTAAAAATTTATTAAATAGTTTTAAAAAAAATTCAAATGTAAAGTTGTTTTAAGAGATTAAATTATTCCTGACAGAATTGATATTTAATGACAAAAGCGGATAACATTAATTGACAGCTAATTATGAATTGAATTATTTGCCAAATAAAAATACTTTGATAAAAGAAGAAAATTGGAAATACGTTTCATAATACAAGACAGAGAGTTTGCCTGTGATTTATCGGAACCGCTTGAGATCTCAATTCCACTTGATTTCAAGGGAGATCAGCCGAATACATACAATGTTGCAAAAGCTTACTCAGAAACATTCAGGTCAGAAGAATTCACAGGCGATACACGAGAAGGAGGCGGCTGTAACTTTGAAATATACACGCTTATTCCCCACTGCAACGGTACTCACACTGAATGCACGGGACATATTTCACTGGAAAGGATCTCTGTAGAAAACACACTACGGGAAATTCTGTTTCCTGCAACTCTGATAACAGTCGAACCGGAAAAATCCACCGATACAGCAGATACTTATATTCCGGAAAAAGAAGAGAATGATTTGCTGATCACTGAAAAGATATTGAAGAAATCTCTTGCGGATACCGGCGGATATTCATCTGAAGCACTGATAATCAGGACATTGCCGAACAGAGAAGATAAAAAGTCAAGAAATTATATGGACAACCAGCCTCCGTATTTCTCAACAGAAGCCATGAAATACTTAGTTGAAAAAAATATCAGACATTTGCTTATTGACGTTCCTTCAGTGGACAGGACGTTTGACAGGGGAAAACTTACATCGCACCATATTTTCTGGAACGTTCCGCCTGGAAGTAATGAGGTAAATGCGGATGAGCATTCAATGCGGACAATAACGGAAATGGTATTCATTCCTGATGATATCACAGACGGAAAGTACCTGTTAAATATACAGATACCTGCTTTTAAGACAGATGCGGCTCCGAGCCGTATCTTTATATATAAATTAAAAAAATAACACACATTACAATGGGGTTAGTCAATACATTGAAATTCAGCAGTAATTCCGGCGCGATAATAACCGACGAGGAATTTTTTATCGGAGGCAGAAGGAGAGTTCACACTTCAGATAATCTTCAGTCACTGTTGTCTGAGGAGATGAGCAATGAACTCGGGATGGAAGCTGTTTTCGGAGGGATAGGAAATTTATCAGTAGTGAGTGAAGTAATATCGGGAATAAAAGCACTACTGAACGAACAGTATTCTCAATACAGAAAATCGGGAGATGAGAAGAAAATATTCAGAAGCATAGAAGATGTGGCAAGAGTTTCTTTGAAAATATTTCAGAAGATCTCGCATGACAGAGTAAATAAAAAACTCTATGGACTGCTAGGATTCAGCATTGACGATTTTAACAGGGGATATTATGAATCAGAGGGAGAAAAGATCGAGATAAAGGATGATAGGATCATTTCAAAAGCCCTGGATATAATTTTAATGAAAGATTCAGGAATGAAGAACATAAGTGAGCTTGAAGCGATTGTGATAGGAACTGACAGGGAATTCGGTTTCAATGCTTTTGATTTCTACGGGGGAATGACACATCTCTACATTTCGACAAGTCTTTATAATGCAGTCGGCGCCGGGGCAACTTCCACTTCGCTTGCTTTTTCAAATCTTATAAATTCACTTACACTTGATCACAGGAGAAACGGAATGGACCGTGTGGCGGGAATGGTTGAGCTTATCAGAATTACGAATCAGACGGCACTGAAGAACAGCGAAGTCGGCGGATATTATGACATTGTATTTATAGACGGCACGGGAAGGAACAGAAAGGAACGTTATACTGAGGTAACCGGCGACAGATCACAGCTATTAAAGGAAATTGTGGGGGCATATGATAACGGGTTCATTTCAAAGGATATCTGTTATCAGCTCACTGAGAAGATTATTTTCAGTTCAGATGAATTTAATTTTCGGGAAGCGGAGAATTTTTTCTTCAGTAATGCTACAGATACGGAAAAACTCAATTTGTATCTCAGGGGATATAAGATAAACAATTAATTCATAATTTTAAAAACAGAGAAGAGTTCATGACTGTAATAAACGCTTTAAAATTTAATTCCCATTCGGGAGCAATGTGCTGCGACGAACAGACGACTTTAGGTTCGGTGAGAATAATGATGTCCTCGGACAAGATACAGAATCTTATTCCCGAAGAGATCAGAAAAAGCATAAAGATAGAAGCTGTATATGGCGGAACCGGAACTACTGCAATCGGCGACGAAGTAAGAAGGTCAGTCCGGCAGAAACTTTCTGATGAATTCGACAGGCTTGAGAAGAAGACAAATGATATGGCGAAGCATTTCAAGACAATTGATGATATAGGGAATATGGGATTTGAATCAATGATGAATGTAAAGCACAAGCATATCAATGACGTGGTGAGGGGATATTTCAATTTTGACACAGATGATTTTAACCGGGGATATTACTTAAATAAAGACAATGAAAAGACTGAGATAAATCAGAAAGACCTTAAAGATAAAGTGTTTGATTTCATGAACTGGAAAAATTCAGATGATCTTGATTCGATCTTTCTTAATGCGGCAATAATCTGCGGATTTGACTGGAGAGAAGAATTCAAGATATATAAGCTTTCTTTAAAATCGGAAATGAACATGGAAATTGCCGGTTCAATATTTGAGACAGTAGGATCCGGTTCTGATTCCGCGCAGATCATTTTTTCAGATTATGTAAGCGGAAAAACACTTGATGAGAGAAGACACAATATTGACAGAGTTGAGGGAATAATCCAGCTGATAAGAGCTACGATAGCAGCAGCCAAATACAACATGGGTGTCGGCGGTTATTTCAACATTATTTTATTTGATGCAAAAGAAGATGATCCCTCAAAAAGATTTTTTGAAGTATATGATGCAAAAGCAAAACTCGCAACTGAAATTGTTTACTCCTATTTTTCCGATTTTATAGATTACAAAGATGCTTATGATTTTATAAACGAACTCATATTCAAAAGAGAAAAAAATTTCGAGGAAGTAAATTCTGAATTTCTGAAAGCGTCAAAAAATCCGGAAAGAATGAACAGATTTTTAAGAGGTTACAAAACAGGAGGAGATCACTCCTGATCAGAATATAGAGTAAAACAGAGAGATTTATTTAAAACACAGTTAAAATTCAAAATGAAATTCAGCGCTGATTTTTCCTTAGCGGAAGAACTGGATCAGAGAGATCCATTAAAACATTTCAGGGATAAATTTTACATGCCTCTTCATAAAGACGGGAGAGAAACCATTTATCTTGCCGGAAATTCACTTGGTCTGCAGCCGAAAACAGTAAGGAAATATTTAGAGCAGGAACTGAAAGACTGGGAGGACCTTGCAGTTGAAGGTCATACCAAAGCAAAAAACCCATGGCTGAAGTATCATGAATTTCTCACAGCTCAGACGGCTGTAATAACCGGCTCAAAAGAAGAAGAAGTTGTGAATATGAATTCACTGACCACGAATCTTCATCTGCTTTTTGTTTCCTTTTACAGGCCTGAAAAAAACAGACGCAAAATACTTATAGAAAGCAGCGCATTTCCGTCAGATCATTATGCAGTGCAGTCCCAGATAAGGTTTCACGGATATGATGTTTCAGATACTCTGATAGAGATTGCGCCAAGAGATGGGGAGAATAAAGTAAGAACTGAAGACATTGAAGAGTTTATTGGGAGAAAGGGGGAGGAGATTGCGCTTATCTGGATTGCAGGAGTGAATTATTATACAGGTCAGGCATTTGACATTGAAAGAATAACGAAAGCCGGTCATGAAAAAGGATGTATTGTTGGATTCGATCTTGCACACGCAGCAGGAAATCTTGAATTAAAACTTCATGAATGGAATACAGATTTTGCAGTATGGTGCAATTACAAATACATGAACGGCGGACCCGGCGCAATAGGCGGTGCATTTGTTCACGAGAGGCATATAAGAGATAAAGATCTGCCTAAATTCCTGGGTTGGTGGGGACATGACAAGGCGACACGATTTTTAATGGATCATAAATATATTCCGATACCGACAGCAGAAAGCTGGCAGCTGAGCAATCCGCCTGTATTTCAGCTTGCAGCATTAAAAGCTTCACTGGATATATTTGAGGAGGCGGGAATGCAAAAGCTGAGAGAGAAGAGCGAGCTTATGACATCATACATGGAATATCTGATAAATGAAAAAGAGGGTGAGAATATAGAGATCATAACTCCTCATGAGAAAAACGAACGCGGCTGTCAGCTTTCGCTGAGATTCAGGGAAGGGGGGAAGCGGGAGTTTGGCAAGCTGATAGAGAATGGAGTCATTTGTGACTGGCGAGAACCGGATGTGATAAGAGCAGCGCCGGTGCCTTTGTATAACAGCTTTGAGGATGTATGGAAGTTTGCGGAGATGCTGATCGGCGGAGGTTGAGGAGATTATAGATAGAGATGGTGGTGGTAGTGCAGTTGAAACCTGACAGTTTTTTTGAGATATTTTTTGTAAATTGAGAAGAGGAGGGAAACCTGTCAGGTTTTATGAGCATATGAAGAATGACAAGAGAACTGATGATTTATTAAGAGGATACTATTATCACATTTACAACAACTGCAATAATTCTGAAAGAATGTTCTTCGAAGAAAGAAACTATGCATACTTTCTCGGTAAGTTCAAACAGCATATCAGTGATTTTGTGAATGTTTATGCATACTGCCTCCTTCCGGACCATTTTCATTTTATATTGTATATTAAAGAACTTGATATCAGAATTGATGAAGGTAAAAGAAGAATTGTCTCACAGGCATTTTCCAATTTTTTTAATTCTTATACCAAATCAGTTAACATTCAGGAAAGAAGATCGGGAAATTTATTTAACCGACCGTTTAAAAGAACTCTGATAAACAATGAGAATTATTTAAAAGATCTTATATGCTATTTACATAAGAATCCAATGCATCATGGCGTGAAAACAGATTACAGAAATTACATGTGGAGTTCGTACAGAGATATACTGGATAATAAAAGTGATTTTATCCGGAGCAATGAAGTTCTGAATTTGTTTTCGGGTCCGGATAATTTCAAAGAGTCACATATTACAGGATATGATAATATAGTCCATGAGTTTGAGATATAATTCAAAACCAGTCAGGTTTTTTTTCTAAAATAAAACTCTCATCTCATATATAATTAAAAAAACCTGACTGGTTTTCAAAATCAAAAATATTTCACAAATTGAAAAACATTACCATTGTCGGAGCTGGCCTCGCAGGATCTCTTCTATCTGTGTATCTTGCAAAAAAAAATTACAGCGTAAATGTCTATGAAAGAAGACCTGATATGCGCCTCTCTCAATCAGACGCAGGTAAATCCATTAACCTCGCACTCTCAACAAGAGGTATTTATGCTCTCAAAGAAGTTGGTATCTATGACGAAATTAAAAAAATATCTATTCCAATGTACGGAAGAATGATCCACTCTGTCAGCAATGAACTCATGTTCCAGCGATACGGTAAAGATGATTCTGAATATATTAATGCTGTTTCTAGAGGTGAACTCAACAGGAAACTTATGAACCTTGCGGAAAAATATCCAAACGTAAAAATACATTTCAATCAAAGATGCACTGATACCGATTTTATAAATTCTGAGATCTCTTTTCATGACGAAATTACTCAGGAAGTATCAACCGTGAATCCTGACGCTGTCATTGCTGCTGACGGTGCTACTTCTGCTGTAAGACTTGAAATGATGAAAATTCCAAGATTTAATTTTTCCCAGGAATATGAAAATTACGGATATAAGGAACTGATCATACCTGCAGGTGAAAACGGAAGCTTCAGAATGGATAAAAATGCACTCCACATCTGGCCGAGGGGTTCATTCATGCTGATCGCTCTTCCGAATCTTGACGGCAGCTATACCTGCACGCTTTTTATGGCTTATGACTATTCTCTCGGAGGAAAAAACAGTTTTGAATATATTGATACTGAAGATAAATTGATTGAATTCTTCAGATCTACTTTCAGTGATGCATTTGAAATGATCCCTGATCTCGTTGATGAATATTTTACAAATCCAACCGGTACGCTGATGACCGTAAAATGCTATCCCTGGAAAGCGGGAAAAAATACTGTTCTTCTTGGTGATTCATGCCATGCTATTGTCCCGTTCTTCGGACAGGGAATGAATGCAGCTTTTGAAGACTGCGTCTATTTGAATGAATGCATTGGGAAATACGGAGCTGACTGGGATTCTGTCTTCAGTGAATTTCAGATTCTGCGTAAAGATAATTCGGATGCTATAGCAGATCTTGCCAGAGAGAATTTTGTCGAAATGAGGGATCTCGTTGCGGACAGGAATTTTCAGCTTAAGAAAAAAATAGAATCAGAACTTTATAAGATCTATCCGGATACTTTCATTCCTAAATATACTATGGTGACATTTATGAGAATCCCTTACTCTCTTGCTCTCGGCAGAGGACGGATCCAGGAAGAGATTCTTAATGAGCTGAGCGACGGAATCTCTGACGTGAAAGACCTTGATCTTAAAAAAGCTGATTCTCTTATAAACATGAAACTTCGAAAACTTGAACTTATCACATAAGCCTTCCTTCAGCCATAACTTTCCCTCAGCTCTTAACTGTAAATTTTCCGGACTTTCACAAACCTTACATTTTACAAATTGATTTAAATCTATCCTCTGAATATTTTTACTGTGATTTCTGCGTGCAGAGTTTTTTAAACAGTTAAAATAAATATTCAGAAAGGAGGTTAGTTATGAAACCATTCCTGTAACTGCCGGAAATCTCCGGACACCCGTCAGATAAAATTGTATTTTCTATAAAATAAAATTTATGTCCGGAATCCGGATGCTGTAAAGATATTTATTGATGAATCCCTGGTGCCGGAGAATTCAATTGAAGGTTTAGATGAAACCGTTTTTTTTTTAACTTTAAATTTATTGCCATGAAAAAGATACTATTAACAGGTGCAGCAATTGTGATAATGACTTTGATTACGTTTTTGAATGTTTCATATTCATATCAGATATTCATTACAAATCCCGCAATGTGTCCTGACGATCCGTCATACCTTATCTATCCGGACATTTCCCTGGAATGTGAATTTTATATTTCTCCTTTTCATCCCGGTGATTCGGATACAATTTCTTATAAAATATTTATAGAACAGAATGGAATCGATCTGGAACTTGCGCAGGGTGTTGTGATTGCAAATCATACTGAAACAAGAAATCTTAATATCCAGAATTATTCAATGCTCTGCTATAATGAACCGGCTGCAATCAGGATAGATGCGGTAACATACAACGGAATAGGAACTGTTTATAAGCAGTACTCCTATTTCATTTCCTATAAGCAGGGAGCTTCATGCAATTATTCAGCAGTTACCCATGGTTCCGCATCTATGCTGAATCAGGGTATTGCAACTTTTTTCAGGAGAACTGCTTGCTCCTCTGTGTCGAGCGGAAGTTATGTCACTTCACAGTATAAAGTCTCTTTTTATCTTCACGGAAATTTTAATCTTGATGATTCTGTACCGGTTATTCAAAATGAATTTACGCTTGGATATAACGGAGCTCTGCCGAATTATCAGTTCAGAAAATCTTACATTGAATATATGAACGGCAGTGAAATTAAATTTACGACATTTGTATATGAACTCTATAACATTATCGGTCAGTATATGGGTTGGGTGCCATCAAGAACTGATGAGGCGTCAGTTGTTTATAAATGGATGAAGAAACCAAAGATCTCGAACCTGACTCAGTTTCCTGTTCCGCTGACGCCGGTTAATAATGCAGGAATAATTCAGTGCTATACTTCATCTGGAACAGATCTCTCTTACGAATGGACGGATTCAAATGATATTTACAATATGTTCTCGATTTTACCGCACGGGAGCTGTACTCAGATCAGATGGTATCCGCCTGAAAATATTAACCTGAATTCTTTGCCGCCTTATGAGGTTTACTGCAGAGCTTTTAACTCACTTGGTTACTCCGAATGGACAAAGATCAGAGTGCAGTACTCTAATAATTCCATAAACTGCCCTTTGATTGAATACCCTGATTCACCCGCAGGACTGATCACAGATAATTCGATTCTGATTTCTTCTAAATTTTATGAAGGCGAAGTGATTCAGGATAATTATCTTCTTATGAATCCACTGCTTCCCGGTCAGGATGAAATAAATTTCAGAATTTCCGAAAATGCGGAAGATATTACTTATCTTGATGAACTGAAATTATTACAGGCGGTTACGGACAATGACAGAGAAATTGCTGTGACACGGAAAGGTGAAATTATTTCTTATAAAAACTCGGAATCCGAAGAGAAAATTATTTTAAATAACGATGAAGATGTTTCAGATAAACTTAAATTTCATGACTACAATTCTGCTGAACTAACAAAAGATGACAAACTCACTTTGACTTCAGATATAAAAAACGGGGAAGCATTCGTTGTTCTGATCCCTGTTGTTCCTGTCAATAAAGACATACCGGCAGGAAGAATAATACTTGCTGACGGTTCTTCTTATGAATTTTTCAGCAGGGATAATGAAAATGTGATATGTATAAAGTTAGATCAGCTCCCGGAAAATGTAGTGACTGTAGAAATCGGACAGAATATATTCCTGGATCAGCTCCGGATTGTCAAAAATGAAGGAGAAGTTAAGGTCAGTGAATTGCTTCTGATTAAAGCATTTCACAATAATACAGGAGATATATCAAGACACATTTCGGCTGCTGACGGAAAATACGTACTGATAGATAATCTTAATACTGCTGAATTTTTCTTTAAAAATATAAAATGGCAAAACAGAAATGTAAGATATTTATTAAAAACTACAGGGTTGATTAATAAAGGAGATCAGAATGCAGAAAATATATTTCCGGATAAAAAAAATAGATCTTCCTTTAGTGATTTCTTCCTGTCAGATAATATTCCGAATCCGTTCAATCCGGCAACTGTGATCAGATATTCTATACCGGAAAATGGAAAGGTCGATCTTAAAGTGTATGACATGATTGGAAAAGAAGTTTCTGTACTTGTTAATGAAGTACAGAATAAAGGATTGCATGAAGTTGAATTTAACGGCATCGGACTTCCGAGCGGAATATATTTCTACAGACTCGAACACTCCGGAAATGATATTATAAAAAAAATGATTCTCATAAAATAAGATCATAAAAATTTACTGATAAGGTCCGGCTTTTCAGAAAGCCGGATTTTTTTACTTAAAAAAATTCAAAACTGTCCGGAATAATTTAAAATCAACAGTAATACTTTAATATTTAAAATCCTTTAAACTAATTTATAAATTATTTCCGGGAAATCTGCGTGGTAAACTCTGAGTTGAAAATTTTATATCATTTAATCACGAATTAAGGCAATTATTCATCCCGAGTACTCGGGACGGCTTTTCTTATGTATTTTCTTTTGGCGTAAAAAATAAAGTACCTTTACACCGGTAAATATTGATATTATCAATTAAACGTATTTTATACAGTTTAAAGAAATTTGATTGTAATGCAGTTAATACATTTAAATAAATTCGAAAATAAGCTAAATTTAAGGAATACCTAAATTAACGCTTAATGTTCCGGGAGTTTGTTGATAATAAAATTAAAAAAGAGACTGAGCAGTTTGACGGCAGGGAATCCTTAACTAAAGAAATAATCGTTAAAAGCGGAGTCTCCGATTTTACAAAAAATTATCTGAATTATTATTACAGTGAAGATACAGGCGCTGATGAAATCAGATCTATGATTGTAAAATCCAATAAACTTTATTTTAATTATGCTCTGCGTCCGAAATGGACACTCATTAATTTCCTCTTCAATAATTTCGAATCCAGATCACCTGCAGAGATACTCAAAAAATTAAGTCTGTTTCCTTTTTATAAATATTATACCGATGCAGTCTCGGATTTCATCAATGACAATTCAATGATTTTCATTACAAAAACGGAAATTGAAAAGATCATTGATGTTACTAATGATGCTATCTATAAAAAACTGACAGTTGATATTTCCGGGGAGAAAATAAAAAATGTTCTTCTCCAGCTGTTTATTCTAAACGACTTTGCTGAAGATAAATATAATCTTGAATCGGTTATTCCGTTTTCATTTCTTAAAATATTCCTTGCCGATAAAAATTATGTCGAACTAATCTCGAAATTTAATGTGATTAGTGACATTAAAGATGACGATAATATTGAATTGAAGGATATAATTAAGGTTCTTTCCGGAAAATATTATTCCTCTGAACCGGTTGAAAAAGAAAAAGTCTATCCGGCTTCTGAAAATTCCTCTGCAAATCCAGTATCTGAAAAAGTAAAAATCCCTGTGGATATAGAAATTCCGGAAAAAAAGGAAATTTCCGCCGGTGAAATTGAGCGGACTACTGAGAAGATAATTGATGAACAGGATAATAATGATTCCGGTAGTTTTAAGATTAAAAAAACTATCGTAAATAATGATATAATAAAGACTGCTGCTGATCAGGAGTCTGTGAAAAAGGAAGGGAAGGTTTCCCCTGTTGAAAGATCCGGAGATTCTGATGAAACATTAAAAAAAACCGAAAGCCGTGAGAAGTCAGGATCCGAAATGATAAAAGCCCCGGTTCAGGAAAAACCTCTGACTGTTATTGATAAACCGGTTAAAAGCGGGATAGACTTTAAGGAACTCTTCAGTGAAAAAGAACTTGAATCCATTCTCAGTAAAGTTTATAATTCAAATCTTATCTCAAGGCAAAGGTCATTTGACAAGTTAAATAATTACAAGACGTGGTTCGAAGCGTTTAATCATCTCAAGGAAGTTTTTAAAAATAATAAAGTGGATATTTATAACAAAGACGTATTAAAATTTGTTGATGTGCTGAATGATCACTTTCAGGATAAGGAGTAAATTTGTTTTTAGACAGAGCTAAGATATATGTAAAATCAGGTGACGGCGGAAACGGATGTGTAAGTTTCAGACGCGAAAAATATGTCCCGAAAGGAGGACCAAACGGTGGCGACGGCGGAAAAGGCGGTGATATTATTTTCAGGTCTACTTCTCAGTTGTCAACACTTATTGACTTCAGGTATAAAGCACATTACAGGGCAAAGCGCGGTGAACACGGACAGGGCGGGCTTAAGACAGGAAAGAACGGTGAGGATATTATTATTATGCTGCCGAGAGGAAGTATTATTAAAGATGAGGAAACCGGTGAAGTGCTTGCTGAACTTCTGGAGGACGGAGAGGAAATTGTCCTGCTTAAAGGAGGAATGGGAGGAAAGGGAAACAATCATTTTAAAACTTCCACTAACCGCGCTCCGAGAATTGCACAGGACGGGGAAAAGGGCTCTGAAAAAAACATCTTAATAGAATTAAAACTTATAGCTGATGTAGGTCTGGTCGGATTTCCAAACGCAGGTAAATCCACGCTTATCTCAAAGATCTCAGCTGCGCGGCCAAAGATCGCCGATTACCCTTTCACGACAATAGTTCCTAATCTTGGAATTGTAAGATATAAAGAATACGATTCTTTTGTTGTAGCTGATATTCCCGGAATTATTGAAGGCGCATCCGGAGGTAAAGGTCTCGGTATTCAATTTCTTAGACATATTGAAAGAACAGGTATTCTGCTGATTCTTCTCGATTCAACTAAACTCGAAAAAGCAAAACTTAAAAAAGAATTTTTAAAGGATTATACTGTGCTTATGAAAGAACTTAAGAATTTTGAAGCTGACCTGACTGATAAACCAAGAATAATCTGCTTCACTAAAATGGATTCTGTCTCAGAGGAATTAAGGAAAAAACTCCTAAAGCTTAAAACTCCGGACGAGAAAATTCTTATATCATCTTTTACAGGAGAAAACATAGATGAATTAAAAGACCTAATGTGGCGGAAAATTAATGAGTTAAAAGAATCTGCTGATTAAATTTATAAATTATAATAAAAAAAATTTCAAAATATTAAATGAAAAAACCGACAATCCTGATATCGAATGATGACGGAATAGAATCTGACGGAATAAAAGCTCTCTGGAGGGAAATAAAAAAATTTGCCGATGTTATAGTGGTTGCTCCTCATACTCAGCAAAGCGCAGTCGGACATTCTATAACTGTTGCGAATCCCATAAGAGTCAGAAAAAATATTATAGACAGGGATTTTTACGGTTATGCAGTTGAAGGCTCTCCCGCTGATTCCGTAAAACTTGCCGTAAGGAATCTGCTAAAAGGAAGAAAGATAGATCTGCTGCTGTCAGGGATCAATCACGGAGCCAATACTGCTATTAATATTATTTACTCCGGAACTGTTTCAGCTGCTACGGAAGGTACAATTCTCGGAATCCCTTCAATTGCAGTTTCTCTTGCCAGTTTTACCTATATCGATTTTTCCTATGCGGCAAAATTTACTGCTGAAATTTCGAAGATTGTTCTGAAAAAAGGTCTTCCTCACGGGACTTTGCTGAATGTAAATATTCCGGCTAAGCCAAAGAACAAAATCAAAGGTGTTCTTATTACCCGTCAGGGAAAATCTTACTGGGATGATAAATATGAATCAAGGATCGATCCGAATAAAAGAGAATATTTCTGGCTGACAGGAAGAATGGCAAGTCTTGATGAATCGCTTGAGTTCGACCAGAAAGCTATAGAGAAAGATTATATTACAATTACTCCGATCCAGTATGACCTTACTGATTATAAAATGCTTGATGAATTGAAGAGATGGGATTTTAAATTATAAGGGGCTGAAAATAAATCTTCAGCCCCTGTTGTATTCAGCTTTTTGCAATTTCTTTTTTTATCCATTCTGTTGTAACCGATTTTGGTCTGATAAGAGCTGAACCCATTGCCCTTGCCAGTATCATCTGTGATGAAAATCCAAGAATTCTGGAAACACCAAATAGAACTGTATAGAATTCATATTCCTTCATTCCATAGTGGTAAAGCAGCGAACCGCTTGCTGCATCTACATTCGGCCATGGATCTTTTGCTTTTCCCTGTTCCATGAGAAGTCCCGGTACGATTTCAAATATCTGCGATACAATTTTGAATACATTGTCATCCGGCAGATGATTTTTTCCAAAATCGAGGAATGCGCTGAATCTCGGATCGGTAATTCTAAGAACTGCATGACCGTATCCTATCACAAGTCCGCCTTTATCAAGTATATTCTTGCAGTATTTCTTTACTTCCTCATCCGATGGAGATTCTCCGATATCTTCCTGCATCTTTAAAATAAACTTGAGACAATTCTGATTTGCAAGTCCGTGAAGTGGTCCGGCAAGTCCGTTTAGCGCTCCAGTCATTGCATAATATGCATCAGAAAGCGCGGATGAAATTACAAGACATGTGAATGCGCTAACGTTGCCGCCCTCGTGGTCACTGTGAAGCACAAGATAAAGTCTCATCAGTTTTGCAAATGCACCGTCCTTGTCTTCTATGCCCAGCATCTTTGCAAAATTTCCCGCCCAGTCCAGATTCTTATCCGGCGGGATCATGTCGCCTTTTTTGAACTTCCTCCTGTAAATGAATGCTGCGATCTGTGGAACTCTCGCCATTATGTTAAGACAATCTTCATACATCGGCTCCCAGAGATCATCTTTGTTAATACCTTCATTATAGGATTTCCTGAAAATTGATTCTCTTTCCATCGCATTGACTGCGGAACTGAACATTGCCATCGGATGCGAATCTTCAGGAAGGGCGTTCAATACGTCCCATACATATGAGGGAACTTCGCTTCTGTTCTGCAGATCCTTCTGTAGATCTTTCAGCTCATTCTCCTTGGGTAATTCACCTGTGAGAAGCAGGTAAAAAATTTCTTCAGGTAATTTTTCTGTTAATTCCAGAATAGGAATTCCTCTTATTACAAGACCGGTCTGAAGACCAACTTCTGATGTGTCACAGATCAATCCTTTAATACCTCTCATTCCGCCGTAAAGCTGTTCGATAGCAACCTGCCCGATTACTTTTGAACCATGGTTTTTTGCTATTGATTTCGCTTCTTCTCTAAGTGCGGGTAACTGTGATGATATTTTTTCTTTCAATAATTTAGACATATGTGGTATATTTTGATTTAGATTACTAATATAAACCATTTGATTTTAAGTAAAAAGACAAGAAATCGGGACTTTTTGTAAATTTTATCAACAGTGTCCAAAATAATTTTTAATCATAAGAAATACTTTAATATTTAAAATCTTTTAAATTTTTTAATATATTTTGTCAAACTATCCGCCTGTGAATTATTGCCGTTAAGAATTCGTGATAAATTGCGTCAATAAAATTTCCCTGTCCGGGAAATTTGCGAAGCATATTTTAAGTTGGAAATTTTAAAGTAATCTATCACGAATTTAGCCGATTAATCATCCCGAGTACTCGGGATGATTTTTTTTTACATCATTTTGGTCGCACAATAGAAAGTAAACAGAAACCAACGAAACTTGAATCTTAAAGTATGACAATTTGGACGGATATGAATTTATATCATAAGGAACAGATTTGATTTTCGTATTCAGATGGTATTTTTTTCAAATTGAATTAGTTTCTATTTAATGGTAATTTAGAGCATAATCATAAAAATTATTATTATGTCAAAAATTATTTATCACGGTCATTCCTTTGTTGAGATCAGACATAATGATTCGGTTATTTATATTGATCCGTTTATCACCCATAATCCTCTCTGTGACATTAAGCCGGATCAGGGAAAATGCGATTATATCATACTTACTCACGGACACGGAGACCATTTCGGGGATACTGTTGAGCTGGCTTCAGATAAGAAAGTAAAAGTTATTGCTATGTTTGAAATTTCCGAATACCTTCAAAAAAAAGAAATTAATTCTCATCCAATGAGTATTGGAGGTGCATTTGAATTTCCTTTCGGAAAAGTAAAACTAACAATTGCACGTCATTCATCTTCTCTTCCGGACGGAACCTATGCTGGCGAACCGGCAGGCATTATTCTGAATCTCGGTGACAAAACGGTTTTTCATGCAGGCGACACTGCTCTGTTCTATGATATGAAACTCATCGGGGAAATGAACAGCATTGATGTGGCTTTTCTTCCTGTAGGCGATAATTTCACAATGGGTATTGATGATGCCGTAAAAGCTTCGGAATTCCTGAATGCAAAGATTGTTGTCCCTATTCATTACAATACTTTTGATGTGATAGAGATCAACGTGGATGATTTCAAAAGAAAAATAGAATCGATCGGCAGGATATGCAGAGTAATGGCTCCGGGAGATTCACTGGAATTATGAAAATTTTTAAACGCTAACACAAAAAAATTTTATTGACAAAAATAATATCCATATCTAATCAGAAAGGCGGAGTAGGCAAGACAACAACTGCAATAAATCTTTCCGCCGCTGTTGCAACTTATGGAAAAAAGGTCCTGCTTATAGATGCCGATCCTCAGGCGAATGCAACTTCAGGTATCGGACTGGAAACCGTCTCTGACGGAAATTCCACCTATGAAATTTTCATTTCCGGAAAAAAAGTCAGCGAATGCCTGAAAGATACTCAGATTGGAAATCTGAAGATAATCACCTCCAATATTAATCTTGTTGCAGCCGAACTTGAACTTGTTGATCTTCCTTCACGTGAAAGCATTCTTAAAAATAAGCTGAGGGAATTTCTTACGGAAAGCGGCGGCTCATTCGATTATATTATCATTGACTGTCCTCCCTCTCTTGGACTCATTACCGTAAATGCTCTCACGGCGGCAGACTCTCTGCTAATTCCTGTCCAGTGCGAATACTATGCGCTGGAAGGATTGTCACAGCTGCTAAATACAATCAAGAACGTAAAGAATATTTTTAATCCTGAGCTGAACATTGAAGGATATCTACTCACTATGTTTGATTCAAGACTTAAACTTTCCAATCAAATAGAATCAGAACTCAGGAAATTTTTCGGGGAAAAAGTTTTTGAAACAAAGATCTTCAGGAATGTAAAAATCGGAGAAGCCCCGAGCTATGGCAAACCAATAATCATTTACGAACCGACATCCACCGGTGCTATGAATTATCTTGATCTCGGCAGGGAATTTCTTGCGAGAAACGGTTTTGACGGCGGTGAAAAAAATCTGCCGGACATCAGCGAAATTAAAATAAAAGAATCTTAATATTTTTTGTTATGGAAAATAAACCCTCCGCTTTAGGTAAAGGACTCTCTGCAATTTTTGATGAAAAGAAGATCGACATTTCTTTTGCAGATGACAACGCAAGAAAAATTTCCGCTGAACTCATCGTCTCCCAGATATTTGTAAATCCTTCGCAGCCGCGTGAGGATTTCGATGAGGAAAAACTCCGGGAACTTGCAGAATCCATTAAACTAAACGGTTTGATACAGCCGGTTACTGTCAGAAAGTCCGCTAACGGATATACTCTTGTCTCGGGCGAAAGAAGGCTCAGAGCAGTAAAATTACTTAACTGGGAAAAAATACCTGTTTATTTTTATGAGAATGCCGAGGAGACTGATGAAAACATGCTTGAACTTGCTCTGATCGAAAATCTCCAGAGAGAAGATCTTAATCCGATGGAACTGTCTGACTCTTACAATAAACTCATTGAACAATTCAGTCTCACACAGGAAAAAATCGCTGAAAAAGTTTCTAAAAACAGAAGCACAGTTGCAAACTATCTCAGACTGCAGCGGCTTCCGCCGGAGATAAAATTTTCTTTAAGGAAAAATGAGATCACCGAAGCGCACGCCAGACTCCTTCTAAGAGTTGATAATGAAGAAGATCAGATCACACTCTGGAAGAGAATTGTAAATGAGAATATTACTGTAAAAAATCTCCAGGAAATCACCAAAGGGGATGTAAAGAAACCAAAAACTAAAAAATTAAAATTAGGCGAGATCTATGACCCTTATCTTCAGAACATTGAAGATAAATTAAGGAAGTATTTCGGTACGAAAGTCTCAATCAGGAGAAAATCAAAATACTCCGGAGAAATTATTATTGAATACTTCTCAAACGAAGACCTTGAAAGAATTATTGAAAAATGCGACAAGTAACATCCGGAAAAAATTACAATAAAATATAACATGAAAAAATCTTTGATCTCCGGGAAAGCAGCTAAACCTGTGGGACCCTATTCCCAGGCCGTTTCATTCGGTAACATGATCTACACTTCCGGTCAGATTGCTATGGACAGCAGCGGTAATATTGCCTCAGATAGCATTGAAGGACAGACTGAAAAAGTTATAGAAAATTTAAAATTCATACTCGAAGACAACGGTTCTTCACTGGAAAATGTGATAAAGACTATGGTGTTTCTCAAAGACATGAATGACTTTTCTGCGATGAACGGAGTATATGCGGAATATTTCGGTAAATCACTCCCTGCGAGAAGTACAGTCGAAGTCTCAAGACTTCCCAAGGATGTGCTGGTTGAAATTGAAGTTATTGCATTTATCAATAAATAATTATTCTGAATTTGAATCCATTACATGACAAATCCTGTCCGGGCAATCTTCAGTTCACTGTAGGGATAGTCATTAAATCCAGTATCAGAACTGTCTGGAACAATGTCTGCAAAGCCGAACAGGTTAAAAAATATTTTACCACCGATGCAAGAAGAGACCTTGACGGTATCGGCGAGATTCTTTGGATCTGGGGAAATGAAGCTGCCATGATAAAAGTAACCGAAGTCTATCCTGAGGAAAAACTTGTGTTTGAATGGAACGGATCGAATGTGGATTACAGAATTAAAACCGAATTTCTATTTTCATTTGAAAATGATAAAGTTACGCTGAAGATAAAAGAAAGAGGATGGAATGAGGACAAAGAAGGAATAAGAAGTGCATTTTTAAACTGCAGCGGATGGACGGAATTCCTCAATTCTCTAAAGGTCTTTACTGAATACAATATCTCATATCTAAAATAAAAAAGTCCGCAACAGGCGGACTTTTTAAAAACCTTCAGAAATCAAAAAATTATTTTGCGAGTTTGTTTATATGTTTTGCCAGTTTGGATTTCTGGTTCGCAGCTTTATTTTTGTGAATTATCCCTTTTACGGCAGCTCTGTCCAGAACAGCTGATGTCTTCTTGAATTCAGTTTCTGCTCCTGCTTTTTCTTCGAGTGACATTACTCTTTTCACAGAACCTTTTATAAGAGCTTTATATTTTTTGTTTCTTTCTGTCTTTTTAATTGTCTGTCTTGCTCTTTTCTGAGCTGATTTGTGTCTTAAAGGCATTTATAATTTTTAAATTTTATCAAAATACTCATTTCTAAGTGAAAAATCAAAGCATAACTGAAGTAAATTTCTGAAAATCTCCAAATTGTGTCCAATACGTTTAGT
>JAFDZR010000039.1:0-2316 GCA_018266875.1 Bacteroidota bacterium
GTTTAGTTTAAGAAATCAAAATTTACTGGAGTAAACGTACTTTCTTTTGTACGACCAAAAGAAAGTACCAAAGAAAAGTCGTCCCGAGAACTCGGGATGAATAATTGCCTGAATTCGTGATAAATTGCGATAAAATTTCCAACTCAAAATTTGCTTTGCAAATTTCCCGGACAGGGAAATTTAAATGACGTAATTTATTACAAATTCTTAACGGCAATAATTCACGGCGGATAGTTTTAAAAAAATTATGAAGCAATTCAAAATAAATTTATGGAGAAATCGGAATCAGAAATTCCTGAAATATTGGAGTTACCGGTTGATTATTATTTGATTTGAACAGTACCGCTCCTGACAGCGGGATATTTTTTCCGGATTAGTTTTGAGATCATTTCAGTGCGGTCCTTAACTCCCTCAGGAAATTTGAAATTAATTTTATAATGCTGAGAGTTGTAAAATAACCAAGATGCGATAATGGAGTATGTCCCAGAAGAATTTCATCAACATCAACCTGAAGGTCAGTCAGCTTTTGCGAATTCCTATATGATTCATTCAGATGCTTAATCGGAAAAGCAAGAATGTCATCGGGATCATAAATGTTATACCATGCTGAGATCTCTGCGATCTCAGCGGTCAGTTTTTTCCCGGGAAAACAAATAACATCTCCGAAGTTTTCTTTTCTGAGAGACCATAAGGCAAAAGGATTGCCGCATGTAAAAAGTCCCGCAAGAAAATCCGGTTCGCATTTGCTTTTCCAGTTGCCTGCTTTTTTTCTTTCCGGACTTTTCTGCGAATCATAAATATAATTCATCAGCATTACGCAGCCAAGCGAATGACCTATCAGAACAAGCGGACTTCCTTTTTCTGTATTCCTGCTGATCCTTTCAAGACTTGCGGAAATTTTATTCTGCACTTTGTAATAGACCGTAAGATCATTTCTGCTTCTGGCTTTTTTGAGGTCATACATTTTCTGATAGGCGACAGCATCTCCGAAGTAGTTAACAATAAACTTTCTGTATTTGTCGAAGTGAAGATTACCGAGATCCAGATTTTCCCAGAGCTCAGACTCCTGTCCGTTTAGTATGTCCGCCCAGTATACTGATTCAAAGTGCAGCTCACGGGAGTCAAATCCTCCGTCACCTTCATCATAATAACTTACAATGTCCTGAATAAAAGATTCCGAAAATTCTTCCGGCTGATCTCCCATGCCGTGTATTACTGCAATTCCGATTTTTTTATTTTTCGTTTTCATATTTTCTTTTATATAAATTTAAGCATTGATAAGTTAAGTCTCAACCTGACTTTGCAGATTATTTTTTGTTAAGGAATATTGGTTTTTTAAAAAACATTTTTTTAAAAAAATCTCCGGCTGAATTTTCATGCTGAATAATTTTAATTTTATTTTTTTTAAAATAAAATTTTATTATTTCTTTATATAATTGATGTTTTAAATTAATAACTTTATCTTTGTAAGAATTTTTTTAACTAAATAAAATAAAAATGGCTAAAAAAGTTTTACCAACTAAAAAGAAAGCTGCAGTTAAAAAGGCAGTAAAAAAATCTGCAGTGAAGAAAGCTGTTAAAAAAGGCGCAGTTAAGAAAGCAGTAAAGAAAGCTGCAGTTAAGAAAGCAGTAAAGAAAGCTGTTAAGAAATCTGCAGTAAAGAAAGCAGTAAAAAAATCTGTTGCTAAAAAACCTGTTAAAAAAGCAGCTGTAAAAAAAGCTGTAAAGAAAGCGGTGAAGAAAAAGTAACAGCAAAGAAATATTCTTTTGATCCGTGAAATGTACAAGCCGGAATCTGAATTCTTTGAGTAAACTTTTTAACTCCGGAATTTTATCCCGGTAACTAAAATATAAAGCTCCTTCATGAAAAATTATTTTTATGCGGGAGTTTTTTATATCAGGTAAATTTAAAATGAAATTCTCCTCTTTTTCTTCGCCTGTTCCCGATATGAAGAATAAAAAAATTATATCATTAGCAGATGCGAATTCTTATCGTCAATAATCCGATTACGGGTGTTTAACTAATTAGGAAATAGTTCAAACCTTAATGTGAACTGGTTTAATTTGAAGGAAAATATTAATTTTTGGGAAGATCTGATCAGAATTCCGGTTGAATATTAAAATGTTTGTTGATAAAAAGATTGAAAATAGTTAAGTTATCACTGCTAATATAAAATTTTTTACTAACCAAATATCTATATGAACGAAGTAAAACAAACTTCACACACAATTTTTCCGCCGGCAGGTTCATGGAATAACGCAGGAGAGAAATCTCATTCGATATTCCCGCCAGCAGGTTCATGGGATAATGCAAGC
>JAFDZR010000039.1:2390-20897 GCA_018266875.1 Bacteroidota bacterium
AGGTTCATGGGATAATGCAAGCGAAAAATCACATTCGATTTTCCCGCCCGCAGGTTCATGGGATTGTGCAGCAGAAAAGTCACATTCAATATTTCCGCCTGCAGGATCCTGGAAATAATAATGTAACTAAATTTTTTTATTGAAGTCCCGTTTGAGTAATAAAAACGGGACTTTTTTTAATTTAAAAAGAATATGAACGACAGAAAAGAATTAATAAAGCTTAAATGCGACATGCTCGTCAACGGTGTCAGACTTAATGAACTCAGAAATGACCTTACTGAGAGTCAGGGATGGGAAAAGGAAAGAGCAGTGAATTTTCTTCCGGCTGAAATAAAAATAGGAAATGATGTATTTGTTCAGGTGAGAGAAAATCCGGATGCAAATTTCAGGATCAGAATTTCCGGTAAAGACCTGGTAATTGAAAATAAAGTTAATGATGTCATATCTTCAGGCGAATTCGTCTCTCTGCCGCCGTTTTCAAAAAGCTATACAAATGATCTTACTCCGTTTGAAAAAATTGTTGTATATAATGGTATATGCAATCTGAATTTTACGTGGAATTATTACTGTGATTATTTCAGGACGGGAACAGAATGCAGATTCTGCAATCTTACGCCCGCTCAGGATTTTTATCCTGAAGAGAATATTTCGAATGCAAGGAAAACTGCTTCTCAGGTTGCTGATGTCATTGAAAAAGCCAAAAAATATCATACCGATCCCAAGTCGATACTTACCCGCGGAACTCCGCCTGACAAGCAGGGACTCGGGGGAACTGTCCAGATACTCGAAGAACTCTCGAAAAGATTTCCTTATAAAAATGACAGAGAGCGGACTAAACTTCTTATGACAATTTCTCCCACAAAAAATATAAGCGACGTAAAACTCTTACATGATCTCGGACTTCATTCTGTCTCATTTAACTTTGAGGTATTTGATAAAGGTTACTGGAAAGCAATTGTTCCGGGCAAAGATGAGAACATCGGAAGAGATCTCTGGGAAGCTTCGCTTATTGATGCAGTTAAGCATTTCGGACAGGGAAGGGTTTTCACCGCAATGATAGCCGGACTGGAACCGGCAAAGACACTTCTCGAAGGAGTTCACTGGTGCTGTGACAGAGGCATTATCCCTATCATTGTTCCGTTCAGTCCCGAGACGGGAAGTCAGTTTGAAGGATTCAGATCGCCGACATATAAATGGATGTTTGACACTCACTACCGTGCAGCTGAGATAATTTCAGAAAAACTCCCTTTCATCAATACTTCTGATTACTGGAAATATGACGCTCCGATCTGCGCTGAATGTTTTACCGGAGGTTTCCTCTTTGATATAATCAGAGAAAATGCAGGACTTAAGGAACCGCATTCATGCTGTGAACTTTCACATGAAGTGATCGGGATGAATATTCCGGAATCCAATGTTTAAATTAAAAAATTTCCGCAAACAAAAATTAAAATTTAATTTTCATATTTGTAAATGACATTAGACGACGCAATCAGATTAAAAACAGAACTGCTGATAAAAGGACTGACCTTTTCCGACGAAGCGCTTAAAACTGTCGGACAGGGAGGTCTTGAAAAAGTATTCTGGGTTTTTGAAATGACTCCCTCCACTCATAAGGGAACGGGAGACGGAACGCGTCCGCTTCCGAATGACATGCTGCTGCCTTATGATCTTTATGCTGATGTCAGATACAGTCCCGGATCACCGTTCAAAGTTCATAAAAGCGGAGATGCTGTGATACTGATGAAGGATAATAAGGAAATTTGCGAAGTACGCTGGCCGAAAAGACCTGATTTCTATGATAAAAAAACCCGCAGCGGAGAATCCATGAAAAAAGTTGCATCCATGAGAGGAGACTGCGGTCTCAGAGTCTGCTTTGATAATGCATGTAATTATTTTGCCTCGGGAGAACAGTGTAAGTTCTGCAATATTGTACCTGCCAGACAGAGGAACAGGGATCATGTAGTTACCAGAAAAGAAGCCGAAGATATTTATGACGTCGTAAAGGAAGCTGTAATTGATAATCCCGTCTGTTCGCATCTTGCAATGACTGCCGGAGCCGCAAAGGACGATGGTCTCGGCAATCTGCCGCAGATACTTGAAAGACTGAAACCTCTTCTCAAAGAAAAAAACTTTCCGATAGTAACTGCTGTCACCGCTACTAGAAATATTGAAGAGACGGAATATCTCTGCAGCACCGGCATCAGCTCTGTCGCATTCAATCTCGAAATATGGGATGAAAAAATATTCAATGAGATCTGTCCCGGAAAGACAAGAAGAGTGGGAAGGGAAAGATGGATTCAATCCCTGAAAGAAGCGAGAGATCTTCTTAAGCCGGCAAGAGCTCTGAGCTCTTTTGTAGTCGGACTTGAACCCAAAGAGTCAGTTCTCGGGGGAATAGATTATTTATCTTCCGAAGGCATCTGGCCGATCATGAGTCCTTTTGTTCCGATGGTTGGAACGGATTACGAGGGTAAAGAAGCTCCCGATACAGACTGGATCTGGGATGTTCATGAAAAAGCAACTGAAATTATCCACAGGAATTTACCGGATGCTTTCTGTGATGAGATATGGGACGGGGATATAGGGATTTGTCCTTCATGCACCACAACTAAATTATTCTTTGACTTCATGAGAAGAATAGTGCCGAGAGACAATCCGAAAAGGATCATGTCAAATGAAAGCGTGGAAGCATTTGTCTGATTTAAATTCATGTAAATATTTTACAGTAAAAAAATCTTCAGATTAATTGAATAAAATTATCTTTATTTTCGTTTAAATGAAGATTATTTTTTTTGTTAATTAAGTACATATAATCCGGTTAATGAGTAAGATCAGACCTGTTTACTGCTACCTTATAATAATTGCCGTCACCTACATTGTATTTTACAATTCCCTGTCGAATGAATTTGTATTTGATGATGAAAATGTAATTGTAAATAATCCCACTGTACAAAACTCCGGGAACATACCTAAATTTTTCACGGGTGAGGAAGGATTTCATAAGGTAATAGGAAAATATTACAGACCCATTGTATCTTCAACTTATGCAATTGATTACAGCATATGGGGACTTGATCCGTATGGATTTCATCTGACAAATGTAATAATTCATATTATTTCCTGCCTGCTTCTGTTCAGGATACTTTCGCTCCTTTTCCACAGATACAAATACAGGAATATTTTTTCTTTGTTCGGAACTCTTATATTTGCCGTTCATCCAATTCATACAGAAGCGGTGAGCTGGGTCAGCGGAAGGACAGACTCAATAGTGACAATGTTCTTCTTTGCTTCATTCCTTTTTTACATTATGTATACAGGTGTGATCATTCACGGTCATAAGGAAAATTCAGGCGATGATGATTCCCCGAAAAATTATCTTTACCTGGCCCTGTCTCTTGTGTTTTATTGCGCAGGACTTCTGTCAAAGGAAATGATCGTGACTATGCCTGCCGTGATCCTGCTTTATGATCTTGTTTACAGAAAAAAAGGACTGGAATATTTGAAGAAAAATTATCTTTCCTATCTGCTTTTTATTATTGTGACGGTTGTCTATGTAATAATAAGAGAAAGTGCACTTTCCGGTGTTCCTGACAGGGATACTTATCTGTATTTTTACAACAAGGGGACGGATACAGTTTTCTGGACAATGATAAAGACTATTCCGGTTTATTTCAGACTTTTGTTTGCTCCGTTCGGTCTGCTTTATCATTACAACGGTGTTCTGCCGGATTCATCCTCAATCACTGATTTCAGCGCTCTTCTTTCATTGATATTTATACTTGTTATGCTGGGACTTTCGTTTTATTTCTACAAGAAAGACAGCATAATATCCTTCTGTATTCTGTTTTTTCTTTTGAGTCTGCTGCCTGTTATGAATATTGCCCCAACTATGAACCTTATGGCGGAAAGATTTCTTTACATGACGTCGTTTGCTCTTGCAGTTCTGATCACTCATCTGTTTATGCTTGCCAGCAATAAAAGGGATACGGGAATTCTGCTGATAGGCATATTCATTATTATTGTATCGCTAGCTTATCTGACTTATGTAAGGAATGAAGACTGGAAGACGAACGAAACTTTATATTCCTCCGCAATTGGTTATGAAGGATCTGTGATACTGGTCAATGAGGGTAATATGTATTCAAACAGTCAAAAATATTCTGAAGCAAAAAAGAAATACAAACGCGCAATAGAATTAAGGGACAACAACGTACTTGCTCATCATAATCTGGGACTTGTATATATGCTTGAAGGAAAGCTTGACTCCGCCGAGATGAGAATTAAAAGAGGAATTGCCATAGATACTCTTGTGCCTGACGGATATTATCAGCTTGCGACCATTTATAATATGGAAGGGAAAAAGGATGAGGCAATTGCCGTCCTGGAAAAACTCCAGAACGTTTATCCCGATTATAAGGAATCAGCATCAATGCTTGAAAAGCTCAAAGCCGGCGGAAACACAGGACCGGATCTTAATCCGGTTGAATATCAGATCAGTTTCCTGCAGCAGCAGTCTTACAGGAATTTTAATGAAAAGAAATATGATGAGGCAATCACCGATCTGAAAAAGTTAATTGAACTCAACAAGGATTCTGCCAGCAAATCCGGATTTCTCAATAATATTGCAATGTGTTATACGGCAATGAAGGATGATGCGATGACGGAAAAATATTTTCTGGAAGCGCTGAAATACAGCAATAAAAATGTTAATGCCCTCAACGGACTCGTGGAATTCTATCTGAAAAAAAATGACCGTGCCAAAGCAATTGAATATCTTAAGATTTTAACTGAAGTAAATCCCGGCAATATGAATTCTAAAAATATGCTGGATTCTCTGATGAAAATTAAGTAGCTCTTTTAATATAAATTTAAAATTTTTTCTTTAAACTAAAATATTATATATGAACTGGAAAGTTATTTTACAATTATCGCTTCTTGGATTACTGGTAGGGATTCTTTCGATATTCGGAATAGTGAATCAGACAATAGAATTAATTGTCTGGCTGATAATCGGGGTCTTTTCGGGATATGTTATTCATAAAAAAATGAATAAGCTGATATTCACTCACTCGGTTATCACGGGCTTGTTCATGGGAATACTGTCATCAGTTATTCAGTCCGTCTTTTTTAATACTTATCTGAAGAATAATCCTTCATCCCTTGACGGTCTCAAGAATATTCCTGCCGCAATGGAACCGCAGTACATTCTGCTGTTCAGCGGTCCGTTTTTAGGAATAATATTCGGAGTGATAATCGGACTGATAGCCATAGCGTTCAACAAATTCTCTAAATAATTATTAATTAAAAAAATCATGAGACACATAATTATGATGCTGCTGTCAATTATTATTGCCGGCGAAAGTTATTCACAGGTTCCCGAAAGATTTTCCAAGCCCCATGAAGAAATAGCTGAAATGAACTGGAAAGGAAATAATACTTTTTCCGATTATAAACCTGAATTCACTTCTTCTGTTTTTATTAATTACAATATATCGCGGGACAGTTTCCCGCAGAATGAGACTTCCGTAAAGATCAGTACAAAAGACCCGAACAGAGTAGTTGCCGCATGGAGAGATTTCAGAAAAGGAGTAAGTCCGGCGAACAGGAGAGTAGGATACAGCTTTTCCACTGACGGGGGCGATACATGGTCAGTAAGCAGACTGCTTGATTCAACTCTCATCCCCGGATTCTTCAAGAACAGTGATCCTGTTGTTGCCGTGGATTCGGCAGGTAATTTTTATATAGCTGTGATCTGCGTTAATGTTAATCTCGGTCTTGCAGTGTATAAATCCACCGACGGAGGAGAGACTTTTCCCACTGCAGTTCTCGCAGCAAATGACGGAACAGAGGATAAGGAATGGATCAAATCCGATCTTGTCCCGGGAAGTCCTTACTATAACAACCTTTATATAAGCTGGACGAGATTCAGCGGTAATTCCGGTATAAAACTTATCCGTTCTACAAATGCCGGATTAAACTGGAATAATGCCGTTGCGGTTGCCGATCCTTCCAGTCCCGGTCAGGGATCCAATCTGGCTGTCGGACTTGACGGCGAGATATATGTTACTTGGGTTGGCGGAACAGCTACGGAGGATTTCATTTATTTTGACAAATCAACAAACGGCGGTCTCAGTTTTGGAACTGATGTTGTTATACAGCAGGGAAGCACTCCGAATATTACCATAACTTCCAGCGGAGTTACATTCCCTTCCATAGAGACAGATGTTTCAGGCGGTCTTAATAACGGAAATATTTATCTTGTATGGTGTGACGCCAGGAACGGCGATCCGGATATTTTTTTCTCAAGATCTACAAACAGGGGAGCCAACTGGTCTTCTCCTTTAAGAGTCAACAATGACCCGGTAGGAAACAATAAACTCCAGTGCTGGCCGTGGATAGCCGTTAATGAATCCGGAAAAATTGCAGTTATATATTACGATTCGAGAAATACTTCCTCCAATAATATTATTGAAGCATGGCTTGCAGTCTCAACTGACGGTGGACTGACATTTTCAAATTCAGTTCTTAGTTCCGTACCGACTCCGACCAGTCAGCCGAACTCTGATGTCCGTTTCGGGGATTATATAGGAATAGATTTCCGGGGCGACCGGATCGTACCTGTCTGGACGGATGAAAGAGCAGGCGGTTTCAATATGGAAATTTATACAGCCATTGTTTCTAAACCCGTAAATATATCCGGGCTGAATACTTTGCTTCCGTCTGATTTTGATCTATCGCAGAATTATCCGAATCCCTTTAATCCTGTTACTAAAATAAAATATTCCATACCGCAGCAGGGTTATGTAACACTTAAAGTATTTAATTCTCTTGGTAAGGAAGTATCATCGCTTGTTGAAGAAGTCCAGAATCCGGGAAATTATGAAGTGAAATGGGACGGTTCCGTTTCAAACAGCGGAATATATTTTTACAAACTTCAGGTAAATGATTTCGTGCAGACTAAAAAAATGATCCTGCTGAAATAATAAATCATATTAATTATTATATTTTCTGACCCGGCGAAGTAATATACTGCCGGGTTTTTTATTAAAGATCAAATGCTTTTAATGTTCAGATCGGCTTTTGATATTTTCCAATTATTAATACTTAATTTAAACTTTTAAATATATATTTTACTGACATTATTAATGAATCAGCTGCAAAGTGTATTCAATAAAATATACTAATCTTTCCGGATTTGCGATCTTATGAGTTTAACTTACTCTAAAAAGATCAGCCTTGTAAAAGGAATTACCTGGAGGATAATAGGTACTCTTGACACTATCTTTCTCGCATGGCTCTTCACGGGAAACATCAGCTCTGCATTAAAGATCGGCGGGATCGAACTGATCACGAAATTAATACTTTATTATCTGCATGAAAGGTTATGGAATTTTTTCCACATCGGAAAAAAGATCGAATCCGAAATCAATGGAGTCATTATTTATACCGATAAACACTGGAAGAGCGTTGCCAAGAGCATCAGCTGGAGAGTGATCGGGACTATTGACACTATTATTATTTCATACTTTGTAACCGGAAGCATCAACAGGGCTTTTGAAATAGGGTTCACAGAAGTATTCACCAAAATGCTCCTTTATTATCTTCATGAAAGAGCCTGGCTCAGGATCGGAAAAAGATCTGTTGAAAATTCACTGCGAAATTAAATCAAAATTGAAATCACATATACTCGAAAAGAAAACAGTAATCAAAAGACCGGTTGAAGAAGTTTTTGATTTCTTCACTAAAGCCGAAAATCTGAACAAGATCACTCCGCCGTTTCTCGGATTCAAAATCCTGACTCCTCTGCCTGTCGAAATGAAAAAAGGCGCGTTAATAGATTATGTCATCCGGCTGAACGGTATTCCAATGAAATGGAAAACCGAAATAACTAAATGGGAACCGCCCTACAAATTTGAAGATACGCAGATAAAAGGACCTTATAAAATCTGGATACATGAACATAAGTTTGAACCTTCGGGGAATGATACTTTAATGACAGATACAGTAAATTATTTCTCAAGAGGCGGAATCCTTGAATTCATTCCTCACAATCTCATTGTAAAAAATAAAGTAAAGGAAATTTTCGATTACCGTGAAAAGACTTTTGCGGAATTGTTTCCGGAACTGAAGCAGATCAAACTGCCTGAGTAAAAATCATTTTAAAAAAATATGCAGGTAATAAGTTTAAAAGAAAAATTCAGTTTGTTCTCTGAATATTTCAGCCCGAAGATAATAGGGGAGCTCAACGGTCAGCATGTGAAGCTTGGCAAATTCAAAGGCGAGTTTGTCTGGCACAGTCATGAGAATGAAGATGAGATGTTTCTTGTCGTTAAAGGAAAATTCTTTATGGACCTGAGGGATAAAACGCTTGAAATAAATGAAGGGGAAATGATCATAATTCCCAAAGGCGTTGAACACAGACCAAGAAGCACCGAAGAAGTGCATGTCATGCTCTTCGAACCCGCCGGAACTCTGAATACCGGAAACATCAATAACGAACTTACCCGATCTGATCCGGAGCGGATCTAATCGGATCTAATCGGATTTAAACCGATCTGATTACAGTAATAAAAATGTAAAGATTTAAGATCATAAAGAATAATGCCGGCGAGGAATTCAGGAACCCGTCCTTTATTTTTAACCTGACTCCAAATCCCAGCAGCATCAGCAAAGCAAGCCCTCCGGATGAGATAAGCAATACAGACTGTGAGGAGAATCCTGTAAGCAGACCGATACCGCCGAGAAGTTCAAGTCCTCCCGTGAGTCTCCTGAAATTATCCAGACCGAATCTTTTGAACTCGCTGTTCATATGCTGTGATGTGAACGAAAGGATCCCGTAAACGATAAACGAAATTCCCGAAAAAAATATCAGAACATAAAGAATGTTCAACCTATCATTCCAAGATGGTAACCTGCCGTAAAAAGCGACAGCAGAAGAAGTATTAAAGAAGGAATGTGTTTTGAGAACGGATTCCTGACGCTGAAATGAGCCCACTGCGCGCATATCATCAGGAATGCCATTACAAGAGCTGGAACGGCAACGAGCGAAGGATACCATATCCCGGCAATGAGCAGAGTTGCAAGCGAGATCTTTGCAGCTCCGACAAGATTCCTGACCATATCAGGAAGCTTATACTGTTTGAATTCTTTTACTATGTTATCAAAGCGCAGGACCCAGACAATAAAAATTGATACGGCTATAATTATCTGAGATAAAATTGCTAAAGTGTTCATAAGGTTATTTAATTAATAAGAATTTTTCGGATACGATTTTAATTAGAATATTCTTTCCTGCAGGAAATTCACTAAAGAGAAAAGAAAAATATACTCTTTAAAGTTTCTTTTGCCTGAATAATTACAAATGCGGATCACTGATCCTGTTTAACAGAGAGATCTTTTCTTTTCGGCAGCGGGCTGTCCAGTTCGCTGCAGTCCATTTTCTTGTAATTGAGACTCATGTTTATGCTGTTGGTGACAAGTTCTTTCACGGAACGTTTTATGTAGTTTGATTTTACAAATGCTTCCACGTTATGCTCCATGTCCTCTGCAGTCCAGCCGCGGCTCCATCCGACAAAGTTGAATGGAGGAAAAGAAAATCCAAGGTCGGTAAAAAAACAGCTCATCACACCTGCAACATGCTGAATATTGTCCTGACCTCCTGTGATAATAAATCCCGCTACTTTATTCCTGATGAGGATTTTATCATTAAGCGTGATCTGATTCTGCACGCAGTTAAGTCGTTCGCACATCTTGTAATAAAGAGAAGAGGCGTTTCCCCATCTTATGGGAGTAGCGACCAGCACGACGTCAGCCCACAGAACAAGTCCGCGGTATACGTCATTCATTCCGTCTTCCGGATCCATTTCGGAAATTGAGCATGGCCATGTGCACGCTCTTTCATGTTTGCTGTAATAACCTTCGCAAGCCCTGAATTCAATATCACGAAGTTTAATTAGTTTCGTATTAGCTTTGAATTCTTTACCGGCATAGCTTAACGCCTGTTCAAGAGCTGTCTCCGAAGTGCTTGTTCTGGGAATATTTTTATTCAGATTGGTAGTGGAAATTCCCAGTACGTTGACAGAGTCAGGTGATGTCTGATACTGAAGATCCCTGAGATCATTGAGCGCGTAATCCTTATGCTGCGCCGGTCTGGCTTTAACAACGGGCATTTCCGAGATCAGCACATCATCATTTTCTATCTTGATTTCATAGACAGACTGCTGGTCTTCGAAGCCGTAAGGAGCTTTTCCGGTCACAATATTATACTGCCATCCGTGCCAGGGACATTCGACATACATTTCATTCTCAATGGGATAGATCCTTCCTTCCCCGATCGGTCCGCCTTTGTGAAGGCAGGTATTTCCCAGTGCGGATATCTTATTATTGTAGTTAAAAAAGACAATCATTTTCCCGTTTACTTTTTTTACAAGCCGGGAATTATCGGGCAGTTCGCTTTTTTTGAGAGCGGGAATGTAATTCATAAAAGTTTATTGAGAATAAAAAATTTAGTGTATTAAATTCAATGTGATCAAGTAATTTAAGTTTATTTGTTTAATTCTAATACTCAATAAATTATAAAATTTATTATTCAATATCGCCTCTAAGACTCTAAGGCTCAAAGGTGAATATTTTGATGATTTTTAACTTCGGTCCTTGGAGTCTTTGAGGTAAATCCAACTTTTCCGGACAGCGCAGGGAGTTTGGGATCGAGCGGAAGTTTTTTAAAAAACAGTAAATGTCTTACAAAATTCTGAGAAAATTATGAAATCAGAAACATTACAAATGCTCTTATCAGGTGTGAAGATTTACGAATAAAATATAAAGTTAATTGCTTATATTTATTTGTTGCAGTAAATCCGGAAATATGAGCGCAGAACCAATAATAGAATATTTCTCAAAAATATTACCTTTGGCTAGTGAAGAAATAGAATCTTTAAGAACAACGTTTAAGGAACGCATAATTAAACGCAGACAGTTTATTCTTCAGGAAGGAGATGTGTGTAAAGTAAACACATTTGTAGTTCAAGGTTGTTTCAGAATGTACTTTGTTGATGAAAAAGGAAAAGAGCATAACATTCAGTTTGCAATTGAAAATTGGTGGATAGGCGATATTGGAAGTTTTCATACAGGAGAACCAAGTAAATTATTCATTCAGGCTATTGAAGATTCTATAATTCTGCAGATAAAGAAGCAAGACCAGCTTGATCTATTTGTCAATCATCCGAAATTCAACAGATTATTCAGAGTCATTACTGAAAATGCTTTAGTAACCTGCCAAAGACGGGTGTTGCAAAACATCAGCTGCACAGCAGAAGAACGTTATCTGGATTTCATGAAACGCTATCCCTACTTTTTCAATCGTATTTCGAACGTACAAATCGCATCTTTTCTTGGAGTGACTCCTGAATTTTTAAGTACTATCCGCAAGCAAATCACAAAATCTTAATCTACATTAAGAGTATTTCTTAAAGTACCTTATTGGTACATCTTTCCTATTTACCATAATTTTACAGTAATAATAATTAATAAAATTAAGCATGAAAAATATATTGATAATTTTATTGATTATAAAGCTGAAAGATTTTTGTCAGCGTAAATCATAAAACTATTAAATACAAACCTTTTAAAAAAATTAAAAATGGAAAAATCAGCAAAACAGAAAATCGAAATTTTATTAATGAACTATAAGGAAACATTAAACACGTCCAATTCAGAAAAAGCGACTTCACTTTATACAAAAGATGGAATTTTTATGCCGGCCGGCGCACCTTCCGCAATAGGCGGAGAGCAAATAAAAAAATCTTATGACCACGTGTTTTCTCAAATTCAACTGAACATTGAGTTTTTCATAGAAGAGATCACCGTTGAAAATGATTTTGCATATGCGGTAACAAGTTCAAAAGGCACTGTATTGATTCATGCAAATGGAGAAACGATGCCGGAAGAAAACAGAGAATTATTTGTTTTTGAAAATGAAAACGGCAGCTGGAAAATAGCTCGATATATGTTCAATAAAACAAAATAAACTATTCAATAATTAAAAATCATAAAAAATGAAAACTCTAATAATACTGTTTGCAATTGCAGCATTAAGTATTAATGTAAACGCTCAAATATCACTGGAAAGCTACAAACCGGTATTGCAAAATACTTTAGACAGATCCATAAACGTGAGCAGCGAAAAAGGCTATGCCATTCAGGAAGTAAAACCAAATATTTATGTTATTACAGACGGTATCTGGCAATCAGCCGCGATTGTTACTTCTGATGGTGTTGTTTTAATAGATGCGCCTGAAAGTTTTGGTCAAAACATTCAAAAAGCAGTTGCTGAAGTCACAGATAAATCTATTACTACCCTGATCTATTCACATGGACATTTGGATCACATTGGAGGGTCTCATTATTTATCGGATATTAAAAATTTAGAAATAATATCGCTGGCTAAAGTGGCTGATTTTTTAAGAGAAAAGAATGACTCTAAAAGATTGATACCGAACAGAACTTTCGAAGGAGCATTGGTCTTAAAAAAAGGTGATAAACAGATTTATCTTTCAAATCACATGAATTACCATTCAAATGAAGGAGATTTATTCATATCGGTTCCTCAGGATAAATTTTTAATGGCAATAGATGTTCTGGCACCGGGTTATGTCCCTTTTAAGAATCTCGACATAACAATGAATGTAAATGATTATATGAAGGTATTTGATCAAATACTTGCTTACGATTTTGACGTATTTATAGGCGGTCATTTAACGAGTGTTGGAAATAGAAATGACATATTAGAAACAAAAGCATACGTCCAGGATTTATATGAAACGGTAAAACGTATTCATTCTAATACAAATATGATGCAGGTAATGTCCTCTGCAGCCGAAAAAATCGGCTGGAATAATAAGTATCTCCTGTTCCAGGTATTCCTCGATAAAATAATTGACGAATCCGCTGAAGAAATCGAGGCTCGATGGATTAACAGACTGGCCGGAGTGGATGTATTTGCAAAAAGCCATGCCGCTACCATGCTTCTTTATGTAAGGTGGGATGATTAAGTCAGATCAGACTGCTAAAACAATTGGTTAAAGTAATCACCGCCGTTGTCGGTACACCAAAAAGTTTGCATATTATTCAATTCAAAATCAGAAATCCTTTTGAGCAGACTTTTTGGTCACCACCAACTCTGCTGCAGCTGAAAGAAAGTATATTCAGTTCAATTCATACATCCATAAAGTTTTCCATTCAGGATCAGTGGCAGTAAAGAAAAAGAAATTCTTTATCATCATATTCTTCTGTTTTATTATAAAACCGATTTAAATCAATTCCGCAGTCTATATTTTACAAGAGGTCTATTTTTACAGATGATCAGCGGCAGGTCTTATCGCTGTTTATTTTCTTACAGCTTCAGGAGTCAGGACTCCGTTTGCTGTAGGTAATCAAAAAGTTTGCATAATCTAATTTAAAAAATTTATTACACTCTTTGTGCAAACTTTTTGGTCACCAACAACAGAACCTGTCAAAGTAAATCTGCATTAAAAACAATACTCCACATAAATACTCCTTAGATTCATATCGAAATACATAGATGTAATTTGCAGGAGACTAAAAATTTGAGAAGTCAAAATCTATACAAATATTGAAAGTGGTTCTGCCTTTTGTTGGGTATTGTTGTTGGTGACCCGAAAGTTTGCATTTGGTTTTTTTCTTAGTGATAGTATTTACTCAGGCAAACTTTCGGGAACACCGACGACGGCGGGAAGTTTGTGTAATATGTCTGCTAATATTCAACTTAACCTCCGGAAAATTTTTTATAAACACCGGTAACGGCGGAAATGTAAAGTTTATATTTTACAAGGGGTTTATTTTTCAAGATCAAGAGCGGTATGTTCTATCGCTGCTTATTGTTTTACAGCTTCAGGATTCAGGTTTCCGTTTGTTGCCGGTGATCAAAAAGTTTGCTTAAGATTTGATGTTATTTTCAACTGATTCTCAGGCAAACTTTTTGAAAACACAGGCAACGGCGGAATTTTTCTGCAGATAGAATTACAGCTTTATTGATAACTGAAGCTGTCCGTCAAAACCGAGTTCAACAATTTTTTGAAGTGTTGAGATACGAACTTCTTTAACGTTGTTCTCAATTTTTGAAATATAGGATTTAGTCGTACCCACTTTCTCAGCAAGCTCTTCTTGTGTTAATCCTTTTTCACGCCGTGCTTCAAATAATAAAACTCCGATTTTAAAATTCTCGTAACCTGCTTCAAGCTTATCACGTTTTGCAGCTCCGGGTTTGCCGTAATGTTTTTCCTTAAACTGTTCAAGTGTCAAAACTTTACTTTTTTTCGTTTTCATATTCTTTTTTTATTTTAAGTGCTTTTTCAATTTCATATTTTGGAGTCTTTTGTGATTTCTTTTGAAAGTCATTAGCTATAACGACTAATTGTTCTTTATCAAAAAAACAAAAGATCCGAAAAATATCTCCGCCGGATTGTACTCTAATTTCATATAATCCTTTAGTATTATCAATGTGTTTGAGATACATTACAGGTACTTTTTGAAGTTCTTCAATCAAATCAAAAGTCCAGATTATTTTATCTTTAACTTTGTCTCTCTGTTTTACAAAAAAATCCTGAAAATAATTCTTGTAAAAAATGATCTTCCTTTGTTTATGTTTTTTCGTCACATTCAAAGATATTTAAAGTTGCCCGTAAGTACAATATATTTTTACATCCTTGTTCCCTGTCTCCCGATTGTGAACATTGCTCACTCCTTCCCAATCCCCGGCTTAGGAAGGGCTGAAACTAACTGGAAATCCAAATCCGAAGAATTTACTTCATACAGTTCCATTAAGTATTGAATATGAACACCATCCCAAAGCTTAAGTTTGTTTTTTAAGCCTGCATCCATTTTTTATCTTTCGGTCAGTTATTGCGGTTGTTCTGCTATATTTGCCGTTAACGGGTCCGGGCATTGCGTTCGGGCGGGTTTCGGAGCATAAGACTGTCTTTGGATCACAAACCACCGCCTTTTAACCGCCGTCGGGAAACTTTTTGAAAACACCGGCAACGGCGGAAATGCCGTTCCCAATCAGGAGATTGGGAACGAGGTAAAAACTCCTGCAATTCCCAAATTACAGGACAGCCGGCGCCAAAAGAAATTTTACCTTGATGGATCTGCCGGAATTTTTTCCATAAAGATATCCATTTCAAGCATTTGAACCCTGACTTTCTTTCCGTCCTTTTCGGTAAATTCATATTTATATCTGTTCTCACCGGAAGGTTTATAATAGCGGATCTCCGAAGCCGTATCATCGGGAATGATCTTTATGAGACCATCATCCGTAAGACTCCATTTTCCGGTAGAAGTTTCCTTCATCGGATCGGATGCGGCAGAATCAATTCCTCTTATGAATGTAAAATCTTCATTCAGGATCATATACGTGGGGGTGATATTGTTCTCCTTGAACCCGGAAGCTTTTACATATTCTTTCCAGTTTCCCGTTAAATCTGCTGCAGACTGAGAGAATGAAACTGATGTGATGAACAGAAACAGCAATGTTAAAAATATTTTTTTCATGATAAATATTAAAAATATTCAGATGATTTATTATTCTGTTACAGCTGAGACTGCATCAAGCTAAATAATTACTTTTTAGAAATCAAGTAAGAGATTTAAATATTGAATTGCAGGAAATTTAAAATGTTAAATATAAAATTATCCCGTCCGCGCAGAGTCACGTGCCTTTCGGACTCTGCGCCGCAGAAAATAACTGACATATATTCCGCCGTCGTTGGCGTTCCGAAAAGTTTGCATTTACTGATATTTAATTTTGATTCTTCACTCAAGCAAACTTTTTGGCCACCAACAACCGTGCCGGCGAAGTCTGCTGAAGTCTGAACCGGGATTAAAGGATGAAAGGATTACTTGAATTAATATTTAAATAATTTCAAAGATCATTGGTCAAGTAATCCTTATAATCATGTAAATCATGGTTCAGACAATTCGGGAGAGGTGCGCTGCAGATTCTGTTGTTGGTGATCAAAAAGTTTGCTTTAGATCTTAAGTAATATTCAACTGTCATTCAGGCAAACTTTTTGAAAACACGAATAATGTCAGAAGGATACTAATCCTAAATACCGTTCAAGTCAGTACTTATTTTTTCATACAAAGCGTCTGCAATTAATTTATGATATTCCTCAGTTGCATGCTTTCCGTCTTCATTGAAATATCTTAAATCCCCCACTTTATGATCTACAAATCCGTTGATGTAATCCACATTTAACTTTTGTAATTCTTTTGTAAAATATTTTTCAAGTTTAACGGAAATAAAATATTCTGATATAAATTCAATCCTCTTCGGAGGTCCAATAATAAATAATTTTATTTTATTATCATTACAGAATTCTATCAACTGTTTTATCATTTCAAAATATTTTCTAATAGCTGATCTGAAGTTCCCTGCTGCCCATCCTGACAGATAATTGGCATTTATAAATGTACTCTTTAGAAATGTTTTGGATTTCCTATTGGGATTATTGTGTCTGACTAAATTCATCATGTCAAATTTCTCCGGATTCGAATCCTGTAAAAATGAAAGATTAACTGACCATCGTTTCCTGAATTCATCATCCTGATATTTATAAATAAATTTAATCAGCCTTAGAATCGGTTCATGTCTGATATGAAACACAATGTATTTCATTTCCTGCTTTGCATTCAGCAACTTTATTTTCTCAAAACATTTTTTGAATCTTTCATATCTGATTATATCCACATTTAAATTGATTCCCTTATTCTCTTCAATTCTTTTTTTCAGTAAAAAATGGAATGTATCTTCCGGAAAAATATTATATTGAACGGGAAAACATCCACCGACAAATAATAAGTTTACTGAATAATCTCCTGATCTTTCCAGGTGATATTTGGCACATTCATATTCATGAGGTGAAAGAATTTCATTATCTTTGATCAAAGAAAATGCCATTCCGTTATTTTCATTTTCAAATGTTTCAATTATGTTTTTTAAATCTTGTTGGTCATATCTATAGGTATGCCTGTTTCGTGCAATGCTTTCAACTTGAGTGCTTTCAGAGCTCTGAAACTCATTACAGGAATGTGTCTGGGCTGAATTCATTGTTGCCTGACCGAATTCACCTTTTGTAATAGTAGATAAATATTTCAGCATGGACTTAAAATAACTCTGATCATTCAGTTTTGTATATGGTGAATTGATAAAAAGAACATTATGAAGTTTGGAGATCTCAATCAATTTTAATACCCACTTCCAGTATTCAATACTGTTTTGATGAAAGAAAGGAAAAGCTTTTATATCTAAATTATAATCATAGTGACCGAAAAATATTTTTCTGATTTGCGGAAAAGTTTTAAGAATTACATTAAGATTACTTAACCCTTCTTTTGATTCAATCACAGGTATGATTTCACTGAATATTAAATTGTTTTTTAATAGATTTTCAATTGTAGTTTCGATATCCGATACAGAATTAACTTTTGGAATTATTATAAAACTGATATTTGTAATCTGCTTAAGCGCACAAATGTCCTTAAGTTGTTCCGGTGAACCTGATGTGTTTATCCTCACTCCGGTTTTTGTTTCTGTCAGTTTATTCCCCCACTCGGATAACAATGAAGTGAGGATTTTTCTTTTTTCATTTTTTAAAAATGCATTGTTTTCTTTATTGAGCCAGCAATTGGCGCTGTCTTCAAGATCAAAACAAATTACTGTTTTTTCTTTTGAATAATTTAAAAAGTGTTCTGATGTTGTATGAGTATTATATTTCGTAAAATAAAATGCAAGAGGATATTTCAGCTGGAATTTGTTTTGTACATTCTGCAATTGAATCTCCACTTAAATAATTTCAGCAAATATAATCAAATCATTTATAAAAAAATACTTGTACAATACTGCCCGGACAATTTTATACAAATTAAATGCATGCGGACAATATATTTAGCAGCTGTTGCAGGTATTCTAAAAAGGTTACTCTGCAAGACTTAAATTTATCAGCCCAACTCAAGCAAACTTTTGGCCACCAACATCTCTGCCGGCGAAAATAATCTCCCTCCCCTTTCTTTTCAAAGGGGCGGGCAGGGTGGGGTTTTAGCACGGTGATTGAAATTATTTAGAAATGAATTCGATAGAAATATTTGTGCCGTTTCGTGCCTATGTTGGTGTTCCAAATAGTTTGCAATATAAAACCTTATCATATCTGCTCTATTCGAGCAAACTATTTGGTCACCAACATCCGTGCCGAAAAAGTTTGCAGCTTGTGCCTATGTTGGTGTTCCAAATAGTTTGTACTACAAAACTTAATTATATCTGCCCGACTCAAGCAAACTATTTGGTCACCAACATCCGTGCCGGAGAAGTTTACAGCTTAACGAATTTTTAGACAAGTCTCCGTTTGTTGTAGTTCACGCACGCTGCGCTCACTAAGACCAATATCAGCAGATATAGCAGGTGCCTTAATAAAACTGGTTTTAAAAAGACGG
>JAFDZR010000003.1 GCA_018266875.1 Bacteroidota bacterium
CTTTCTTTTGGTCGTACAAAAGAAAGTAAGTATACTCCAGTAAATTATGATTTCTTAAACTAAACGTATTAGACACAATTGCAGCATAATAATATTTCTTATATCATTTTAAATTTTATATTAAAAGTTAATGAGTTATTTTATTTATACTAAATTTAAAAAAGAAAAAGGAGATATATCATTAATCACAAAAATCTAATCAGGTCTTTTATAATCATTTTATCGGCTGTATTATTAACAGCTTGCTCGGATAAAAACAAAAGTGATCTAAAAACAAACAACGGAAAAAATAATTCCGGACAAACCGATAACATACAATCAAATGAAAATTTCAGCGCATATTCTGTGTCAGAAGCATATGATATTCTGAAGAAAGACCGAAACAGTGATGACCTGGTACTGCTCGATGTTAGATCTCCGCGGGAATACAATTCAGGTCATCTTTCGGGAAGCAGACAGATCAATTTCATTGACAGGAATTTCAAGGATCAGCTGGCAGAACTGGCTAAAGATAAAAAGTACATCGTCTACTGTCAATCAGGCGGAAGAAGTGAAGTTACAGTAAAATACATGAAGGATATGGGTTTCCGGGAAGCGCACAATATTGAAGGCGGTTTATCAGAATGGCAGTCTGAAAACTTACCGCTTGAGACCGGTAAATAATTTTAAGCTCCGGATTCATTTTTTATTTTTTTCATTCAGATAATATTTTTCCGGCAGAAAATTTGCCGGGCTGAAGTTTATTACTGATCATTCCATTAACTAATAATAATTAATATTATTAATATAAATAAGATGAAAACAGTCTCCGCAAATTTAATTCTGCTTATCACATTAATTTTCATGACCGGATGTTCTTCTTCCCAGTCCACAATGTATAAACCGGGTGATGGAGAAGAGGGATGGAAAATCGATGTAACAAAGAAAGACGGTCTGACCGAAGAATTCATCTGCAAAATTAACGGAACGAATGTAATGTCCGCTTCCTTTCCTTTCCTTGGCGATAATTTTGAAAAGACTGCGAAATACAAGGGAAAGAAGGTTGTTATGAACGGCTACAAGAGCACCGGTACAACAGTCGGGGCTGACGGTAAAGTCCAGAATAAAAACACTTTTCAGATAAGAGTTTTTATTGATGATCAGCTTGTGGACAAGTTTGATTTTTAAAAATTGCGGCTGCAAAAAATTTTTCCGCTGAATTCAGATTTCAGTATATTCAAAGCTATGGAAAATACTTACCTATTGGTTTAATGTATTCATTCCTTATCAGGACTATTTATAATTTTCAATTTTTTATTTTTAATTGAGTTCATTATATACTTTAAATTTTTCTTAATTTCAGATAACTTGCATAAAATAAACATACATGTTAAAAACATTTGCAGAAGATCTGAAAGCCATTCGTGAGGAAAAGAATATCTCATTAAAATCAATTTCACAGCACACCCGGTTAAATATATCCGTACTGGAAAACCTTGAAAACGGAGAATTTAATTTTCAGCCACAGGCATATATAAGAGCGTTTCTCAAACAGTATATAAGCTGTCTTGACCTTGACGTCGAGGAAGTTTTATTTGATTATGATCTTGCCAGAAGCGGCAAATATAAATCCAACCGTCCTGAAAGAGAGATCAGGGAAAAAGAACCGGAAATCAGAGAAACTAATGTCAGAGAACCCGAAGAGAGTTCAGAGAAAACAATAACCATTGAATTAAAAGACAAAGCTGAAGAAGAACCAGCCGGAAAGGAAATTCCCAAAACAGGAAAATCTGATTCATCGGAACCAAAGAGAATAAAAACAATTACGGTTAGTGAACCGAAAGTATCTAAACAGCCGGAGAAAAGGGAGAATGAACGGAAATTAAGGAAAGAAAGATTACCTTTGAAATCTCTTGATGAAAAATCCGTAAAACAATACACCATGCCGCCGGCAAAAAAATCATTTTCATTCTCATTTTTGAATTCCCGTATATTCAGGAATATTTTTATGACGGTTTTTGTCCTGCTTGTCCTTGCGGGCATATATTCACTGGTAAACATTTTATTTCTCGAAGGCAGGAACGAAAATCCTGAAATAATCAGACAGAATTTTGACGACGTGGTTAAGGAACAGGAAAAGAAATTACTCGGAAAAAAAACGGAAGAGGAAATTCTGGATTCCGTAAAAAAAGCCGGAGAAAATAATGCCGCAGTTACAGATTCCATTTCTTTAAAAGTAACCACCACAGGTTATTGCGTTTTTTTTATTTCATCTGATTCAACCAATTATGATACGCCGGAAAGAGTAGTCACTGAAACTGGAGATGTAAAGACTTTTAAAGCTGCAAAATCATTTTACCTTACTACAAGATATGCAAAAAACATAAAGTTATCGGTGGACGGTAAACCGGTAAGCTTTAAGGATGCAATTCTGAACAATGTCAAGATTACAAAAAGCCTGACAGATAAAGCAGGTACAGAATAAAACAAAATAAATCTAATTTATACCAATGTCTGCATCTCCTGACATTTTAAAGAAAATCCGGACTCTGAAAGAAAAAATTGCCGATGCAGATTACAGGTATTACACGCTTGCTGATCCGGATATTGATGACTTTACATACGATAAGTATTTAAATGAGCTTTCAGAACTTGAGAAAAAATATCCGGAGCTGATAACACCCGACTCGCCGACTCAGAGAGTTTCAGGGAAACCCACTGTAAATTTCAGGACTGTAGAGCATAATATCCCGATGCTTTCGCTTTCAAATTCTTATAATTTTGAAGAGTTAATTGAATTTGACAACAGGGTTTCCGGTCTTCTTGAAAAAAGGAATTACGAATATATCTGCGAGCTGAAATTCGACGGTATTGCTATTTCTCTGATCTACAGCAACGGCATGTTAGTAACCGGAGCCACCCGCGGCGACGGATTCAAGGGAGATGATGTTACTCAGAATCTTAAAACCATCCGGTCAATTCCTTTGTCTGTAAATTCAGGAAAAATAAAAAATTTTGAAGTCCGGGGAGAAGTTTTTATCTGCAAGGATGATTTCATAAAGATCAATGAGGAACAGGAACTTAAAGGAGAGAAGATATTCGCAAATGCCCGCAACACTGCTGCAGGTACACTTAAATTAAAAAACACTGATTTAGTGGCTTCAAGACCTCTGAATTTTTTTTCGTACTATTTTTACAGCAGTGAAGTTGATTTAAAATCACATGAAGAAGGACTGGCAATTCTGAAGGATTTAAAATTTCCTGTAAACGGCAGAACTGAAAAGGCAAAGAACATAGAGGAAGTAAAAAAGTTCTGTGATAAGATAGAATTACTTAGAGACGATCTTGAATATGAAATAGACGGAGTTGTTGTAAAGGTAAACCTTCTTTCACAGCAGGAAATACTCGGCAGTGTATCGAGATCTCCGAGATGGGCAGTAGCATATAAATTCAAGGCAAAGGAAGCGGTAACAAAAGTAAACAAAATATTCTGTCAGGTCGGAAGGATCGGGACTATTACACCGGTTGCGGATCTTCAGCCGGTTTTTCTTGCCGGGTCAACAATTTCCCGTGCAACGCTTCATAACTTTGACGAGATAAAAAGAAAAGATATCCGTGAAGGTGATTATGTAAAAATAGAAAAAGGCGGTGATGTGATACCGAAAGTTCTAGAGGTGATCACTGAAAAGCGGAAAAAAGATTCAAAGCCTTATAAAGTGCCTGACAATTGTCCTGTCTGCAGAACAAGGCTTGAAAAACCGGAAGATGAAGTCTATTACTACTGTCCAAATTATAACTGTCCTGCACAGGTACTTGGAAGGATAGAGCATTTCGTTCACAGAAATGCGATGGATATAGAAGGTCTTGGAACGAGCATCATTGAGATATTCAATCAGAAAGGTTTTTTGAATAATTATTCTGACATCTATGATCTTTACAAACACAAGAAGGAAATAACCGATACAGAAAGATTCGGTGAAAAAAGTACTGACAACATTCTGAAAGCCGTTGAATTATCAAAGGAAAAACCATTTGACAAAGTTCTTTTTGCGCTTGGGATAAGACATATAGGAGAGAGAACATCAAAGATCCTGGCAAAAAATTTCGGCAGTATAGATAATTTAATTGCTGCCGGTGAAGAAGAGATCACAAAAATTCACGAGATCGGACCAAAGATAGCCGAGAGTGTAGTTAAATTTTTTAAAGACAAAAAAAATCTCAAGAACATAGAAAGACTCAGAAAAGCCGGATTAAAATTTGAGACCGAAAAAAAATCCGGAAATGAGAAGATCAATGAAAATATAAACAATAAAATATTCGTCCTGACCGGAACCCTTGAAAAATACAAACGCGAAGAGGCTCAGAGAATAATTGAAGATCGCGGAGGAAGAGTAAGTTCATCTGTAAGCAAAAAAACTGATTATGTTCTGGCAGGATCCGAAGCGGGAAGCAAACTGGAAAAAGCTAAAGCGTTCGGAGTAAAAATTCTTGAAGAGAATGATTTTGAAAAATTAATAAAACAGTAAATTGGCATTTACAATTGAGACACCATTAAGTACGGAAAAAAGCGGAATATACACTTCACTTCTCCCGCAGATAAATTCACTGATAGAAGGAGAGAACAACCTTACTGCCAATCTTGCAAATATCTGCGCTGCGCTGAAATATTCTTTTGAAAATTTTTTATGGGTTGGTTTTTACTTAAGAGACATAAAAATTTCCGGTGAGCTTGTTCTGGGTCCATTCCAGGGAAGAGTTGCATGCACGCGGATAACAATAGGCAAAGGAGTGTGTGGAAAGGCGGCAGCCGGAAATGAGACTGTTATAGTCAGTAATGTAGACGAATTTCCGGGGCATATAGTCTGCGACCCGCTGTCAAAATCCGAGATAGTCGTTCCGGTCTCAAAAGACGGATTTGTTTCGGCAGTGCTTGATATAGACAGCGGAAATTACTCTGATTTCGATGAGACGGACAGGAAATATTTAGAAATGCTTATAAAAAACATCAGACACATTTTTACTTATGAATAGAAAAGAACTTATAAAAAAAATCAGCGCTGAAACGGGATTTAAAAAGAAGTCATGCAGGAATGCCGTTGAGACAGCTTTTGATCTGATCTCGCAGGAATTGATCAAAGGCAATGAAGTTAATATAGAGGAATTCGGAAAATTCTTCCCGAAAAACCGCGGTGTTGAAATATTCAATGACGGATCTTTTGTAGCAATAAATCCTCCTTCTGTTAAAATTGAATTTGATTCACTGATAAGGAATCAGAGGGGCATTGTATGAACAGGACTGAATTAATATCGGGGGTTTCAATAACCTGCGGTTTAAGCCGTCAGGAATCCGAATTAATTATCAATTCCATGCTTAGAAATATTTCTGAAAGTATTTTTTCAGGAGATATAGTAAAGCTGAAATCATTCGGAGAATTTCAATTGAGATCGGTAATGCCTGACGGTTCCGATTGTCAGTGGATAAGCTTTAAATCATCCGGCAATCTGGATTCTAAAATGAACAAACTTTATGAATTTCTTTCTCCTGAAAGAAGAGTTTACGACAGGAATAAACTGGAACAGATTTACAAAAAGTCTGGTCTGAAAGATTTTGATTCAGGAGACTATACGGATTCAGAAGTCAATAATGACATTCCCGAAAAAAGACTGATCTCTGATAAACTTATAGATCTTCACAATGAGATAGTAAAGAATGAAAAGATTCCGCCAAAAAAAAATCTATGGGGATAACCGGTTTTTGATTCTGATGAAGAAACTAAAAATAAAAATCAGTAGTGAAAAATAAAGACAGTATCTTGCTAATAAATCTCCGTTCTGCGAATAGAATGTTTCAACATTCATCAGATCAATGTCCCTTACGATAATCGCTTTTTCATTTATCTTCGTCTGCTGAAACATCTCTCCGTAAGGCGAAATAAAATCCGATATTCCTGTATTGGCACATCTGGCGATCCATCTTCTGTTTTCAATTGCTCTGAATACCGCAAACTGATTATGCTGGTAAGTTCCGAAAAGACTTCCCCACCATCCGTCATTAGTAATTATCACACAAAAATCCGCGCCTTTTTTTACAAAGCGGGAGAAAAACTCCGGATAAACAGATTCATAACATATTGCGGTGTTAAATGTAACATTGTTCCCTAGCGAGAAATTATTTGTATCACGGCCGATCTGCCAGCTGCTGAGACCAACGCCCCATTCTATAAGACTTTTTGTGAACGGCAGGACTTCCTGATACGGCATCCTTTCACTTCCGATAACAAGTTTTATTTTTCTGTGTTTCTGATATTCGTCTTTTTCTTTTCCCGGTTCAAAGAGAACAGCGCTGTTAAATGTATCATATTTTTTTCCTGTTGATCTCATTATTTTTGCATCGGAAGGCACATCTGCGGTATCGGGATAATATTCCAGATCCGGAGTTCCGATAAGTATAGGAGTTTTTATGCTGTCACATACATTTTTTAACATTAAATATTTATCATCAAAATATCTTTCTCTGAAATAATAAGGAAGAGCTGTTTCAGGGAGAATTATAAGCCCCGCATCAGGATGTTCATTATGAAGCCTGAGAATCTGAGACACATAATCCTCTATCAGATCATTCTGCTTGCCTCCCCATTTGATCCAGGGATTTACATCAGGCTGAATAATACCGATTTTGATACTTCCTGATGGGGAAGTATTCTTTCCATTGGAATATTCCGAATTGTAAAGATCAGGCAGGAAGTAAATAAGTATTAATACTGCGGCAAGTAAAATATTACCAGCCGAAAAAGGGGATTTTTTCTTTTCGAATATACTGAAATACAGCATATACAAAATTACAGAAACCAGACAGACCCAGAAGGAAACGCCGAATACTCCCGTGATTTCCGCATACTGTATTTTCGAAGGGTTATACGTGAGCGTGTTGCCCGCAAAGAGCCATGGAAAATTCATCTGACCTATGGTGGAGACATATTCAAAGCCTGTCCATATAAAGGGAAAAAGAATAAGGGAAAAAAGATAACCGTATCTGAATTTGAATCTGTTCTTAATTTTATAAAATACAATTAACGGCATTACAAAAAAAAGAGGGTAAACAAGTAAGACAAATATTCCCCCTGCTATAAGGAACCTGTCGGCATTTTCCCTCATTCCGCTGAGAGATATCCAGGATACAGCAGTAAGCGAGGCGATAAAGAATATCATGTACGATCTGATAAATGCAGACCTGAGATTCTGAGATCTGCTGACAATAAATATCTGGACTGCAAATGAAACAAAGATCAGATAGTGTAAATTTACAGGCGGGAAAGATAAACCGTAGAAAATACCTGAAAGCGGAATTAATATTTTAAATAACAAACCCTTTTCAGATATTTTTATTTTGCTTTCCAAATTATGTTTTAGTTTCAGATGGTATAAGAATATGAAATTTACCGTTGAATAATTTCCACAGATAAATAATAAGCATTGCAAATAAAATCCCTACAACTGCTCCTGCCAAGATATCAAACGGATAATGAACTCCGCACATGACCCTGGAGATCGATATAACAGCAGCTCCCGAATACAGAAAATATTTTACATCAGGATAAAAGTAAGAAAAAAAGTATGCAGCGGCAAAATTGTTTACGGCATGATTTGACGGAAAGGAATAGGATTCCGAACAGTTGATAAGTATATTTACGTCTGTCAGAACGTGACACGGTCTTATCCTCTGGAAATACATTTTCAGAACATTATTCGCAAACTGATCGGTTATTAAAATTAGTATCAGAACAAGAATCCCCGCAACCTTTCCTTTTCTTCCCCCTTTTAACATCAGGTAAAGCCAGATCAAAACATAGAAGATAAACCAGTTATTCCTTTCAGTAATAAAAGGCATAAGTCTGTCAGTTACAGAATTGGCAAGCGTTCTGTTTATAAAATGGAAAAGAAATGCATCTATATTTTGTATTATTTCCAAGTACTTTTAATCTTTATGCAAAAGAATTACAGAATAGGCAGCGCAGCCTTCTTCCCTTCCTATGAAACCTATACCTTCAGAAGTAGTTGCTTTTATTGAAATGTCTTCAGTTAAAATTACACCGGATATGTTTTTTTTCATTTCATCAGTATATTTGTAAATCTTTGGCTTTTCAAGAAGCAATGCGCAGTCAAGATTCACAACTTCCCATCCATTGGATTTTATAAGTTCGAAACATCTTTCAAGAAGGACAAGGCTGGAGATATCCTTAAAATTGCTGTCAGTGTCCGGGAACTGATGACCGATATCCTTGAATCCGGCAGCTCCGAGCATTGCATCACAGACTGAATGCAGCAGAACATCGGCGTCAGAATGACCGGCTAATCCCCTGTCATTTGGAATCTCTACTCCTCCGAGTATCAGCTTTCTGTCTTCTGAAAATCTGTGAACATCGTAACCAAATCCGGTCCTGAATTTAAATTTACTCATTTAAAATAGAAATAGGTTATTAACTTATTGGTTTTTATTAATTAAAACAATTTAACAATTCTTACTTTTAGAAACCTGGAAATCCGGAAAAGAAATTTATTCTATCCATCTTTATTCATTTTTAAGTAGAAAATGAAACCAAAAGATAGTATTTTGATTCTTAAATAAAATTACCGCCCGGGTGGCGGAACTGGTAGACGCGCAGGACTTAAAATCCTGTTGCCTGCAAGGGCAGTATCGGTTCGATTCCGATCCCGGGCACTGTGAGAAACCTGCTTTTAACAAAAGCAGGTTTTTTTTTAACCACATAGACACATAGAAACATAGGCACATAGAAAAATAGGCACATAGAGTCCTTGACTTTTCTGAAACTTAATCATTTATCATTTATCATTTATCATTTATCAATTACCATTAATCATTAATCATTAATCATTAATCATTAATCATTAATCATTAATCATTAATCATTAATCATTAATCATTTATCATTTATCATTTATCATTAATCATTAATCATTTATCATTTATCATTTATCATTTATCATTTATCATTCATCATTTATCATTTATCATTTATCATTTATCATTTATCATTTATCATTTATCATTTATCATTTATCATTTATCATTTATCATTTATCATTTATCATTTATCATTTATCATTACTAATTTATGATTGAACAAAGTTTGTCTTAATTTCTAAGGGTAGAACATGGTAAGAAAAAGAAAGGAAAGGAAAGAAATTTTAAAGACGCATCAATTTCTTTTTACAGATTCGTATTTTTTATTAACGTCAATTTTTTCTGTGTATGGACTTGTCCAGCCCAGTTCAAAGACACCGAGAAGTTCTTTGTTTACTTCAGGATTTTTAATTACCAGAGTTGCATTCCTGGAATTTCTGAAGTAACCGGATTCCCAGTTGGAAGTGCTGATCCAGGAAAGGTCATTATCTGAGATAAAATATTTGGAATGGTCAACCCTTGAGTAAGGTATAAATCCCCCGCTGAAAAGAGGTATTGAGGAAATTTTTATTTCAATGTTTTCTGACAGGGAAAGATCTTTTAAAAATTCTTCGGAATAATCTTTCATTGCCCAGTCAGGTATAATAATTCTGATCTTCACTCCCCTTTCACCCGCTCTTTTCAGAGCGTTTGATATTACGTCAAATTTTGCTGTGTCGGATTTTTCTTTATCTGAAAATGAATATATCTGAATGTTTAATCTGTCTCTGGTATTTTCTATGATCTTAATTAACTCATTTTCTTCAGTACTCAGTCCGGGGAAATTATACTGCGGCGGACTGAAAGCAGGATACACAACAACTTTCCCGTATTTATCGGAATTGACAGTGACAGGATTTTCTGAATTTGAAATGACAACAGCTTTTTGATTCATGAGTCCGTAAGCATTACCTTCGCAGAGTTTCCAGTCTGTCTCAAAAACTTCAGCGAATGTTCCCGCAATGATCTTGTTTTTCACACGGACTCCCATCTCATGAATATGCTTTAAAGCTCTCCAGTCAAAATTCTGACTTCCCATGAAAAGATTTTCATTATCAACAATAAAAAATTTTGCATGCATAACACCTCCTCCGAGATTGCCGAAAGGAATTTTTCTGATCGAAATGTTTTCTATTCCCTCCAGACTGTCAACTGATTTATCATTTCTTGAATAAAAGGAAGAATCGACTATAATTCTTATCTTTACACCTTTAGCGGCGGATTGTTTTAACGCATCAATGATTTTTTCAAGAGGTTCATTTTTTTCATCTGCGAAATAGAAAGTTTCAATATCAATTGTTTCCCCCGCATCCTTTATCATCTTCATCCACACATCAAAGGATTTAGACACAGGAGAATTTTCATATACAGTTTCCGCCGGAGCGCTTTCCACTATTTCTATTTCATCCCCGGCTTTTAATATTGCCGGGGAAAAAAGAAGTAAAAAAAGAAAAGTAAATTTAATAATAAATTTACTTTTCCCTGTAATGTTCTGAAGGATAAATTTCATAATTATCTTACCAGAGAATTCATTAGTTTATCGATTTGAGAGGCTTTAAGCTCTTCTTCCTTTTTATAAATCTCGATCAGATTTCTGAGGATCCTGAGAATGATTTCCAAATCGGTGGTTTTGTTGAGATAAGGAATCTTGTCAAAATCGGATTTCTGTATGCCGAGGTTCTTTGCGAATCTTTCAGCTTCCGGACCTGATATAATAATTCCGCCGTTAAATGGATCTATATAATATTCGACTTTTTCCTTTTCATACTTCAGCAGGAAATGTCCCGGCATATTTATTCCATAGACAGGCAGATTCAGCTTTCTTGAAACCAGCAGATAAATTACAGACAGCGTAATAGGAATACCTGTTTTATTATCAATAACCTTATTCAGGAAACTGTTATCAGGGTCATAATAATTATCATTATTTCCTCTGAACATTTTATCTTTAAAAAGAAAATCATTGATCGTTTCAAGATAGTCCAGTGGATTTTCAGGATCGGCTTTTCCGAATTTCTTAATTATGTTAAGTCTGATCACAGCCGCATAATCGGAAATCATATTTCTGTAATGCGCGGCATCTATACCGGGATATCCGTAAGAGGAAATCAGGAACACGGCTTCCTCAAGGAAATCTTTATTTTCGGGATTCAGTCTGAAGAATTTTTTCTCAAGATTTTTGAAATTCAGGATTGAAACTATCTCATTTGCTCTTTTATTGATCAGAATATTCTTATCATTCAGATAATTTTTCAGGAAATCCTCACTTTGATTTCCGAAAGAAAGGAACCGTTCTTTTACACTTGAATAGATATTATCATCCTCGTCATCGAGAAGCTTAATCAGGTGATCAAGTTCTTTATTAGGGGAAACAATTAATTCTTCGTTTTCACTCATTTATTAAAATCTCCTTTGCATTTACTTTTTTTAATAGGAACATACCAACTATGAAAAAAAGTCCAACTGAAAGCACAGCTAATTTCTGTGAACCGCTGAGCCATGATACAAGCCCGAAAGTAAGAGGACCGATAAGCGTTGAAGTCTTGTCCATAAGCGCATAGAATCCGAAGAATTCAGTTTTCATTTCAACCGGCGTAAGGAATGTCATTAGAGTCCTTGAAAGGCTCTGAGTCGAACCCAGAAAGAGACCTGCAAATCCTCCGATTACAAAGAATGAATTCTTGTCATTTGTAACGAATACTGCTATTGTAAGTAAAGTCCAGAAAATTAAATTAATATTCAGGGATTTAATTATTCCTATTCTGTCCCCTATCAGGACAAACAAATACGAACCGGCCATTGCGGTGATCTGAACTATCAGGAAAAAAACCGCAAGTTCGGTAATGGTAAATTTCAATGTTGAACTTGCGTAAATACCCGAGAAGAAAATTATTGTGTTAACTGCATCAATATAAAAAAAGAAGGCGAGAAGGAAATTCTTAAGATTCCTGAATTTATTAATGTTCTTTACAGTTGAAATTACTTTCTTAAATCCGTAAGAAATATAATTTATCTTTACATTTTCAACTGCTCTTTTCTTTTCATTCAGAAATAAAAAAAGAGGCATGGAAAACACGAGAAAGAAAACCGCGCTGATGACAAAAAGAATATTCGGATTATCCTTTAAAGGAAATACAAGGATCACCGAGATTACCGACCCGACGTAACCTGCGGCATATCCGTAACCGGAGACTTTATTATAATCCTTTGGTTCGGCGATTTCAGAAATAAAAGCGTCATAAAAAGTCAGCCCTGTCTGAAAGCCAATATTAGACAGAATGAACAGAATCACAGCAAAGAGAATTGTTCCTTCACCGGTAAAATACATTAAGGAAGTTGAAACAACACACAGAACCGTAAAGAGGAAAAGAAATTTTTTCTTATTGGAAGAATAGTCTGCAATAGCGCCGCAGACGGGATTTAAAACCGCTGTGATTATCATTGAGATGTTAATGCCGAGTGACCAGTAAAAATCGCCTATGTTTTCACCTGATGCAATTACATTCTTGAAATAGACAGCAAATACAAACGCGACAATAATAACCGCATATGAAGAATTTCCAAAATCAAATAATGACCAGACAAGTACTCGGGATTTATTTTTCAAGAATAATTTATTTACAGATTCGTAACTAAATTAAATTTTCGTTTGACCTTTAACCGCGGGATTTGGATTTTTCTTGTTGTTTAATTTCTTTTTGCCTGTTTCGAATTTTGGTTTAGAATGAGCAGGTTTCTTTTTGCCGTTATTCTTGTTCTTGCTTTCAGTATTAAGTAATCCTCTGCCGGTTTTATTCAGTTTATTTTCTTTTTTCAGATCTTCGTGAATTGCATCAAGCACGCCGTTGACAAACCTTCCGCTGCTTCTGGTGCAGTATTCCTTTGAAATGTCTATTGCCTCGTTAATGGAAACTTTCGGGGGAATATCAGGAAAGAAAAGCAGTTCGCAGATCCCCATTCTCATAACTATCCTGTCCACAAGAGCCATTCTTTCAAGTTCCCAGTTAAGTACTTTACCAAGAATATAATCATCGAGAAGTTTTTCATTTTCAAGTACATTGCTGATAAGAGCATCAGAAAACTGCAGATTGTCTTCACCGTCCACATCTGACATAAGGTCTTTCTTGATCTTGCTTATTGGTTCTTTTGATATTTCATGTGCATAAAGAACCTGCATAACTTTAATTCGAACTTCTCTTCTTTTAAACTGTGGCATTAAATTTTTTTGTTAAGTCAAAGCTAATCATAAAATCTTTAAAAAAATATTACAAATTAATTTATTATTCATATTTTTTTCCAGTAATCTTTCATTATTTCAGCGCACCATCCGGGCTGAATTATTTTTTCATCAGGCAGAAACTCGATCATCACGGGTTTAATGTCAATTACCGGTGTTCCGTCCACGGCATCAAGACCTGAAACCTTAATAATATTTTTTTTCGCGCTGATAAGTTTAACTATTGATGAACCCAGCAGATTCGGTCTTGCTTTCTTTCTCTGAGCAAATATTCCGATCTCAGGTAAATCAGGATTTTCCCTCGGATGGGAGGATGAGATATTTATTTTAGACGGATCTGCAAGATGAAAATAAAAGATTACTTCAAGATGTGAAAATTCATTTATACCAATAAGACTCTTTTCCGATATCTTCGGACTTATAATAATTTCCGAAATTACATTTCCCCAGTTATCGTCCCGGATTGTTTTTCTGTCGTTGGACACGTATCCGACAGGTTCTATGGTAAACATTGTAGGTTAATATTTATTTTATAAAATGGTTTTTAAAGTAAATCATCTTCCTTCTTTCATCAGTTCATTGATCTGTTTTGAAATATTGAAAACCTCCAGATATTTTTCAGGATCAGTTTTATACTCAGATCTTTTAATTTCAAGTTCTCTTATTCTGAATTTCCTCAGAAGGTCCTGAGCGTTTTTTATATTGTAAACCGGATGGGAGTTCTTTGTCAGGAGATTGTCGCTTGCAGAGCGATCCAGCGGACTTGATTCAAATTCACTGTTTGCAACTTTTGTAAGGAGTTCCTTTTCTTTTTCATCAAGCTGGTTAAGAATTATTGAAACATCAACTGCGCCGTTATTTATGAGTTCGTCAAGCATGCATTCTGCAATCCTCAGGATGCTTCTGCTTTTAATGTATTCAATATGCAGATTATTTTCAATATAGGTTAATGCTTCACTGTCACCGTGCACGAATAATTCTATGAGTTCAAGTTCGAATTTATTGGAATTGTTTTCCTCCTTTGAAATCCTGACGGTGTCCTTTTCAGGCAGAGTTACTGACGATTTCGGGAATGACGTTCTCCCCGCGGTTTTCAGAATTCTGAAAAGCTCTTCGGTTACAATGCTTTCATTTAATCTGTATCTTTCCGAAATTTCTTTTATGAACAGCGCTCTTTTTATTCTGTCGGGAATTTTTGAAATGTAACCTATCATTTCCTTAATAAAGGTGGTCTTTTCCTCCACAGTCCCGAGCTTGTTATCCTTATTGTAAATATCGCCTATGAAGTTTATGAACGACTGCTTTTCAGATATTCTTTTTTCAAATTCATTTTTACCTTTGCTCTTTAAGTAACTGTCGGGATCTTCGCCGAATGGGAGTGAAATTATGCTAATATCAAATCCTGTTTCAAGGAGAATCTCTATTCCCCTTTTGGCTGCTTTTATTCCTGCAGCGTCGGAATCAAACAGAAGGTAAACATTCTTTGTGTATCTTGAAAGCAGTCTTGCCTGATCTTCTGTTAACGCCGTTCCGCTTGACGCTACAACGTTCTCGAAACCGTTCCTGGAAAGCGCTATAAGATCCATATATCCTTCCACCAGTATCACAAAATCCGAATACCTTATTTTTTCCTTTGCAAAATTCAGCCCGTAAAGTATTCTGCTTTTATTGTAGATCTTTGATTCGGGCGAATTGATATATTTTCCTCCTGTGTCATCATCGTATAATTTCCTTCCGCCGAATCCCACTATCTTGTCGTTTTCGTTAAATATTGGAAACATAAGTCTGCCTCTGAATCTGTCATAATAAGAATTCCCGCTGCCTTCTTTTTTGATTATAAGTCCGGAACTTTCAATATTTGCGGCAGAAAATACATCTTCCTCCTGAAAGTGATGAAGGAGTCCGTCCCAGCTTTTATAAGAATATCCTATGCCGAATCTGTCGATTGTTTTTTTATCAAGTCCTCTTGATTTCAGATAAGAGTTCACAAATTCCTTTTCACTGCTTTTAAGGTCCCTTATATTGTTTCTGAAATATACAGCGGCTTCCTTATTGATTTCATACATGCGTGAGATCTCGCTGCTGATATCCGGTTTACTTGAATCATACTCAAGTTTTATACCCGCTCTTTCGGCAAGTTTTTTTACAGCATCAATAAAAGTTATATGTTCATAATTTTCCAGGAAGGAAAAAACGTTGCCTCCGGCTTTGCATGAAAAGCAGTGATATACCTGCTTCTGCTGTGAAATATGCAGCGAAGGATTTTTATCAGGATGAAACGGGCAGAGCGCCAGAAATGATTTTCCGCGTTTTTTGACTTCTATATATCCTGAGATCACATCCACTATGTCATTTGACACAGCAATCTCTGTAATTTTCTCCTGAGGTATACGCATACTGCAAATTAATTATAATGAATTTAAAAGTCATATATATTTTTTTTATAAAATCCCCGCTGCGGATTTTTTTGATATATATTTTTTACTTTCAGCTGTTTTAAATAATAGTAAGATCTGTTTTTATGTAACTATTTTTAAATTGGATAATGCTTATTTTAATCAATATCATAATGGAAAATTTTGATCTGATCATTATCGGAGCGGGAATATTAGGGCTCAGCACTGCATATGAATTTCTGAACAGAGCGCCCGGCGCAAAGGTCTGCATTTTGGAAAAGGAAAAAAAGGCCGCCGCACATCAGACAGGTCACAACAGCGGTGTAATTCATTCCGGCATTTATTATAAACCCGGAAGTCTTAAAGCAAAGAACTGCAGGACCGGGTATGAACTTCTGATTAATTTCTGTCAGAATAATGATGTGGATTTTGAGATCTGCGGTAAACTCGTAATTGCTGCTGATGAAAAGGAAATACCTGCGATGAATGAATTGTATAAAAGAGGAATTGAAAACGGACTTGAGAATCTGGAAGTGATAGACAGCAGGCACATCAGGGATTTTGAACCCTATGCCGCGGGAGTAAAAGCACTTCACGTTCCGCAGACGGGAATAGTGGATTACATTTCAGTTTGTAAAAAGATAAGCTCAATCATATCAGGAAAAAACTGCCGGATTAATTTCAATGAGGAAGTAAAGAGTATCAACTGCACCGGACAGGAAGTAACGGTAAGTACATCATCAGGAAAATACATGTCCGGATGTCTCGTTTCCTGCGCAGGACTTTATTCAGACAGGATCGCATCTCTGAGCGGAATGAAGACCGGCTTCAGGATAATCCCGTTCAGGGGTGAATATTTCAGCATAAAGGAAGAAAGAAAAAATCTGGTCAGAAACCTGATCTATCCCGTGCCTGATCCTGAATTTCCTTTTCTCGGAGTACATTTTACCAGAAGGAAAGACGGAATAACAGAAGCCGGTCCTAATGCGGTTCTTGCATTCGGAAAGGAAAGCTACGCTAAAAGTGATTTTAATTTTAAGGAAACTTTTGATACATTCACTTACAGCGGATTCAGGAAGATTGCTTCAAAATACTGGAAGACCGGATTCTATGAAATGTACAGATCCTTTTCCAAAAAAGAATTTGTAAGATCACTTCAGAGACTTGTACCGGAAATAACAGGTAATGATCTGCTTCCCGGAGGAAGCGGGATCAGAGCTCAGGCATGTTCGGAAGACGGAAAGCTCATTGATGATTTTCTGTTTGCGGAAAACGAGAACATTATCAATATATGCAATGCTCCTTCGCCTGCTGCTACTTCTGCATTTTCCATTGCAGGGACAATTACAGATAAAATATTTAATAAACTAAACTGATAAATAAATGAGATCCAAAGAACAGATTCATTCCGAGATTAAAAAGGAAATACTTGGAAACAGGTTAATAATATCGGGAGAGGATTTTGAAAGACCCTGGGGCGGTTTTTTTAAAATTTCCGACGACAGCCTGAATGACTTTCTGAATGTTTATTTCGACGGCAGAGAACTTCCTTTTGATATAAAACAATTAACCGTAAGTCCAAAGATCCTTGTTGTCGAACCCGGCAAAAAACTTTCATGGCAGTCACATGAGAGAAGATCGGAACTCTGGAGAATTTTAAAAGGACCGGTGGGAATTTTCATGAGTGCCGATGATGAACTTCCTGAAGAAATGGAAATTTACAGGGATAACGAAACCGTGGAAATGGAGCTCGGCATCAGGCACAGACTTGTAGGACTTGATGACTGGGGAATTGTAGCCGAGATATGGGTTCACAGATTTCCAGATAACCCATCGGATGAAGATGACATAAGAAGAATTTCAGATGACTTCGGAAGGTAATATCAGTATTTTAAACAGATCCTGTATTCATAAATTTTTTTCCGTGCGTAAAATTATAATATCAATATTTTTAAATGTATTTATTTTATTAAGCTGCAATAAAAAAAGTGATACTGCAGAAAATCTTACAGTTCCTGAACCGGATTCACTGAAAAGCGGGAAGGTCACTGAGCAGAGCCTTTTACAGAGGAAAATTATTGAAGGCGCAGAAAAAAATTTAAGCGAGCAGACTGAATATGACATGACGATGGGATATTACGTGCTTACCTTCAAAAACGGAAAAGATATGGGGAAAAAAGTTTATCCCGAAGGAGATCTCGATCCGGCTGTCGGAGTCTGCACAGATGTAATAATCAGGTCGCTCAGATACGGCGGCATCTGCGATCTGCAGAAAGAATTACATGAAGATATAATTTCCGCAAGACAGAATTATCCTTTCTCAAGATGGGGAAATAAAAAACCCGACACTAATATTGATCACAGACGCGTTATGAATCTGGAAGTATGGTTTTCCAGATACTGGGACAGTCCCGGAAACGGGGAATTTATTCCGGGCGATATAGTAGTGTGGGACATGGATCAGGACGGTGCAAGCGATCATATCGGGATAGTATCTGATAATTTCACCGGACAAAGATATAAAGTGATCCATAATCATCCCGATCCCGGACACATTGCCGAAGAGGATAAATTATTTCACTGGGAAATTTCAGGTCATTACAGGATCAGAAATTAATAAATTAATTTTAAACAGGAAAAGAAAATACATGGAATTAAAAGAAGCGATAACCAAAAGAAGAACAACCAACACAGCGTTTGCGGACAGAAAAGTTTCCGAAGAGCACATTGAACTGCTGATAAAAATGGCATCACATTCGCCGAGTCATTTCAATTCACAGCCATGGAGATTTATTATAATAGATGACAAAAAAACGATAGGAAGAATAGCAAAGATCGCCGGTGATTCAATGGTAGAACTAATGGATGACGGAAGATTCTGGAAACAGTACAGAAAATATTTCAGATTCAGCGAAGAGGAAATCGAAAAGACAAAAGACGGAATACATATTGATCATCTTCCTGTTTTTCTAAAACCGTTTGCCAAATCAATTTTTTCCGAAGCCGGAGGAAAGGTCATTTCAAAATTCAAGGTATCAAGAATACTTGGAAATGATGAAGAGAAACTTGTGTCATCATCCCCTCTTTTGTTTGCGATTACATTAACAAAGGATGAATACAAAAAGGAGGAACTCTCAGGCTTTTATTCTGTAATCTCAATGGGAGCCGTAATACAGACACTCTGGCTTGTCACAACATCCATAGGCATGGGAATGCAGTTCATTTCAACGCCGGGAGAAATTCCGGAAAACTGGAAAGCGCTTTCTGACATTCTTGAAATTGAAGATAATTATGAACTAATGGCTGTGTTCCGAATGGGGTATATTGACAAAAGCATAAAACGCCCTACCATAGACTGGAAATCCTCACAGAGAAAAAGTCCTGAAGAGCTTGCATTCAGGAACAGATTCGGGGAAAATTTAAAATAATTATTTAATTGAAAATTCTTTTTATCTCAGGTCTGATAATCTATTTAATTAATTACATTACCGGCTGGCTGTTAAGAAAAAAGATTATTTATATTTCAAAAGGAACTCACCGGATAATGTTTCTTGCCGTGCTCCTGAATCTCGTTTTAATTCTGACGCTGACTGCAATCAGCGGTTTAAACTTTTATATTTGCTTTGCTTCTCTGTTCTGTATGTTTATGCTTCCCTTCGGCAGAAAGGGAAACTTTTATCACATTGCAGTAAGCACGGCAGGACTTATTTTTTATTTAATCGTTTTCATGAATGTATTTATAAATTTAACTTAATTTGTTTAAATTGTTTAAATTGTTATTATAAAATTTAAAGATATAATTTGTTACGGACAAAAGACGGAAGCACCGGAAGACTTTTACAGCTATGCGTTTTCTATTTTATTTTTTATGTAATAACCGGGATCAGCGTTAAATATTTTCTCGGCAGCAGTGAGCTTGGATTTCCTGGAATGGGAAATGTTCAGTACCTTTTCTACAGCACAACAGGCGGAACATTATTTGCGCTCGGGATTGTACTTGCACTAAGGTGGTATAAAATGCAGACCAACGGGTATATTACCTTTATGGGAATAAGAATGCCGGAAGAATTCGTTTACATTATCCCATCGGGTGTCTGCACTGCGGTGATAATTCCAACTACAACACTGATGTATTCACTTCCGATATCTGTGATGGTTGCAATGGTAATAATGAGAGGAAGCGTAATTATTATCAGCAGGATCGTTGACTTCCTGCAGATACGGTCCGGGATTTTAAAGAAGAAGGTATACAGGGAAGAAAATATTGCCGTGATATTTGCAATACTTGCTGTATTGATCAACCTGTTCTGGATAAAAGAAGGCGGATTTGATTTTTTATATAATACAGCTGCCGTTGTAATTCTGTCCTCATATATAGTTTCTTATTTTATTAGAATTTACATTATGAACTATTATAAGAACACCAGGGGAAAAAATATAAAGCAGGACAACAAAGGATTTTTTGCTGTTGAACAGATTGCCGCGTTCATTACATTGGTTATAGTCGGGACGATCTTATTTTATTCTCCTCAGTATTTCGGCTGGGAAAATCCGCAGATAAATGAGTTTACAGGTGCCATTCTTGATCCCGTTAAAGACTGGGGCTGGGCGATATTTGCAGGAACCGCTTTCGGAGCTGTTGCATTTTTCTCGGTGTTTATTTTTATGTTCAAGGGCAGGACAGCAACATTTGCAGGACTTGTCAACAGACTTACCTCACTGATTGCAGGCACGACAGCAACTTTGATATTTTATGTTTTTTTCGGCGGGAATTTTCCTACAGTTGAAGACTGGGTTTCGCTGGTATTCATACTGGCAGCTGTAGCATTTATATCCAAAGCCGAGAAGAAGAGATCCGCAGAACTGAAATTAAGCAGGGAGCTCGATGAAGAATAAACTTTTAAATTAAGATAAAATTTTTTTTCGAAATCTATCTGAGATAAAAATCAGGACATTTTGAAAAGAGATACAATCCCCGAGTGAATTAGTTCGACGGCAATAGCAGCTACAAGCAATCCTGAAATCTTAGTCAGGATCTTCACACCTATAGGATGAAGCGCTTTCTCCATTTTCGTAGCAGCATTCAGAGAAAGCCAGACAGCGACCGCAACTACAAAAATTATCAGAACCAGAATAACATCTTCCAATATACCGCTGCTGCTGCTGCCGTAGAGAATAATGCTGCTGATAGCTCCAGGACCCGCAAGCAGTGGAATGGCAAGAGGAACGACTGCAATATCCTCAGGATTTTTATTCGGGTCGCTAGGCAGACTTTTCTCGCCGGAATCTGATTTCCCTATTACCATATCAAGAGCGATAAGAAAAATTATTATTCCGCCTGCAACTGTAAACGACGGAATCCCTATCCCAAACAGCGTAAGTACATATTTCCCGAAAAACAGAGATATCAGCAAAACAATAAAAACGGAAACCGCTGTTTTCTTTACTATTTTTGATTTTATATCGGGATCGACATTTGCAGTCTTTGAAAGGAACATGGAAATCCCTTCAAGAGGATTTACAAGAACAAAAATCGCTATAAATATTTTTATGTAGGTAGATACATCTGACATTTAGTCTGAATTTGATTTTAAATGAAAGTTGTAAACTAAAAAATTTAAACCATTATTACAACATTCATAATCAGAGAAAAAAAAACGGGCGGTTTATTCAGAATAAACCGCCCGCAGATTATTATTTGTGATGTATCTTTATTTGTCTTCATTTTTTTCAGGAACATTTTCCTGTCCGCTGTCTTCTTTTATATTTTCATTTTCATCCTTTATCTGACCGGATTCGGACTTTTCTTTCTGCTGATTTTCCCTAATTTCAATTCTCTGTTCTTTAAGTGCTTTTCTTATCTCCTCATTTACTTTTTCCATTTCTTTTTTAAATTCTTCAGAGTCAAAATATTTATTTTCCTTTGTGTTTTTATTCAGCTCCTGAAGTTCCTTTTTAAGATCTTCAAGTTCATTTTTCAGTTCTTCTTTGTTATATTTATCTGAATTCTTAATATCAATTTTAATTTTTTCCATTTCCTTTTCAAGCTCCCTGGAATTGAAATCTGCAGAATCGTATTTGAATTTAAAATTTAAATTAACATCAGGACGATGGGGAATTTCAACATCCAGTATGTCCGGCAGGACATAAATATTAGTGCTGTCGAAATAAATTCTGCTGATATCCTCATTATATTTTGAAAGATCTTTTTCAAGTTTATCAAGTGTCCCTTTTAATTTAACATTAACCTGTTTCTGAATATCTTCAATCCAGACCTCAAGTTCCTTTTCATTGAAATGTGCTATGCTGTCTTTCCTGATTTCTTCCGGAGGAGGTATGAACTTAACCACCTTATTGTAAATCTCATTTTTTTCAGAAGCGCCCAGCTTTTTTCCATTCAGGATATTAACCAGTGATACTGCATCAGTCATCTGCGCATTATCAAGAAGCACTCTAACGCAATTGTCACTGCAGTTACCAAAGTCAAAATCGAACAGGGCATTTTTAAATCCTTTGCTTGCATTTTCATTGAACGGAGTCCCTACCCCGACTCCGTTTTTTGTCATCACAATATTTCCGGCCGGGATGATGGCGTCTCTGATATTTGACTGTACATCAAGTTTTCCGGATTTTACGATAATCATTCCATCGCCTTTTTTATCAATCTTAACAGTATAGGAACCGTCCTTATTTTCAGCTACGGCTGAAGGGATTTCTACTTTGAACGGCATATTGTTTACATTCTTAGTTTCGGTATTGATCATTCCGTATTCGACCATGATCTTTTTCAGACTGTCATTTCCGGTTACAAACACCACTTTGGAACCCGGTTCAATAGTAACTTTTCCTATATCTGCGATTATGAGTTCGGCTCTGGAATTACTGTCAGTTGTGATCCACTGACCTTCCTTAATGCTGTCGGTTCCGGCAATGCCTATACCGCCAATCATCGGAGTGCCCTCGAGATTAATGACTTTCCAGTAAGTGGGAAGCCCGAATGTATATTGAAGAGGAGACTGTGTTTGATTTAAATTTAAATTTTTGACTGCATAGACAACAAAAATCAGTGCAATGACAGCAGCGATTCCCGTTATCCAGAAATATTTCTTACGGAATAAACTGTAACTTTCTGAAGAACCGCCGTCTTTAAGATCTTCTGATTTTGGAATTTCCGAAAAGTTTACTTTTGAAGATATATTTTCCCAGATATTTTCCTTTTCTTTTTCCTGAAGTATATTCCGGGATGAATTCAGCCGGTCAAGCTGATTAACGGTTTCAAGAGTATCCTTTAAATACTGTCTGCAGTTACTGCAGCCCGGAATATGGTTTTCAAGTTTTTGTTTATCCGACAGCGAGATCATGCCGTCGAGCTGATCATCTATCAGCTGCTGCATTTCACTGCAGAGATCATTATTGTTTTTTAATTCATCAGTCATTTGTTTAACTCCTCTCTTAATAATTTTCTTGCTCTGTGAAGATGAGCTTTTGAGGTACCGGTTTTAATTTTCAGGATCTCAGCAATTTCATGATGCATAAAACCCTCTACATCATGCAATATAAGAACCGCTCTGCACTGCTCAGGAAGTTTAAAGATCGCATTCTGAAGATCGATCCTTATGTCATTTACATCAGAGGATTGTAAACCGGCAGTTTCTTCCGAATATTGCTTATCCTTTTTTAAAATTCTTTTTTCAGATCTGTCATTCATAAGGAACTGATTGAATGCAATTTTATGAAGCCAAGTGGACAGTCTGCATTCGAATTTAAAAGAACTCAGTTTTTGCCACGCATTAATAAAAACCTGCTGAGTAAGTTCCTTTGCAAGGTCGCTGTCAGATGTAAATCTAAGGCAAACGGAATATACCTTTGAGACATTGTCTTCAAAGATTTTCCTGAACGCATCTTTACTGCCTTTCAGGGCTTCCTTGATGAACCTTGTTTCAGGGTCTGCATCTTTAGGCAGAAGATTAATCGATACCTTATCCGAATTCATTTCATTTTCTTTCTTCATAATTTAGATGCCGCGAATTTTAAAAAGGTTTAGACGAACCGGAAAAAAAACAGGGAATTAAACTGCTTAACTTCTGTAATTTAATGTTAATACTTTCCAAAATAAATTAAAAAACCTTTTCAGAGTGAACTGATAAATTTTAGTTTCAGTAAGATAAAAATAATTAAATTGTAATTTCAATCTTATTAAGTAAAATTAAAGCCGGTAAATATAAAGAAAATATTTATGCTTATTGTTTCTTCCGGAATGCAGAAATCCGGAACTGCATATTTCTACAATATTCTTAATGATCTAATAAAATCAGCCGGTGAGAATGATGCCCGTATACTGAAAGAGGAATACAATCTCGGGAAACTGCTGAAATGGAGGAACAATAATGTGGACGGGATATCCGGAAAGGAACTTCTGAAGCTTGTACTAATAAGCAGAAAAAAAGGGATTTTTGCGGTAAAAACTCATTACGCAAACAGAAGACCGTTTATTTACCTCCTGAAACTCGGAATTATAAAGGTCATATACAGTTACAGGGATCCGCGAGATGTCATTCTGTCAGCAATGGATCACGGCAGAAAGCTTCTGGCAGCAGGTGATAACAGTACCTTTGCAAAAATGACGGATACAGACGAAGCTTTAAAATATGTAAGCTCATGGATAAAGGACTGGAAAGCATTTTCAAAAAAGGATGATATTTATAAATACAAATATGAAGATCTGATCAGCGATCCTGAACGGATACTGGATGAAGTAATGAATTTTATAGATATAAATGTCAGTCATGAAAAAGTCAGAGAAATTCTATACAGATATAATCCGGACAATCCTGAAATGCCGGGAGGAAGACTCCATTTTAACAAAGCGGTTATTTACAGATATAAAACTGAAATGAGTGAAAATGATCTTATGAAAATCAACGACGCCATTGGAAATGAAATAATTAATATGGGTTATCTCATTTAGATTTAGATTTAGATTTAGATTTAGATTCAGATTCAGATTTAAATTCAATTATAGAATTAGATTCAGATTTATATTTTGAAAAACAGATGAAAAGATTAATTTTCAGTAATGATTGTTTAGAATTTAATGAAACCTATTTTTATTTAATGTGTTATAAAGTTCACACTATTAATTTATGACCAATTCAGCAGGAGCCCGTTTAATTTACGATTCGTTTGCAAGAAAACTTTCTGAAGTAAAAAAGAAAGAACTTCTTTTTAATATCAGTAAAAATCTATTGCTTACATTTATATTCCTGATAGCTTTGGGATTTATTCTTGTTCTTTCTGAATCCGTTTTCAGATTCGGACCGGCAGTGAGGACCATTTTATACTGGGGATTCCTTTCTGTTTCCGTTACCACCGTAATTTATTTCTCTATAAATTATCTTCTTCACAGGACCGGAATCATCGGAAGTATTGACATCATTAAATATTCAAGAAAGGTAGGCGATTACTTTGATGACATCAGGGACAAGCTTTCAAACTCACTTTCTCTTGTCAGCAGCGGATCCACGGGGGAAAGCGGCAATACCTTTTCGGAAGAACTCATATTTGAAGACATTAAAAGCATTGAAAGTATAGCAGGTAAAAAAGATCTTTCTTCCTTTATAAATTTTTCTTCATTAAAAAAATTACTCTTAATTCTATTATCGCTGATCGTTTTCATCTCGGCGGCATTTCTGGTTTTCCCGAAAACTCTCACTGGTTCCGTAAAGAGGATCATTAATCATAATTTCAGTTTTCTGGATAACGACATGGGAATTAAATTTGATGTCATTCCGGGAGATGTGGAAATATCAGCAGGTGAAAATGTGATTGTGGGAGTAAACATAAATTCTACTTCAGGCGATCTGAAGATCAGGGAAATTGATTTGTTCACCAAACAGATCACTAAAGACGGATTTGAGATAGTCCCCGATCCGGTTAAACTCACTTCCGCAACTGAAAACAATTTTACGGGCACGATAGAAAATCCAATGAACGATCTTTTTTATTATGTTGAATACAAAGGCATTAGATCCGATGAATATAAAATCACAGTATCAGAATATCCTGTCATCAAAAATTTTAAAATAAAAGTGTTCCCTCCTGAATTCACGGGGATGCCGGTCAAGACTCTGCCTGAAAATGAAGGTAATATTTTCTGTCCGGAAGGAAGCAGAATTGAATTTGAGCTTAATTCAAATATGGATCTCTCTTATGCGGGAATTGAATTCAACGCAGAGCAGAAACCCTTTGAAACTGAAGGCTCGAAAGCATCCGGATCTGTCACCTTTAATGAAAGCGGCAGTTACAGATTTATTCTTAAAGACCGTAATGGCGGAGTTAACAGAAACTTCAAGCTGTATACTGTTAAAGTCATTGTCAACGAACCGCCGAAGATTACCATTATTGAGCCGTCGGAATCAAATTATGAACTCAAAGGTGAAAGCGATCTCATTATAAGATCACGCATCTCAGATGATTACGGATTCTCAAAACTCGTACTCGGATACAGAAAAGTAAAACTCCTCACGGGAAAGGGTTCAGCTCCGGAATTCAGTTATCTTGATATAGAAATAAAAAATCCCAAAGCAACTTCACTTGAAGTTCCATATGTCTGGAATATTTCTTCACTGAATTTAAAGTCGGGCGAAAGTGTGGAATATTTTACGGAAGTAACCGACAACACCGGTAAGTCGTCAAGATCAGAGATCAAAACAATACAGTATAAAGCTCTGACGGAGGTGTTAAAGGAAAGTCAGACAATGACTAAGGAGCTTAAGTCTGAAATGCAGAACTCTTTTGATCAGATGGAAGAGCTGAAAAAGAACATTGAGGACATTAAAAAACAATTCCAGAAAAATGAAGAGCTTGGTCTGAATGAAGAAAGCAAAAAGCAGCTTGAAAACAAACTTGATAATTTTCAGAAAAGTCTTAATTCTTCACAGTCCAAACTTGATGAGAACATGAACGAACTTCAGAAGAACAATATGCTGGGAGAGAAGACTCTGGAACAGTATATGGAGCTTCAGAAGATGTTTAACAAGATCAACACTCCGGAACTGCAGAGAATGCTTGAAAAGCTCAGAGAAGCGCTTAAAAAGAACAACAGCGAAGAACTAAAGGATGCACTGAAGAATTTTAAATTTGACGAGGAAGCTTTCAAAAAATATATGGAAAAAGCGATGGAGCTTATGAAGAAAATCGAGAATATGCAGAAGTTCGGAGAGCTGACACAGAAGCTTGATGATATCAGAAAGCAGCAGGAAGAACTGAAAAAGGAAACCGAGAATTCTCAGAATTCGGACATGAATAAAATGAATGAGCTTTCACAGAAGCAGCAGGACATAAAGGATCAGACAAAAGATTTCAACAGCGAGCTTCAAAAGCTCATTGATGAAATGAACAAAATGAAAGACCAGTTAAGTCCTGAAGATCTGGAGAATATACAGAAGCAGATGAATAAAAAAGGCGTTGAGAATAAAATGCAGAAATCCAGCGACGAACTTCAGAAATCCCAGAAAAGCAGTTCGGAGAAAACCCAGGAAGAGATTATGGATGATCTGAACAGCATGAATGAGGATATGAAAAAAGCTCTAAGTGACATGATGGATTCACAGGATATGAATAATAAACTTATGGATAAGCTTAAGGAAATACAGAAAAAGCTTGAAGAGATGAGCAAAAGGCAGCAGGAGCTGAAGGACAAGACCGATGAGCTTGAAAAAGAAGACAAAGATGAATTTGAGAGCAATGAAAAAGAGCAGAAACAGCTCCAGGGTGATCTTTCTGAAAGCATAGATGACCTTATGAATGCTTCAAAAATGGGAATGGACATGTCACCTGATCTCGGAAAGGAACTCGGTAACGCATATAATAAAATGGATAAAGCGGGAAAGGAACTCGGAGAAAAGAACAAAGGACCGGCTTCATCCAATCAGGGAAAAGCTAAAGAATCTCTGGACAATGCTTCAAAGATGCTTGGCGATATGATATCCAAAATGGGAAAGGACGGAAAGAGCGGAAAGAACGGAAAGGGAAATAAACCCGGTTCGGGAAATATGGGAGAACTCATGGGAAGACTCGGCGAGATCATAGCGCAGCAGATGGGTATGAACGGCAAAACAGGAAAAATGGGAATGAACGGACAGGATGGAGAGAACGGAAAAACCGGCAAAGACGGAAGGGGAAATTCACCCGACGGACTGACTCCCGAACAGAGACAGGAAATGCAGAGGCTCAGTCTCGAACAGCAGCAGATCCAGAAATCCCTTGAAATGCTGAATGAAGAGCTTAAAAGAGAGCAGGAAAGAAGCGGAGAGAAAGTCCTCGGAAATCTTGATGAAGTCCAAAAGGAAATGCAGGAAATTGTAAAAGAGCTGAGCGAGTATAATGTTGATGATAAGCTGATCGAAAAGCAGAACAGGATACTTTCAAGAATGCTCGATGCAAGACTTTCCCAAAGAGAAAAAGATTTCGAACCTAAAAGAGAATCCAGACCTGGTGAAAACATTAACAGGTTATCGCCTCCGGAGATTGTTCTCAGCGGACCGAATTCCTACAATGCTCTGAAAGAGGACTTTCTTAGACTCAATAAAGAAGGTTACTCGGAAGACTATGAATCTCTTATTTCCAGATATCTGATGGAATTAAAAAAGAACGGAATCAAGTAAAAGACATAACAATTCAGATTAAAGTATAATCACATAAAATCGGATCATGCAAAGAAACATTTCAATAAATTTCCACTTCAGAGACAGTATTTCCTGCCAGTTCACTGACTCACAGACTTTCCCAAAACGCTTTATATGCCTCCAAGATTTTAAGACCTTAAGATAAAAATATCATTAAAATAATCACCATTGAGACTTAGAGACATTGAAGCGATAGCCATGAAACTCTTTTCGGGCGGAATTACTGTTTGTGAACGCAATGATTCCGAAACTCTGTTTCATATACCGACTCCGCAAAGTCTGAAGAGCTCGAGACTCTGCACACAGAAAAAAAATCACTCCATAAAAGGCGGTAATTCAATATTAAAGTTAAATGATATTATTGCTTATTGCCGAATTATTGTATATTTTTCAAAAAAACTTACCGGAGGTAAAAAATGAAAACTCTAAAAGATCTTATAAAGGACAGACCTTTACATTTTGTAAAATCGGGAATGATGATCATCGATGTTGCAAAATTCATGGGTCTGCACAATATCGGCGCAGTGCCTGTTCTCGAACAGTCCGAAAAACTCAAGCTCACGGGGATTTTCTCAGAGAGGGATCTTGTCAGGAAATGCATTGCAAAGGAAATAGATATTTTCAAAACTCCGGTGGATGAAGTCATGACAAGGAAAGTGATTGTAATAGAATCTCATGATTCTCCTGAATACTGCCTTCAGATAATGAAGCAGGAAAAGATACGTCATATTCCCGTTATTGACGGTCAGGACCTGCTCGGGATTATTTCCATGAGAGATCTTATGCTTTACGATATGACTCTTAAGGAAGAAAAAATCGAGATGCTGAATTCATATATTCAATTCAACGGCTAATCTGAATCTTCATATTAAATGTAAATATAAATTAAACAACAGCAAACTGAACTTAATGAATCATAAAGAAATAAAGACATTCGGTGAGTTAAAGAAATCCGGATATAAAGTACTGTCAGTAAAAGATGAGATAAGAAATAATCTTATCAGGAAAATCGAGAATAAAGAAACATTTTTCAAAGGCATCATAGGATATGACAACAGCGTCATTCCTTCACTGATGAATTCGCTGCTTTCAAAGCATGACATTATTCTGCTTGGTCTGAGAGGACAGGCAAAGACAAAGATTGCAAGAATGATACCTGAGCTAATGGATGAATACATTCCCATAGTGAAAGGTTCTGAGATAAATGACAACCCGTTCCATCCAATCTCTAAGTATTCCGTCGATATAATCGAAGCTCAGGGTGACGATGCCGAAATAGAGTGGATACACAGGGATCAGAGATACAGTGAAAAGCTTGCGACTCCCGATGTTAACATTGCCGATCTGATCGGCGACATTGATCCTATCAAAGCCGCAAATCAGCGGCTGCATTATTCACATGAAGGAGCAATTCATTTCGGGATTATTCCGAGAACCAACAGAGGCGTTTTTGTAATAAACGAACTTCCCGATCTTCAGCCGAGAATTCAGGTGGGACTTCTGAATATTCTTCAGGAAAAGGACATTCAGATCAGAGGATTCAATATCAGGATACCTCTTGATATCCTGATGGTCTTCACTGCCAATCCGGAAGATTATACAAACCGCGGCAACATCATAACCCCGCTCAAGGACAGAATAGATTCCCAGATCATCACGCATTATCCAAAAGCGCTTGAGGACGGAATAAAAATCACAGAGACAAATTCCTGGACAGAAAGAGATGTAAAAAAGAAAATTCATATTCCGTATTATTTCAGGGAAATAATTGAAATGACAGCAATGCAGGCCAGGTCAAGCGAATTCGTGGATCAGAAATCCGGTGTCAGCGCCAGACTTACGATCTCCTCAATGGAAAATCTTATAAGCAATGCAGAGCGCAGATCAATATTCAACAATGAAGACATTATAATGCCGAGGATGTGCGATGTGCTTTCTATTCTTCCGGGTATAACAGGTAAAGTTGAACTTGTATTTGAAGGGGAGCAGGAAGGCTCGCTGAAAGTAGCAAAAGCCCTGATCTCAAAATCCGTAAGGGAGATCTTCAAAAAATATTTTCCGGATCCGCTGCAGAGGGTAAAAAAGAAAGCGCAGGAAAAACCTGTAAAAGATCCCTATGCCGAGATAACGGACTGGTTTCAGTTCGGAGGTAAAGTCAGCATTAAAGACGATATGAATTTCAAAGAATATTTCGCCGAGTTAAAGAAAGTGGATGGACTTGAATCTTTTGTCAGAAAATTCCCGCAGTATTTTGAAAACGATTTTGAACTTGCATCCCTGATGGAATTTGTTCTGGACGGACTGCATCAGAATTCAAAGATAGCAAAGGATGAAATTGATTCTGTAATAATGTATAAAGATATGGTCGTAAGCATGTTCTCCGGAAGACAGGGTGAATCTGATTTCGGCGGTTACGACGAAGAATACTTTAACTAAGTTACTCCGTAACTGAAATAATTTTTAAAAAAATTCCGTTAAGAAAAAACATATTATCTTAACGGAATTTTGTTTTATATTCTGAGAAATTCTCAAATACGGTAAAATTATTTTTCTTCCAGTTTTTTTATTTTTTTGTCCAGACTCCTTAAATATCCGAAAATACCGACCCAGATTATCAGCACTATCAGCAGGACAATATAAAGAGAGTTTGTTTCAAGAAAATCATATAATGATGACATAGTTTTAATCTGTTAAGCTTAATTTTTTATAATTGAGTTTTTCGGCGCGTATTTTAAGGTCCAGCATCCATAGATACAGCATTGTAAATCCAACCAGTGCCGAAAGAAATACAGTCAGCATTGAAGAGTCCATATTAATCTTCCCCTGTGTATTCAGTATCGGATCGGGATGAAGACTTTCAACAATCCTCGGCATAATGAAAACAAAAAAAGGGACTGTGACAGCTGCAATTATCGAATAGACCGAAGAAAGTTTTGCGCGCTGATCTTCGGATTCAATTGCTGACCTGAGAGCAAAATAAGCTCCGTAGATCAGAAGCAGAATGAATATCGAAGTCTGTCTCGGATCCCAGTTCCAGAAGGATCCCCAGCTGAACTTAGCCCAGAGGGAACCGGTAGCAGTGGCGAGTATGCAGAATAAAAATCCAAGCTGAGCGCTGGAATATGATTTGATATCATAATTATGATCACGGGTTTTCAGATACCTGATGGAATACCACATTGACATAAAGAACGCAAGTACTGATATCCATGACATCGGAACGTGGAAGTAAAGAACTCTCGCCTTGTCTCCGAGCGCGGGAATATCAGGAATAGGCAGCGCCAGCCCGAGGATTATAACTGCAGAAATGATAACAAATATTGCGTACGTGATAAAGTTTTTCATGATATTATATTTTCCCTGATCCTGATATTATCAGATCAGACTCTGAAAAAATTTTCTAATGAATTTCCTTAAATTTAAAGTTATAAAAGATTCTATTCAATTAACTAATCTTCCCATACATATTTAAAAAGCATAAGCGAAGCGACAGTTACTACTATAAAATATGAAAGAAGAATCTGTATCTCTCCGAGCAGTTTGCCGGTTTCAACTCCAACGCTTGCCAGTTTGGTTGCATTAATTACCGTGATCAGCAGCGGCAGTAGCACGGGAAAAGACAGAACGGGATAGAGTGTTCCTTTTGAATTTGCCTTGGAAATTATTGCCGCAATGATCGTCGAAGCCGATACAAGACCCAGATTCCCGAATACGATCACGATCATAAATCCCGAAAAATTTTTAATTTCGTAATCAGTAATTATAACAAAAAGAAACAGGATCAGCAGATTAAGCGAGAATGTCAGTATCAGATTGAAAAATAATTTTCCGAGAATAACGCTGTTAGATCCGGTAGATAATTTCAGCGAAAATGAAGTTTCCTTTTCCTCCTCCTTTACAAATGTTCTGGAAAGTCCGCTGACAGAAGTGAAGAATATTGCAATCCAGAGCAGTCCCGTAAGTATCTCATTGTCAACTTTCTCGTCCCCTATTGCAAACCTTATGATTGAAATGATCACAAGTACAAACATAAGAAGAGAATTTATTACATACCTAGTCCTTAACTCAGAGCTGAGATCTTTTTTAAAAACTAGATATGAATTTTTTAAAAGCATTTTAGTTACTTGTAATCTTCAATATTTAAACTGTCTGAGCAAAGCTCAATGTCATCGGCATCATTTGTTGCAACTATGAGAATCCCGTTTTCCCTGTGCGATTCAGCAGTTTCATAAACAATTTTTATACCTTCGGAGTCAAGATTTGTCCTGGGTTCATCCATGAAGAGAATCTTCGGTTCATTTATCACAGCAAAGATAAGTTTAAGTTTCTGTTTCATTCCGGAGGAATAATTTTTTACAGGTTCGTTTCTTTTTTCATAGAGTCCCACTTTGTTAAGATAAGAATTTATTCTGTCTTTTGAGTCTGAACCGTTTTCATCCCTTAGACCGCAGAAGAATTCAAGATTTTCAACCGCCGATAATTCATCATAAAGGTTAAGATAAGGAGATATCAGCCCAATCTTTGAATACCACTTGCCTCGTTCAACTTTTACATTATTTTCTTTTAAAAACAGATCTCCCCTGTTTGCCGAAATAAGACCTGCAAGAATTTTTATTAGAGTTGATTTACCCGAGCCGTTTCTTCCCAGAACAGTAAGCGAATCACCTCCGGCAAGTTTTAAAGAAAGGTTTTTGAAAATAACTTTCCCTGAGTAGGTCTTTGAAATGTTTTCCGAGATCAACTCAATACTGTTCATATTCAGAGAAAGATGGGAATTAATGATTAATTATGCCGTGCTTTTCGGTTAATCTCTGATTCCTTCTTATCAGAGCCTGTTCATATCTTCTTATTTCATCGGGAGTTTCCGGAATTATTTCACTTGCCCTGACAGGTTTTTTGGTTTTATTATCAATACTGACAAATGTGAGATAAGCGCTGTTTGAATGCGTAATGTTTCCTGTGGCAATTTCCTCGATCTCCACTCTGACTCCGACTTCCATCGATGTATTGAAAGCTCTGTTGACTGAAGCTTTCAACCTTATTATATCTCCGAGCTTTATCGGATGGTGAAATACCAGATTATCCACTGCAGCGGTAACAGCAACCGTATTGCAGTGTCTCGCTGCGGAGAGAGCTCCGGCAATATCGATCCAGTGCATCAGTCTTCCTCCGAGAAGATTTCCGAGTATATTCGTATCATTGGGCAGAACAAGTTCGATCATTTCAACCTGTGACCGCTTGACCGTTTTATCATTCATTTAAGATGGTATTTTATTTTTTAAGGAAATCACTTTCGGAGCATATTCGCTTGAAGAAAATATATCCTGAAATCTCTGTATTTCCTTTTTTGCCTCTTCGTATTTCTTTTTTATGATCAGCACCTGGATCTTTCCGTAAAGTGCGTCATCGGCATATTTTGAATCAAAATATTCGTCAAGAATATCATTATAATAAACCAGCGCTGCTTTATAATTATCAAGATTAAAATACAGCTCTGCGCTTTTCAGGGTTTTGTATGCAAGCTTGTCTTTCAGTTCCGCTATCTTTCTGTCCGCCTCCGCAGCTTTTTTGCTTGCCGGATAAAGATCCAGAAAGTTCTGAAATTCATTTATCGCATATTTAGTATAAGTCTGATCCAGATTATAAGGAGGCGAAAGCTGATAATAACACATAGCCATTCTGTATCTTGATGTTTCCGCAAATTTACTGTTGGGATAATTTTTCACAAGAGTTTCGAATTCATATATCGCAAGTATATATTCCTCTCTTTTGTAATAACTCATTCCAAGATAGTAAACGCTTTTGTCAATAATTGAAGAACCGGAAAATTTGAGTTTGATCAGATTGAAATCATCAATTGCATCCAGATAATCCTGTTTATCATAATTTGTTTTGGCAATGTAATACGCTTTTTCAGGATCATCAGTATTGATGTTATTTTTGTCTGCCGAACTGCAGGAGAATAATACTGCCGAGGCAAGTATTATCATTAGCGGAAAAATTCTATTTTTCAATAATAAATATTAATAATTTAAACTGCCTATTAAAGAAACATATATGCAGTTTTAAAAATTTTCAGTTGCTTCTTATTGCAAAGAAAAGAATTATTGCAGCAGCTGAAACTGTAACTATGATCGCAGGGAAAAGATAATTTTCTATGCCTGATTCAACCGGCAGAATGCCCTGCGTAAATCCGAACCTTTTGTCTTCAATCTGATTGATTTTCTCAGGATCAATACTGTCTTTTACTTTTCTTTCTATTTTTTCATTAAAAAGAGAAATTCCCTTTTTCCGGTCAAAGATCTCGTAGTCAAATGACAGGCGTATTTCCCTGCTGAATAATTTGTTTCCGGTGAAATCAGTTTTTGATAAGACCCTGTAAACTGGTTTTATGGATATGTTGCTGAAATTAATTCTGTAATCTACAGTATCGAATTTCTCATTAATGATAAATTTATATTTACCGAAATTTTGTCTGAACATATCCAGGAAGTAAACAGATTCCGGAGTCTTCTGACTTATTTCAATTTCATAAAATTTATCGATGCCGAGAACGGTGATTTTATTTCCAACAGGCTCAAATCCCTCTGAGAGAAGTTCGTCAATTAGATAAAGATTTGACTGATTTTCCTGACAGAAACAAACACCTCCTGATATAATATAAAAAACAATGATCAGGAGGAAGTTGATTTTCATTATTAACCGTAAATTCCTCTGAGTTTCAGAACTTTTGAAACCTTATCAATAGCGTGAATATATGCTCCGAGTCTCAGCGTTGTATTGTATTTGATTGATGTATCATACACAACATCAAAAGCTTCCGACATCATTCTGTTCAGTCTGTTGTTCACATCATCTTCATCCCAGAAATAACCTATCCTGTCCTGAACCCATTCAAGGTATGAAACAATTACACCGCCGGAATTTGCAAGTATATCAGGAATAACTCTTATGCCTTTCCCGGCAATGATATCATCCGCATCAGCTGATATAGGTCCGTTGGCGCCTTCAACAATAAGTTTGGCTTTTATGTTGTTTGCATTGTGAGCTGAGATCTGGTCCTCTTTGGCAGCAGGAACAAGTATGTCACATTCAATTTCGAGAAGTTCTTCATTTGTTACCGGAGTTCCGAAATTACCGCCTTCAAGTGTTTTATTTTTTGATACATATTCTATCGCCTTGTTTACGTCAATTCCGTTCTTGTCATAGTAACCGCCTGATACGTCACTGATAGCGATGATCTTGATTCCTTTTTCATTTAAAAGCTGAGCGCTTACAGAACCGACATTTCCAAATCCCTGTACAGCACATGTCGTTGAAGTCGGATCTATTTCAAGAGTTTTTAATGCAGCCATGGTAGCTATCATTACTCCTCTTCCTGTTGCCTCTCTTCTTCCTTTGGAACCGCCGATGATGATCGGTTTGCCTGTTACAACTCCTGTAACAGTCTCTTTCTTGTGCATACTGTAAGTATCCATGATCCAAGCCATTATCTGTTCATCCGTATTCATGTCAGGAGCCGGAATATCTGAATCCGGTCCGAATATCTCCAGCATATTTACTGTGTATCTTCTTGTAATAAGCTCAAGTTCTCTTTGGGACAATTTTTTGGGATCGCATTTTACAGCGCCTTTTGCGCCGCCGAATGGAATGTTTGCTATTGCGCATTTCCATGTCATCCATGAAGCAAGAGCTTTTACTTCGTCAATATCAACATCGGGTGAATATCTGATTCCGCCTTTTGACGGACCGAGAATATTGTCATGAATTACTCTGTAACCTTCAAAGACTTCAAGTGTTCCGTTATCCATCGTTACCGGTATGGATACTATAACCTGTTTTACAGGTGAAGCTAAGTAATTGTATAGTCCTTTATCCAATTTATAAAGTTCGCAAGCTTTATCGAATCTGACCATCATTGATTCGAAAGGATTTGCCTCTCCGCGTCTGTAGGGAGCCGGCTCTTTGTATTCTTCTGGCATTATATAGAGATTATGATTTTTAAATGTTTTATCATTCAAAATTAACATAATGCAATTTTTATATCAAGTTAGTATATTTGACTAGAAAGGTTTCTGAAGTAAGAAATTAGGATGAGTTTTTGTACTTTCAATCCGTGGGGAAAATATTTTTTATGACCGGCATTTCGTAAACAATTATAAAATTATTCGATCATTATCTTGTAATTATTTTTACTGATTATTTTTTTAATTCCTCTTTCTGATCCGGCATAAATTTCAACCGGAAAAATCTTTGCCGGTGCGCAGCCTGGAAACCATCTCCTTCCGTTCCTGACAATGATCAGTAATCCGTTGTCATTTCCCAGCGCAGCAAATTCCGGACTGACAGCAGTGAACGGCGGGAATTCAGATTCGGATTCAAGTTCTCCGCAGAAAGAAACCACATCATCTGCAGGCAGTCCGATCTCGCTTATATCTATAACGGATCCTTTTGAAAACTTCTGTCCGGAATCATTTTTCAGATTATGCCTGGAAATGAATTCAACAATATTGCCGGCGGGATCATGGAAATAGAAAGAATGCGCATTCCAGCTCACAAAATTGAATTCATTATCACCGTCAAGCGTTATCAGTTCAATTCCCGATTTACTTATGAAATTCTTTGCCGCCGTGAACTGGTCTGATGGAATGTTAAATGCAAAATGATAAAAAGCAGATTTTATTTCCGGATCAGTTTTAAAAGTAAGAAGAGATCTCCCGGCTCTGAACGAGATCAGACTTTCCGAGGATTTAACAATTTCAAAACCGAGCTTTTCATTGTAAAACTTACTTATCACTTCCTTGCCGCCGGAAAGAATAAGAACTATTTCCTTTATTTGCATTCTGCATTAGTTTATTTTTGTTAATATAATAAAATTCCGTGTTAAAATTTACCAACCTTTAAATGGAAATCATACAGAGACAGGTCAGTCTGTCAAGCAGGAAACGCGGCTTTCACCTGATCACGGGAGAAGTGATAGGAGCAGTTCCGGAGTTAAAGAATTTCCACACCGGATTGCTGAATGTCTTTATCAAACATACTTCCGCTTCCCTTACGATCAACGAAAATGCAGATCCGACTGTGAGAGCGGATTTTGAAACTCACTTTAATAAATCTGTTCCGGAAGATGACGAACATTATCTCCACACCGCTGAAGGTCCGGACGATATGACTTCTCATATTAAATCCTCCATACTCGGCTGCAGTATTAACATTCCGGTAACGGACGGCGAACTGAATCTCGGAACATGGCAGGGAATTTATCTTTGCGAACACAGAAATCACGGAGGTTCCAGGAAAATTGTCATAACACTTTCGGGAATTAAAACCTGACCCTGGATTTCATGTTGTTTTTTTACAGCCAGGAATTCTCAGTAAATTTCTAATAAAGGGTATAAAAAATAATTAAATTATTCGCATTGAGCTTTCGGGTGCCGGAAGAGTAAATTAAAAATTTTTTCCGGACAGTCATGCACAGGGGAAAGAGCGCGGGTACTGACCGGGAAATCCTTTTTACTGTTTTGATATTTTTTCTATATTCTAATTGCATTTCAATTTTCGTAAATTGAAAGAATGAAAAGCGTTTCTTTACACACACTCGGCTGTAAGCTTAATTACAGCGAAACTTCCACTATTGGAAAAAGTTTTTCCGAAAAGGGTTTTACGCTCAGGGAATACGGAGAACCTGCTGATATATTTGTGCTTAATACATGTTCAGTAACGGAAAACGCTGACCGGGAATGCCGTCAGATTGTCAGGAGCGTACTGAGAAAAAATCCAGATACATATGTGATAGTAACCGGATGTTACGCTCAGCTTCAGCCTGATGAAATCGCGGGCATTGACGGAGTTGATCTTGTGCTCGGCATAAACGAGAAACTTCATCTGATGGATTATATCGATAATTTTGAAAAGAGGGATCTGTCATGCATTTACCGTGAGAGTCATGAAAAAGCAACTGATTTCTTTGAAGCATATTCTGCTGATACTGATTCACGGACAAGGGCTTTTTTGAAAATTCAGGACGGATGCAATTACAAATGTTCATTCTGCACAATTCCCCTTGCGCGCGGAACATCACGAAGTCTTTCCCCTGAAAAAATTCTTGTAAACGCACAGAAAATTATTGACGCGGGTTACAGAGAGATTGTTCTTACAGGCGTAAATACCGGTGATTACAGTTTTGAGAATTACCGGCTGATAGATATTTTAAAACTGACAGACGGACTTGATATTGACAGGATAAGACTTAGTTCTATCGAACCGAATCTCATTACAGATGAGATAATCTCCTTTGCAAAGGATTCTGAAAAATTCTGCAGCCATTTTCACATTCCACTGCAGAGCGGAGATAATGAAATTCTGAGATCAATGAGAAGAAGATATAACCGTGAGCAGTACCGTGACACGATATTAAAATTAAAAGAAAACATAAAAGATATCTGTATAGGAGCTGATGTAATCGTTGGCTATCCCGGAGAGACTGATGGAAACTTTCAGAATACGCTTGAGTTTATAAATGATCTTCCGTTAAATTATCTTCATGTCTTCAGCTACTCGGAAAGAAGAAATACTGATGCGGTGAATCTTCCCGGAAAGGTCAGTATCAGGGACAGAAAACTGAGAAGCGGTATTCTGCGCAGATTGTCAGACAGTAAAAGGTTTGAATTTTATTCAGGCTACATCGGGAAGCGTCTATCGGTCCTTCCTGAGTCATGCAAAGACGGATTTACAGAAGGACTGACATCAAACTATATCAGGGTTAAATTCAGCGGTGAGAGTCTCACTGAAAACAGACTTGTGAATGTTAAACTCACCCGAACTGACGGCGTAAAGCCTGTATTTGCAGAGCTGCCTGATTAATTTATTTTTTATAATTCACATCCGGAAGGAAACTTATTAATTGAAGTTATTTCTCGCAAGACATGCAGACGCCGTGGAATTTTCCGAATATTCAGATTTAAACGATGATCAGAGATATCTGAGCGGAGCAGGAAGAATAACCGAGCGTAAAGTCGCTGAAAAAGTAAAGGAGCATATTTCTGATCTTGATATGATTTTTACAAGTCCTCTGATCAGGGCTGTGCAGACTGCAGAGATAATAGCTGCAGTTTCCGGATATTCTTCGGATATTATTCCGGTACAGGAACTCAGGAATGAAAGCAGGACATCTTCGCTGACCGATCTTTTAAACAGATCTGATATATATTCTTCCGTCATGCTGGTAGGTCACGAACCGAAAATGAGCATGCTTGTAAATTTACTTTCGGGGGCATTAATGAAGGAATCTTTTTCAAAATCGGGAATATGTCTTATGGAATCTCTGCAGGATTCCGGACAGTATATATTCAAATGGTATTTCGGTCCGAATAAAATGGCATATATCAGATGAGCGTTTTACTTAAGATAAACGGTTTGAATTTTAAATACAGGGAGAACTCTAACGGAAGGGATAATTTCGGTCTTAAAAATATAAATCTGGAAATAAATGAAAAAGATTTTATTTCCGTGATCGGGAAAAACGGTTCCGGCAAATCAACGCTTATAAAATTAATTTCAAGAATTGTTACGGCGGACAGCGGCAGTATACTTTTTAACGGTAAAGATATTTTAACTTATGATAAAAAAGAGCTGTCGAGATGCATTTCATATCTTCCGCAGTCAAACGATCTGATCCACTTTGATTCAGAAGTAAAGGATTTCCTGATGCTGGGAAGATATCCCTATAAACAGTTTTCTGATTTCGGTTTTAACAGATCCGATAAGGAGACAGTTGACAGCGCAGTTGATATTACAGGTACTCAATCTCTTTTAAACAAAAAAATTAACGAGCTCTCCGGCGGGGAAAGGCAGAAGGTTCTGCTTACCCTGTCAGTGGTTCAGCTCGGGATTTCGGATGATCTCAGCGGCAAACTCCTTATTATTGACGAACCGCTTACTCATCTTGATATAAATCATCAGATGGAAATTATGAACATTATCAGGGATCTTAACGAAAAGGGACTGACTGTTATTATTGTAATCCATGATCTGAACCTTGCGCTGAAATATTCCGGCATGTCGGCTCTGATGAATAACGGAGAGGTTGTAAAATATTCCGGTACGGAAAAAGTAATTACGGAAGAAATGCTGAAAGAACATTTTTTAATTGATTCTAAGATAATGAGTTTCGAAAAGAATTTTTTTATTAACTATTTAACTGATCAATAAAGATGAAATACAATACGATCATAATTGAAGAAACGGATCAGACCAAAAAGATCATTCTCAACCGTCCCGAAAAAAGGAATTCGCTGGATGAGGAAATGATTTCCGAACTGACACAAACATTCCGTGAATTGTCTTCCGACAAAGAAACAAAAAGCATCATACTCACCGGAGCCGGCGGGAATTTCTGTTCGGGACTGTATCTTGATTATCTTCAGAAGATATCCGAATATGACATTCTGGAAAATAAAACCGACTCTCAGAAATTCCGCGATCTTCTCTTAAGCATTTACAACTGCAAGAAAACTGTAGTAGCGATGGTGGAAGGATACGCTCTGGCAGGCGGATGCGGGATTGCCAGCGCATGCGATATAATCGTTGCCGCAGATGATTCTCAGTTCGGATATACAGAAGTCAAGATCGGTTTTATTCCGGCGATAGTCATGATATTTCTCCTGAAAAAAGTAACCGAGTCTCATGCAAAGGATCTTCTGCTTACTTCGAAATTCATCACGGGAAAGGAAGCAAAAGACATTGGTTTTGTAAATTACGTAACCGGCGCCGGAGAACTTGAGGATCTAACGATGAAGATATGCAGAGATCTTAACAAACTTCCCGTCAGTTCAATCGGACTTACAAAGGAAATGTTCAGAAATGTATCATCAATGAGCTTTGAATCTTCTCTCGATTATGCTGTGGACATGAATGCAATAACTAGAATGACGGAAGAATGCAGAAACGGAGTAAGGAATTTTCTGACGAAAATAAAAAAATAAAAATTTATTATGAAAACACAAAAATACAAAACCATTCAGTATCTTGACAGGAATGAATCACAGTACGGACCTTCGCTGAAGTGTTTCGATTATCTAAAGACGGTCGGTATTGAGGAACTTGCCTGGTATTCAAGGGATTTTGCAAGAGGCGTAAAATCAAAACTTTCCGAAAGAATTGCAAAGGATTTCGGGTTTAAGGAAAGTCAGATCATTGTTTCATACGGCAGCGAAGACATTCTGAAGCAGCTCATACACCGTTATCTCTCGCGCGGCGAGAAAGTATTGATTCCCAAGGAAGCATGGTGGTATTACAAAAAGGTCGCTTATGAAGTCGGTGGATTCAATGTTGAATATCCCATGAAAAAAGGAAAGATCGGCGGCATAGATTCATATCTTTACGACCTGGATAAAATGATAAAGATTTATGAAAGGGAAAGACCAAGAGTTGTAATAATCGCTTCTCCGAATAATCCCACCGGAAATATGATCACAAAAGAAGATCTGGGGAAATTCCTGGATGTTTGCAGAGGCGCGATAGTTATGATAGATGAAGCATACTGGGGATTCGGTTCCACTGACAACAGTTATGTAAAGCCGTATATTGATGAATTCCCGAATCTGATAATTTGCAGAACATTCTCAAAATATTACGCACTGGCAGGAACAAGAATGGGATTCAGCTTTGCGGGCAATAACCTTGAAGAGCTGAAAGGTTTTACGACAAGATATCTGGGTTACAATCTTGTATCGGAGGGACTCTCGCTCATTGCATATGAAGACAAAAAATATTATGAAAAGGTTACCGGGATGATGCAGGAAGATAAGGAATATTTCTACAGGGAATTTAAAAAAATGAAAGGATTTACTCCTTACAAATCATACGCAAACTTCATGCTCGTCGATATGCCTGCGGGAATAAGAAAGGATCTCAATAATTTCCTGAAGGAAAGGAATCTTCTCATAAAATTTCTTGACGAAGAAGCGTTCAAAACCGAAACAAGAATCACACTCGGAACGAGGGAACAGAATTATTATTTAATTGAATCAATAAAGGAATTTCTAAAAAAATCTTAAACTTAATTGAGTAAAGACATCAGGGAAAAACAATCGGGGAAAAAAGCCGGCAGACCGGATTTTTCCAGATATATTTTAATTGCAGTAATACTTATTATTGCCGGATATTTTGCCTACACAAATTTATTTAAGGAAGAAGCCATTAAGCCCCCGGTATTTATTGATCCGAAGGAGAAGGTTAAAAGCGTCCAGGAGCCGCAGTTCAAAAAGGAAGGCGAGCTGGAATTTCTCAGCGCAAATTCAAAAGACACTATAAGGAAAATAGACGTTGAGCTTGCCACCAATGACGATGAAAGAATGCAGGGACTGATGTACAGAAAATCCATGGATGACAATAAAGGAATGCTTTTTATTTTTGATAAGGAAGAAGAGCAGTCTTTCTGGATGAAGAATACAATAATGTCTCTTGACATTATTTACATTAATTCTGAATTCAAAATTGTTAAGATTTACAAAGGCACAACGCCTTTTTCTGAAAATTCACTTCCTTCAGGAAAACCGACAAAATATGTGGTCGAAGTGGCAGCTGGATTTACAGACAGATACAAAATAAAGGAAGGCGATAAGATAATGTTTACTAAAAATTAGCGTTCAATTTTCATTGTTAATGTTCCCGCAGAGTCTCCTGTTCTCCTGTCTCTGCGGACCTCCCGAGCCGAAATAAAATCAAGATATTCAATTAGTCTTTTCAGTAATAATATTCTCTTCCTTAACGCCATTTTCCGTCAGTATCCTTTTCACATTTTCATCCATAAGATCAGAACCGAACAGGTAATATTTTTTATTTTTAAAATTCTCCACATGTGTCATTAAAATTTCCCCGGTAAAAACTCCAAACTCGTATTTCCAAAATTCATCTGTTTTATCTTCAATAAACGGAATAAAATCAAATCCGGGAATATTCTCCGACCACTTTTCAAATTCATTTAGGAATGCAGTCTGCCGGCGTTTTCTGTTGAAATAAAGAAGCGTGATATTTTCATCAGGCAGGTTAGCGGAATAGTATTCCATCAGACTTCTTACAGGAGTAATCCCGATCCCGCCGGCGACAAGGACTTTATCAGACCTGTCTGCAGAGATATTAATTCCGAACGGTTTGCTGAGATATAATTCGGAACCCTGCTCCAGGCTTAAAATATTTCTCACAAATACGGAACCGTTTTCTCTTACAGCGATAATAAGTTTTTCCTTATCAGGTGAGCCGGCAAATGAGAACGGACGCGATATACCTTTTTTATCAGTATCTGAAAATATCAAATTCTCCGGCAATGTAAAATAAGCATACTGTCCCGGAAAAAATTCGTATCCGGATTCCGGTCTGTGAAAAGTAAAAAGATATGTGTTTTCGCATAATAACTTTTTACCGTGTAATTTTATTTTAAAATCTTTCAAGAAACATTAACAATTTGAGTTCATCAGTTTAATTTTTTTTGAAATAAAAAAAACCTGAAATTTGAATCCGGTTTTTTAAAAACAATTCTTATTGCTTTTGTCCAAGATTGTAAAATTTACTCGCCGTGTAATATGTTTTTCCGTCACAGATATTCGGATTATGTTATTTAAGTCATTCCTGAAAAAATGAAAGCGGAACAGAACTGAAAATTCTTTTTAATTTTTGAAATTAATTATATATTTTTGAACATAATTCTTTAATTAAATTAAATAATCATGAAAATCAAAGTATTCATCTCCTTCAGCATTTTGTTGTTTTGTGTCTTTATCTTTTCTCAATGCTCTGAAACAGGAAAAGAAAAAGTGGAAACCAAAAAGTCAGACTTCGGCGGATTTGAAAGTCAGGTCAAATGGGGTGAACATCTTGTAACTATCGGCGGCTGCAATGACTGTCATACTCCAAAAAAGATGACTCCTCAGGGACCAGTTCCTGATGAATCCTTATTGCTGTCAGGACATTCGGCTCAGATGCCTAAGATCGAAATAGACCGGAAAGAAATTGAAAGTAAAGGTTTGGCAGTGACTCAGGATCTTACCGAATGGATAGGCCCTTGGGGTGTTTCCTATTCTGCGAACCTAACTCCCGATGAAACAGGGATCGGCAACTGGCAGGAAAGCAATTTCATTACAGCAGTTAGGGAAGGGAAATATAAAGGTATGAAAAATGCAAGAACACTTTTGCCTCCGATGCCATGGGAAATGTTTAAAAGCATGTCTGATGATGAAATAAAGGCGATCTTTGCTTATTTAAAATCAATTAAACCGGTAAAAAATCTGGTGCCGGCTGTGCTTCCTCCTGTATCGGCTAATCAGACTCCGGCAGAAACGGACAAGAAATAAATTCGTTTCTTAAAAACCTTTTTTCTGAATAATTAACAGCAGAGTTAATAATAAAAAACCATACCGGAATATACGGTATGGTTTTAATTTTAAAGAAGCCGTAAATCGAAAATAAATTCAATTAAAAGATTTTCCGGATATCAGAATTCAAAGTTATGTTTTTACTGACTGCTTAAAGGCAATTATATATATTTATTTAACCACGGAGAACAAGAGTTTATTAAACACGAATATGAAATTTAAGCAGTGAATAATTATTCTATAACCCTGAAAATATCTCGGTGTCCGGATTCAACAAGCGGAACAAATTTCTTATACCACTTTTTCCATTCTTCATTTGAAAATACTTTTTTGAGTTCGTTTTCAAAATCCGCAAGACTTTCAGATTCATTTTCCAGAATCAGAGTATATGAAGGACCTGTAACATCAGCAAGTACTCTTCCGAATCTTAAGCCCTGATCAGAAGCGATCTTTTTACCTTCCCTGATAAGCTCGGCGGCTTCCGCGGCTTTTCCAAACTTGAGTTTGAAAACATTTCTGGTAATAATCATTTTAAACCTCCTTTTATATATTTGGTTAATAAAAAATCCTGTCCGCACAGTGGTCCGGACAGGAGTTTTTTTTAATAATAATTTTATTTTACCAATAACATTTTCTTTGTCTGCGCAAAATTTCCTGAGGTCAGAGTATAAAAATATATACCGCTCGAAAATCTGCTTCCGTCAAACTTAACCGAATAAAATCCGGCATCCTGCTTTTTATTTACTAGGGTTGCAATTTCATTTCCAAGCACATCATAAACTTTCAGCTTCACATCGCTTGAAGTTCCTAATTCGTAATTGATAACTGTAGCGGGATTGAAAGGATTAGGGTAATTCTGTGATAAGCTGAATCCCTTGGGAACGGTATTTACGCCTGAGACAGGATTTACTCCTGTTAAAGTCCTTCCGAGTTTCAGAGCTTCCCAGCAGTTAATAAGTCCCCAGCCTCTTAATCTGTTTGGTGTAGCCGAGCTGTCAGCAGTCTGTCTTAATACCTGAAGAACCTGCATCGGTGTAAGACTGTAATTTGCTGAAAGTATTACTGCGCATACTCCTGCAGTCATCGGACATGAAAAAGATGTTCCGCTTCCTGAAGTATAACCGGTATTTCCCGCACCCGGGGAAGCTACAACGTTTCCGCTTCCGAGAGCGCAGAGATCAGGTTTGATCCTTCCGTCAGTTGTCAGTCCTACAGAAGAGAAAGAAGATCTGTTTCTGTTTGAATTAACGGAACCAACAGTAATAACACTGTCTCCGTCAGCCGGAGCGATAAGAGTATTGTGAGAAGCATTGTAACCTTCATTTCCGGCGGAGTTGCAGACAATAATTCCTTTGTTGACCGCGAGATCCGCTCCGATAGTAATTACGCAGCTGTCTCCGTTCATCCAGGTCCAGTCATAGGAATGACTTGAACCGGGATCCATATCAAGATATCCTACAGAGCTTGTTATAACATCAGCTCCGAGACTGTCCACCCATTCCGCAGCAGCAATCCAGTTATCTTCCTCGACCGGAGTTTCACTGTCAGTATTTTCAGTTTTGGCAAGAATGAAACTTGATCTGAATGCGGGGGAAATAAGACTTCCCGGTTTGTAACCGCCGACAAGAGAGAGTGTTTCAGTTCCGTGAGATCCTTCTCCCATCTGTCCGTTCTCATTTCCGACAATTGTATCATGATTCACAAAATCATATGATCTGAAACCTCTTGCTCTGAGTGAATCAAAACAGGGATGCTGAAGATTGTCAAAGCCGGCGTCAAAGGATGCAACAATAACTCCCTGCCCGTAATAACCGCTGTCATGTGCTGTCGGAGCGTTTATGAGTTCCATTTGATTTATAGAATTTCCGTAATTGAGAACATACGGCGCATCGTTTTCAATTGAACTGTTTTGTTCTATATTTTCCTGAACATTATTTTTAAACTCAATGTCGTCATTATCTTTTCTGAACGTTCTGACCAGATCTATTCTGCTCACATAATCCTTAGAAGCGAGCTCTTCGATCTGATTTCTGTCCGCATAACAGGAAATACTGTTAAACCATTTTGATCTGTTCTTTATCTTCAAACCTGACTGAGTAATGCCGGTGACGTAAGATTCATTCAAAGGAATGTCTGTATAATCAACAAGAGCGTCAGCGGGTTTGACTTTCATTCTTCTCTGAATGGCTCTTTCCGTCAGATATCTCTGAGGATTATCAAGAAGATCAGATACGTTGCTACCTTTGTCCCTGAAAGTAACCCATACAAGAAAATTCTGATTACCGGAAAACGAACTGAGCTGCGAATTCAGTACCTTGCCTAATTTAAAATTATAGGTGAAATTATTACTGCCTGTAATGATTAAAAAAGTAACTGCTATTAAAGGGATAATAAAAAAATTACGGTGTGATGAGGATTTTTCCATTTGGAATTGGTTGTTAAATTTTAACTAAAATTATGTAATTTATTTTTAATAATCTAAATACATTTAAATCTGACAACTGTAAAAAAGCCATTAAAGTCCCTAAATTGTTTGTTTTGAATAATATTTTGATGTAATAAAAAAACCTTTTCTCCGGTAAGAAAGAAAAGGTTTTTTAAAATAATATCCGGTTTCCGGAATTTACGGTGTAGCTGCTGTTACGAAATTTGCCGCATTGTTATCAGCATAAAGGAGATCGGCAATATCTGTTATTCCGTCACCGTTTATGTCAGTCATGTTGTAACCGATCAGGAAATTTCCTGCATCATTATCAATTAATGCAAGATCAGCAATATCAATGGATTTGTCGCGGTTAACATCTCCGGAATAGAAAACCCATTTCGTACCTTTCAATATCATATTATCACCGTAAGCCATCACAGGCAATAATGTAAAATCATAATTCATCTGATCAAGAATAAAAGCATTTGTGTTTTTACTCCAGGTCTCAAGACCGTTCCGGTGCAGGACCTGCAGATAATAATTTACACCATTGGAAACGTTATTGTAACTGATTGCTGCCATTCCTGAAGTATTCAAAAAGCCTTTCCCCTGTTCAACTAAATTATACGGCGAAGATGCGTTTCTGATATTTACAGTTAAAGTATCAGGTGTCATAATATTCGAGTTTGCATCATAAAAACCTTCTATCATGGCTGTAATATTAAGTTGTTTCGGAACAGCTGCCAATGCCAGCTTGATAGCTTCCCATGTATTGATAACGCCGTATCCGTAAAACCTGTCTGGACTGCCGCTGTTGTCTGAAGTCTGATAAAGAATTGCTCTTACTTCCATCGGAGTAAGATTCGGATTTGCAGAAAGTATCATTGCGCATGCTCCGGCTGTCATCGGACAAGAGAACGATGTTCCGCTTCCGCTTGAATATCCTGTATTTCCCGGACCTGTTCCGGCGATTTTATTATTGCTTCCCATTGCCATTACATCCGGTTTAATTCTTCCGTCTGTAGTCAGTCCGACTGAAGAAAATGAAGATCTGTTTAAACTTGAGGTTACTGATCCGACCGAGATCACGCTGTCACCGTCTGTCGGCGCGATAAGAGTATTGTGAGATGCATTTGAACCTTCATTGCCGGCGGAATTGCAGATAAGCATTCCTTTGTCAACAGCAAGATCAGCTCCGATAGTGATCACGCAGCTGTCACCGTTCATCCATGTCCAGTCATAGGAATAGGGAGAACCGTTATCCATTGTCAGATATCCGAGCGAACTTGTTATAATTTCAGCGCCGAGACTGTCAGCCCACTCAGCAGCCGCAAGCCAGTTGTCCTCTTCAACAGGTGTTTCGCTGTCGGTGTTTTCGGTTTTAGCAATTATATACAAAGACCTGAATGCGGGGGAAATCATGCTTCCCGGCGCATAAGCTCCGACTAGAGAAAGAGTCATGGTTCCGTGCCATCCTGCTCCCATCTGACCGCTCTGATCAGCTACTATAGTGTCATGATTGACGAAGTCATATGTTCTTATTCCTCTTGCCCGCAGCGAGTCAAAACACGGATGTCCGAGATTATCAACGCCTGCGTCCAGAAGAGCGATCATTATTCCCTGTCCGTAATATCCGCTGTCATGTCCGGTCGGCGCATTGATCACGTTCATCTGAGTGAGAGACGTACCGTAATTCAGGGAGTACTGAACATTGTACTGATTATTGTTCCCGTCAATTTCCGTGATCTCACCCGGCGGAGAAAATTCTATATCATCAGCTCTTTTTCTGAACTTCATGACAAGCTCTACCTTACTGACAAAATCCTTATCAACTGCAGATTCAATCTGTCTTTTGTCAGCATAGCATGAGATCCTGTTGAACCATCTTGATTTATTTTTAACGGAAATGCCGTTGTCCTTAAGTTCATTTATGTAATTCTGATCTACAGGCAGATCTGAAAAGTCAATCAGATCACCTGCCGATTTAACTTTCTTTCTTCTTTCAAGCGATCTCTGTGTTACGACTTTTTCCGGCGCGGAAAGAAGCTGACTGCTGCTGACGCCTTTGTCCTTAAAGGATATCCAAACAAGCGCCTGCTCATTTTCCTGCATATCATTTATATGCAGGGATAGATTCCTGCCGATCTTGTAATTGTTTGTGAAATTATTACTGCCGGTCAGAGAGATAAACGCGAATACTGAAACTGCAAAAATCACAGAATTGAAAAATTTGAATTCTTTTCTCATAGTAGAATAAGTTTAATTAAATTGATAAAATATGAGAATCGAATTTGGGGGGTATAAAACTACGATTCAATTTTAACTTAAAAGATTTTCGATAAAGTTACAATTTTATTTTTCATCATAATATTATTTTTTTCCAAGACAGCTCATATCCACTTCATTCCAGTGAGTATATATCTTGCCGTCTTTTATATAATAAATATCTATTCCTTTCATTTCAACCGGTTTTCCGGTTGGTTCTATGAAAAGGAATTTGTTTTTAAAGACAGCGTTCATTTTCCATCTGACTGAAATCTTTTCACCTTCGGAGATCATATCTTCTATCTGATAAACGGCATCGGGAAACGAATTAATTATCAATATCAGCCTTTGTTCAATTCCAATAATTCCCTGTACCTGTCCGGGAAGAGAATCCTGTTCATGATAATCCTCTGAAATAATTTCCGTTATTGCCGCAGAATTATTTCTGTTGAGTACATCTCTGAAAAGTCTTCTGATGATATCTTTATTCGATGCCATATCCGGTTATTATTTAAAGCAAAAATATAACAGATACAGACAAAAAATTTTATTCAAAAATTTTTTTTACTGAAAATTTTCATTGAGAGGATTCCGGGAATGATCATCCAGCAGATCAGAAGAATGGCTGCAGTAACCATTCCTGCAGTGCTGCCGAAATAATCCCTGAACAATGCGCCGGTAAATCCCATCAGAGCTGAGATATTGAGCTGAAGCAGTATTAGTATCCTGCTGAGATCAACCGGATTGAGCGAAGTAAAGATCAGTATGAATTTCTCAAGAGGATAATCGCTGAAAACAAAAAGTATTATAAAAATTATTCCGTCAAATATTACCGACATGAACAGCCAGATCATTACGGAAAGTCCGATTCCCTTTACTTTGTCATTGTTCATGACGGATGAAAGAAAAGCAAGCGATACAAATATAAAAGTCAGTACAACGCCAGTAATAATAAGCAGAAATACGGGGAATGTAAATCCGAAGAAAACGAGTGGGATACCTGTCCCGGCTGCAAAAGCAAGTGAAAGTGAAAATGCAATTCCAAGATATTCCGCCGTGAAGACGCTCCTTCTGTCAACCGGCTGTGTAAGAAGCAGTTCAATAAATTCACCCGAATTGTAAAAATGAATTGTCCCGAATATCAGACTGACAAGAGGTATTATAAACAGAACCAGATTAAGCATTGTCACAACGGCTTTTGAGGGATCATGTCCGATGTATATCACAGCTGAACTCAGGACAAAGAGAAATATTCCGTAGAAAATAATAAATCTGCTTCTTACCAGTTCTATGAAGATATATTTAAGAATTTTTATGCTCATCTGATCCGATTTTATTCTGAATGATTTTCTTTATGGATTTACCGAGAGTTTCTCCCGATCCGTTTATTAGATTTTTAATTCTGTCATTGAACAATATTTTTCCGTCAATAAGATATATCAGTCTGTCCGCCATCTCATTGATCTCTGAAACCAGATGGGAACAGATTACAACCAGTCTTCCTTCAGATCCTGATTTGATGATCTTGTCTTTAAGTATTTCAGTGGAGACGGGATCAAGACTTGATGTAGGTTCATCAAGTATAAGAATTTCAGGTTCGAATAAAAAAGCTATGGAAGCTGTAACTCTCTGCTTGTAACCTCCGGAAAGCTGTCCGAAATATTTATTCTCTATTTCCCCGAGTCCGAAATTTTCAAACAGCTCGTAATCATATTTACTTTTATCGCTTCTAATATCCTTTACTATTTTAAACAACTCCCGCACCTTGAGGTTTTCAGGATAGTTGGCAATCTGAGGCATGTAGCCGATAAATTTTCTGTAATCAAACTTATTTTTTATGCTGACGCCATTGACGAAAATGTTTCCGGAATCAGGTATGACAAGACCAAGAACTGATTTCAGCAGAGTGGATTTTCCTGATCCGTTGGGACCCATTAATCCGGCTACCTGTCCTTCGCCCAGATCAATGTCTATACTTTTAAGCACTTCGATTTTTCCGTACTTCTTTACTATTTTTTCAGTTTTTATCATACTGGTATTTGTGCATTCTTGGATTTTCATCCGCAAGCGTTTCCGGAATGAAAACGGGCATTGCTTTTTCCGTTATATCTATCAGGTCGACAATAAAACTTCTCAGCAGTATAATGCTGTCAGGAATTTTTTCAAGCATCATTGAATAAAGACTTACCGGTCTGTAGGGAATATCACCTGTGCCGTCTTTGTTAAGATCATATCCGTCGTATTTATCCCAGTAGTTTTCTGAATAGAAATTTTTATTCCTTGAGCTGTTTGAAGCAATGTCAAAAGTATTTTCAGAAAAATTATTTTTACTGAGTATGTTATCCGAGCAGTTTCCCATGATCTTCAGAGCCCATCCGTTACCGCTGAATTCATTTTCAGTGATGATGATCTTATCGCAGCTTTCCATATATATGCCCGTTGTATTTTCACTGATTAGATTTTTATAGATCCTGCTTCTTGTAATATCTTTCAGAAGCAGTCCGTAAGATGCCGCCCCCCAGTTATGATAAAAATGATTTTCGGTCATTTCAATATAATGAGAATACATAACTGCAACGCCGGCACCGTTGCTTATGAAAGTATTGTTCCTGTATGCATTGCTGTCGGAATACATAAAATGAAGTCCGTATCTCAGATTATGTTCGCTTAAATTATTTCTGATAAGCGATGAGATCACAAACTCAAGATAAATACCGTCCCGCTGACCTGAAACTCTGTTATTTTCAATAATAATGTCCCGGCATTTCCATAAATGTATACCGTTGCCTGAAGAAGTTTCCGTGACTGCATTTCCAGTGATGGTATTCCCGGAGATAACGCATTCCCGGGAATTCGCGAGATAGATTGAGAAGAATGTATTTAAGAGCTGATTATTCAGGACTTTACATTTTGAAGTATTTTCAATTTTTATAGCTGCCAGATCCTTTACATAACTTGCGGACATGTTCTTGATTATCAGTCCGCTTACAGAGGAGTTTTCCTTTGTCAGAATAAATCCGTTTCCCTGTGAATCTATATCAATCACGGGAAAGGATTCGCCTATAATCTCTACCGACTTTTCAGCTTTCAGATCATGCTCGCGGTAGTATCCGCTTTTAATGATTATTCTGTCGCCGTCCTGCGAAATATCCAGGGCTTCCTTTATGGTTTTAATGCCGCATTCGCTGCAAACTGTAATTTCTTTTCCGAAAAGAAATCCGCATTTAAGAAAAAGAATAAAGACAGCTGATATGATAAAGAGATTTTTCAATTTCCGGAATGCTTGTTTTCAAAATTATTAAAAAGCGTCTCCCAGTCATAAATTTCCCCGCTGTTTTTACTTACATATTCAGCCGCTTCTGATTGCTTTCCATAAGAAGCGAGATTTCCGCTCATCGGACTTTTTACTGATTCGCTTTTCACAAAATAAGCTTTTTCGGTTTTAATGAGTTCTCCGGGATTCGAAAAATCAATTGTATAAAAATCCGCGCCTTCGGATTTGTCGGGATCTGAACCGTTTTCTTTCTCATAATCCAGCATGCATTCGATCGAATCAAATTTATATGTCTTTCCTTTTTTCGTGATTATCTCTGCTCCGAATTTCCTGTCCATTATAGTCATCTTACAGTGTTCACAGATGTCTTTACCGAAATTTATCGGAACGATCTCTCTGCTGCAGGAAAAGAAAATAAAACAGATAAAGGGAATTGTGCATAGTAATTTTTTCATTTCAGATTTTCCCTCCGGTTTTTTCCCTGGTTTTTCTTTCATAAAAGAAAACCAAAATAAATACTATTCCAGTAATAAAAAATATATAACCTCCTGTGTCCGGAAGCGAAGTGGCAGTAAAATTTAAAAGATTCTTCGAACCTATAAGCGGAGGCTGATAATTCATTCCTGTGATCTTTATTGCTGCTGTAGGATCAAGGTTGTGTCCGTAATCGTATTCCCACATATAAAAATCGGTCATACCTGCTATTCCTGCAATTACAAACAACACTATCCATGCCAGCACTAATTTTCTTTTGTTCAGAATACTTACCAGCAAGCCCGCTGCAATAAAAAACGCAATGACCAACGGCATTACTGAAAGTTCCTTTATTGATTCAGGATGAATAGTTTTCATTCCAATATAATGATTAAGTCCGTTTATTATATTCAGATCCCCGCTCATTTTGTTTATCCATATTTTCATTCCAAGTCCTTCGGGATACTGCGGAGCCTGCAGAGATATGCTCCAGATAGGCACGAAATATAATACTATAAGCAGTAAGGAAAAAAATGCGATCAGTATTCTGCTTGATTTTTTCATAATTCAAATTAAAAAGGGTGCTGATGAGCACCCTTTGATTATAGATAAAAGTTATTTTTTCTCGTTTCCGAGAGAGTATTTCAGCGGCACATTTGCATCCTTCGGAGATACTCTTACATATCCCTGCATTTCCTGATGCAATGCAGAACAGAAGTCCGTACAGTAGATCGGGAATATTCCCGCTCTCGTCGGCACCCATTTAAGTGAACACGTTTCACCCGGCATTACAAGCATTTCGGAATTATTATTTCCCATTACTGCAAAGCCGTGTGGAATATCCCAGTCCTGTTCAAGATTTGTCATGTGAAAATAAACCGTATCTCCCAGATTTACGCCTTCAAAATTATCAGGAGTAAAATGCGATCTTGTAGCTGCGAAATATATATGAACTACATTTCCGATTTTCTCAGCTCTCGCATCGTTAATGCTCTTAACTGCGTAAGGATTTTTATTGTCCTCGATCCTGTAGATCTTGAGCTGATTTTTTGTCACGAGATCCGCCGGAATTCCCTGCGCATAGTGAGGTTCGCCGATCGTCGGGAAGTCAAGAAGTATTCTCATTTTGTCTCCGGAAATATCTATGAGCTGCGCAGACTGTGTAAGTTCCGGTCCGGTCGGCAGATATCTGTCCTTTGTCATTTTATTAAGCGCTATCAGATATTTTCCCCATGGTTTCTTGCTGTCGCCACCGGGAATGCTAAGATGTCCGATTGAATAATAAACCGGAATTCTGTCAACGACTTCTTTTGTATCCAGACTCCACTTTACGACTTCAGAGGAAATAAATGCTGAAGTATAAGCAAAACCTTTCCCGTCAAATTCTGTATGAAGCGGACCGAGTCCGGGATTCTTCACTTCGCCGGAGAGACATGCGTCATATTTCAGGATCGGGATTCCTTCTGCATCTCCGTCAAATAGTTTTTCATCTATAGCTTTTTTTATCTTTGAAAATGCGAAAACAGGAATCACTGTTGAGAGTTTGCCGCCTGCGGTTATGTATTCTCCTGTCGGATCAACATCCGTTCCGTGCGGTGATTTCGGACATGGGATGTAATACAAAGCTCCCTTTACGTCATCAGGCAGAATTGTTTTGGTTGAATTCATCATTGTAGAAGTTGCAGAGTGTGTTTCATCATTCCATACGTTATGAACGTATTTTGTATCCATTTCCTTTCCGATCCCCGACTTCAGCATATCTTCAATCATTCTGTAATTTACAGCAAGTATGTAATCCTTGTCTTTCTGACTGGCATTTACTTCAAGCAGAGAATTGGCTTCTTCAGAATTATAGCATGAGAAGAAAAACCATCCGTCTGAAGGTCCTTTGCCTGAATGACTCAGATCATAATCATAAGGCGGAGTAAGCAGCTGATATTCAATGCTCATATTTCCGGTATTCTTGTCTACCTTTATGAATGTGAGCGCGCCTTTAAACCCTTCTTTATAGGAAGTTATCGGAACATCCCTGTTCGGAACGGGAACGCTGAATCTGGTCCCGGCTACTACATAATCCGTATTCGGAGTTGTAAACGGTGAAGAGTGATTTCCCGATGAATTCGGGATCTCGATTATCTCGACTGTTTTAAAAGTTTTCAGGTCTATCCTGGCGATCCTCGGAGTATTGTTACCGTTTATAAAAACCCATCTTCCGTCAGGCACTCCGTCAGTCTGCGAAAGTTCTGAATGGTGAGCGTCATCCCATGGAACAAAACCGTAAGAAGTATTCAGCATTGGTTTTGTCTCTTCCGTATATCCGTATCCGTTCTCGGGATTTACGGAAAATACCGGAATGACTTTAAACATTCTGCCTGAAGGAATTCCGTAGACCGACATCTGACCGCTGAATCCCCCCGATACGAAATAATAGAATTCATCATATTTGCCGGGTTCGATATAAACTTTGGATGCCTCATCACCGCTTAGACTCAGAGTTTTGGAATTTTTTTCAGAGCATGAATAAAAACCGGCTGAGATCACTGTGATAAAAATACCCAGAAGAACTGCTTTTGATATTAATTTACTTTTCTTCATTTCATTATCCTCTTTTATAGTTTTTAAATTTTTATTTATCATTATTTCTGAAAAATTCCAGTATTGCCCTTGCATCATCCTGAGTTACATTCTGAAATGTCATTGGAGTCGGATACTGACCTGACATTGACAGAGTTTTGGCTATCATGTTTTCCTGAACCATCTGAACAGGATTAAGTATCATATTCATGATCCATTCGGGTTTTCTTCTTTTTGTCACATCTTTCAAGGCAGGACCCACAAGTTTTTCATCTACCCTGTGGCAAGTTGCGCATTTTACTTCAAAAGTAGCCTTTCCCTTTGCGACAAGGTTCTGATCTATTACCGGATCGATCTTTACTTCCTTGACAGGTCCGATTCCCATTTCAGGATCATTGCCTCCGCATCCTCCGGAAGACATGGTTATTAAAGCTGATATAATAAAGACTGAGATGATTGTTAGTTTATACATTGTTCTGTTTGTTTTTTTATAAATGATTAGTTTGATAATATTTTTTTAATAATTTTTTTTCCGCTTTCACTGCTTTTGGAAAAAGAAGATTGTTTTCAAAATGAAAATGAAGATGCAGGTCAATCTCAAATTCCTTAAACAATTCATAAAATTCTTTTTTTAAAGGATCTTTAATCCCTTTTATATTAAAGCCTGAACATTCTGATTTGATTTCCCCGAAATTTTCAATTGCAATTTCATGTTCCCTGACCATCATTTTTACCGGATCAGATATATTCCCAAAAGGAGGGATCTCGTATTCTGAATTCCCGGTTTCGTGTTTGCGGATCTTTTTAATGTGCGGAAATAAAAATTTCTCTTCCTTATTCATATGTTCGCTGAAATCCGATTCCATTAATTCAAGCTTGCCTGTAATCCCCTCAATGACAGACCCTTTATTTTCAAGATTTCTGCTGAGTTTAATAAGTGAAGGAAAACTCTTTCTGATGAAACCGTGATGACTTTTTACGATATAATCACACAGAAAATCTATATCCCATTCATGCATTCTGAAATGTCCGGTTATGCCGGAAGAAAGATTGCTGAATTCATTGATCACTTTTTCGGGTTTTAAACTGAATTCGCTGCATGCGCTTCCGAGAGTTGAATTTCCTTTCAGGCAGTAATTCAGTTCATATTTTTCAAAAAGTTCTACTGCCAGGAAATTACTGTTTATAATATCGGTGAGCTTTGTGTCAATCATTTTTTTCATTGCCATTATTCATCTTTCTTATACAAAAATACCTACAATGCATAATTTATCCTTTGACTTTAGTCAAAGGGATGATAAATACAAGAAAATAATTGAATATTGCCGAGAGAAAATGTTTGATGTTAAACTGATGCCGCCTGCCGGAGAGCGGATTTGCCGATGATGTGGATTTTTTTTCCTTTAACGGAAATAATTTTGTTTTCCTGAAATTTTTTAAGACATCTTGAAAGTGTTTCATCTATTGTTCCGAGATAAGCGGCAAGATCATGTTTGCTTATTCCCAGCTCAATGATCCCTTTTTCCTTTTGAGGGCTTTTTTTCAGCTCATCCAGGAGAAACCATGCAAGCCGTCTGGGAACATCCTGTGAGATGCTTTCTATGTGACTGTTAAGGTGTTTTAGTTTTCTGGAAAGTCCGGAAAGCATTTTGAGGCAGATTGTTTTGTTTTTTTCAAGAAGGTTATAGAAATAATCTGATCTGATAAGGATAATTTTTGTCTTGTCCTCCAGCGCCATTGCATTTGCAGGGTAATAAAAATCCTCTGATCTGATCTTTTCAAACTGATCAAAGAGCGGAGCTTCAGCGAAAGTGTTAAAAGGATGAACAAAAAGAAGTACGTGTTCCCTGCCGTCTTTTGAGATCTTGAAGATCTTTACGTTTCCTTCGGCGACAATATAAAATCCTATATAAGGTTCTGTATCAAAGAAAATCATTTCACCTTTGTCATAGGTTTTTACATTTGAATGAGAATAAATTTTATTCAGCTCTTCTTCATTCAGTCCGGAAAAGAGATTTACATTCTTTAATATGCTGCTATCCATATTTAATTTTCATTATCAGAGTTGCTGTTACAAAAAAAAAGGATACAGAGTTGGCTGCAAGCAGCGGTATGTCAGATATCATTATGCCGTAAATGATCCATACGATCACTCCGAATTCAAGCATTATTAGCATCGGCAGAGAGAGATCCTTTGTGTGTTTTGTCTTTAAAGCTCTTATGGACTGCGGCAAGAATGCAAAAGTTGTGAGACTTGCGGCTATCAGCCCTGTGATCAGTACCGGATCCAAATCAGTCTGTTTTAGATTTAAGATATTCCTTTAATCTGTCTTTCTGGATTCTTTCCTGCTCCATGGAATCCCTGTGTCTTACCGTAACGGAATTATCAGTCAGCGTTTCAGAATCAACTGTTATGCAGAACGGAGTCCCGCATTCATCCTGTCTTCTGTATCTTCTTCCGACAGCGCCGGAATCATCATAAAATACATTAAAGGTTTTTCTCAGATCATCAGTGATACTGTGAGCGATATCCTGCATTCCGTCCCTGTTGACAAGCGGAAAAATTCCGGCTTTTACCGGAGCCAGCGAAGGATGGAATCTCAATACAGTTCTCGTCTCGGAGGAAACGCTGCCGTCAGAATTTTCCTTTTTGATTTCCTCTTCATCATAAGCATTACAGAGGAATGCAAAGAAACTTCTTGATGCGCCTGCGGAAGTTTCTATTACAAACGGCGTGAATCTTTCTTTTGTCTGATCATCGAAATATTCTATTTTCTTTCCTGAGAATTCAGTATGCCTTTTCAGATCAAAATCAGTTCGGTTGTGAATTCCTTCTATCTCTCCCCATCCGAACGGAAATTCAAACTCAATATCAACGGCGGCTTTGGCATAGTGGGCAAGTTTCTCATGTTCATGAAATTTTATCTTATCCTTATCCATTCCGTAATTAATGAACCAGTTGTATCTCTGCTCTTTCCAGTAATCAAACCATTTTGAATCCTCTTCCGGATTGACGAAGAACTGCATTTCCATCTGCTCGAATTCCCTAGTCCTGAAAAGAAAGTTCTTTGTGTTGATCTCATTCCTGAATGCCTTTCCTATCTGAGCAATTCCGAACGGTATCTTCTGCCTCGATGATTCTCTTACGTTATTAAAATTCACATAAATTCCCTGCGCCGTTTCCGGTCTTAAATATACGGCGCTTGATGACTCTTCAAGCGGACCTATGTGAGTCTTGAACATCAGATTAAAATTTCTCGCTTCTGTGAATTTACCTTCCTCAAAGCATTTAACTGCTTTTCTACCCTTGAATCCCTTATTGCCGCAGTCTGATTCATCGAGCTGATCGGCTCTGAATCTGCCTTTGCATTCTTTACAATCCACCATCGGATCGGAAAAATGTTCGACATGACCTGAAGCCTCCCATACCCGGGGATGCATAAGTATTGAAGAATCTATTCCCTCAACATTTTCACGGTAAGTCATCTCTCTCCACCATGATTCTTTTATATTTCTTAAAAGTTCAACTCCCAATGGACCGTAATCATAGCATCCGTTCAGGCCGCCGTAGATCTCCGAAGACTGAAATATAAATCCCCTTCTCTTTGAAAGTGAAACAATCTTTTCCGTTGTATCTGATTTTGTGTTTTTATTGCTCAAATTGTTTTTATGAAATTAAATTATTAATTTTACAACTTCTGTATTTCCTCTGTCAACTTCCCGTTGTTACCACTGAGACACAAAGACACCAGGAAAAAATTTTCAAACGACACCTGAATTTATTTCAAGATTATAGTTTAAAAATTATTTTTTAAACTCGTAAATTATTCTCTTCGTGTCCTGGAGTCTTCGTGGTAAATATTTGAAATTCGTAATTTGAAATTTGAAATTCGAAATCAAACTTCAACTCCAAAGTCCGCTTTGAGCACTTCTCTTAGTCCTTCTTCAAATGGTCTTGGTTTATAATCCGGCATTATGCTTTTCAGATAGGAAATATCCGTTCTCTTTTCATACATGCCGTCCGGCTTGGAGCTGTCCCATTTTATTTCGCCTGTATATTCAAATACTTTTTGTGCTATCTCAATATATTCTTTTATCGAGTGATCATAGCCCGTCCCGATATTAACTATTTCAGGTTTGTTATAATTTTCCATAAGATAAATGCATGCATCAGCGCAGTCGTCCACGAAGAGGGCTTCTCTTCTCGGTCTGCCGCTTCCCCAGAAGACAAGCTCGGTGCCGTCTCTGTGAGCGTTTACAAATTTCTGCACCATTGCGGCAATAAAATGGCTGTTCTTCAGATCGTAATTGTCATTTGGTCCGTAAAGATTTGTCGGCATTGCTGCTATCGCATTGATTCCGTACTGTTGTCTGTAAAGCTGACATGCAATAATTCCCATTCCCTTTGCAACAGCGTAACCTTTATTTGTTTCCTCCAGCGGACCTGTCATGAATCTGTTTTCATTTATCGGCTGGGGATTTTCCCTGGGATAGATGCAAGTGGATCCGGTGTAAAGAAGTTTTGTTTCAGGGGAAAAGTTTTTCAGCGCTTCGATTACATTGAGTATCATCATTGAATTCTGATAAAGGAAATCCGCCTGCCGTGTATTATTGGCAAGAATACCGCCGACAAGTCCCGCTACCATATATACATTATCCGGCTTTTCATTTTCAAAAAATTCCTCAACGCTTTTTTTCACAAGCAGATCGAAGCCGTTTTTTCTCGAAGGAGATAAAATGTTATCATAACCTTTTTTTTCAAGTTGTCTAACGATCGAACTGCCGAGCATTCCGGTTCCGCCGAATACGGCTGTCTTGTTGTTTTTATTCATGCTTAATTTTAATTACAAAATAATTTGATATAATCCAATTTATGAAAATCAGATTAATTCAGATTAAACTTTACATTTATTAATTCCAAAAATTTTTAAGAAGCCTGTTAATTTACTAAATATTTAGTGGAATTTTAAGAACTTAATGTATCTGTTTTATTTAGAATAGATTTCCTTAATGAAATGAATTAAATGATCGGAAAAAAGAATTTTATAATTAGATAGAAGGTAAATCATAAATTCTCATAACCTTCAGTATATTTCCCCCAGGACTCTTCAGGATATATAATCGATCTGTTTTCTGAATCAATTCTAACTCTGATTACATTCCCTTCTTTTATTTTATCAAAATGCAGCGTATTCACGAACCATGTAGTTTCGGCTGCATACGGTTCACTGAATCCGTCGATTATCCGGAGTTTCAGATGAATTATCCTGTTAATATCTCCTCCGGTCATTCCCTGTGAAGCGGAAATTATTTCTGCTGTAGCCGGTTTGGCTTTTGAGATCTTTTGCTTTAATTCGTCCGCATATTTTTTCTGCTTCTTAAATCCTCTCCTGAGAAAATACAATATCAAAAGAATCACAGCTACAGGAACTGCAAAGCTGAGAATTAATATTATGTCACCTGTTTCCAAATTATTTGATTTGATTTTATTTTAAATTTAAGTTTTCCAAAAATAATTATAATATTCAGACTTTTTAAATATCAATATTCCGCCGTTGTTAGTGTTTTCAAAAAGTTTGTCGGAATGACATATGAAAATTACTGCAAATCTTAAGCAAATTTTTTGATCACCAACAACGGCACAAAAATTTTTCTTGTCTTACTGAATTTAAATCACATATTAATTGATCATTCCTTTGACAAAAAAGCTTCGCTTTCATCAGGTCCCTGAACACCTGCATCGTAATTCGGGAAATTGACGGAAGGATTATTTTCCCATGATGTGATCACCGGCATAAGAGCTTTCCAGTCTGCTTCCACCTGATCGGCACGCATGAAAAGAGTTTTATCGCTCTCCAAAATATCCAGCAGAAGAGTTTCATAAGCTTCGGGAGTACCGGAAGTATATGATTCGTTATAATTGAATTTCATGTCAACAGGATAAAGCATCATTTTAAGTCCGGGACGTTTTGCCTGGAACCTCATGTGTATTCCCATGTGCGGCTGAATGTCTATAATGATTTTATTCGGCTGCATGTTAACTCTTGCTTCAGGCGGGAATGACTGATGGGGTACTGATTTGAACTGGATTGTAATTACTGAAATAGTTTCATTCATTCTCTTGCCGGTACGAAGATAAAAGGGAACTCCCTGCCATCTCCAGTTATCAATGAATAATTTTACTGCGGCAAACGTTTCCCTGTTTGAATCCTTACTCACATCCGGTTCCTGACGATAACCTTTGACTTTTTTTCCTTTAATCCAGCCGGGACCATATTGTCCGCGAATGGCATGTTTGTAAACTTCATCAGTGCTGATCTTTCTTAATGCGTTTATCACATCTACTTTGCGGTTACGGACTTCATCTGCTTCAAAAGAAACCGGAGGTTCCATTGCAATGAGACACAGCAGCTGTAACAAATGATTCTGTATCATATCCCTGAGCGCCCCAGCAGTTTCATAATAATTCCCTCTGTTCCCGACTCCTAACTGTTCAAATACGGTTATCTGGACACTGTCAACGAAATTCCTGTTCCAGATAGGTTCAAACAAAGCATTTGAAAATCGAAAGGCAAGAATATTCTGCACGGTTTCTTTTGCGAGATAATGATCTATACGGTAAATCTGTGATTCGCTGAAGATGGTATGCAGGAGTTCATTCAGCTTTGCAGCGCTTTCAAGGTCGTGTCCAAAAGGCTTTTCAATAACAATGCAGCTTTGCAGTTTATTTTCCGCAAGACCTGAAGAACCGATCTTTATTGATATTTCTTCGAATGAATTCGGCGGTACAGCAAGATAAAAGATCCTGTTGGCAGTAACTTTCCATTTTTTTTCAATTTTTTTTATTTCTTTCTCTAGAAAAGAATAAGTGGAATCATCATGAAACTCTCCAGTATGATAAGTAAGACACTCTGCAAAATCATCCCATTCTTTCTTCTTTGCTTTTCCTCTTCTCGAAAATTTATTCACGCCTTCATGCAAATGTTCATTGAATTTCTTACCGGACATTTTTAAATAACTTACTCCGATAACAGCAAATTCATCGGGGAGCCATTTATCAAGATAAAGATTGTAAACAGCCGGCATAAGTTTCCGCCATGTCAGATCTCCGGTAGCTCCGAGGATTATAAGGATAGTAGGTTTTGACTTGGTTACAATTTCCATTTTTTGATTCGTTTTATTTAAGTGTGCAGGTGATTAAACTCTCAGTGGACAGCATGATTAGTGAATGTATTAACAGCTAAGTTCAATTTCAGATTTTATTGGATTAGAAGGCAGCTGAAGAGATCAGGATATGGTCGCAACAGATTTAAGATTAATTTAATGCATAGACTGAAAAATAAATCTCAACTGTCTGAGAATTAATATATAATTTCTTTTTAGTGACGGATCAATGTTTATTCAAACTTATTGCATATAACAAAGTTTGTCAATTCAGATACAATTCATATCATAAATAAATTACTTTTGATTTAGTTACAAGACAGCAGGCAGTCATTTGTTGGTATTTTCAAAAAATTTGCCTGAGGTACGGTTGAAAGTAACTGCAGATAGTGAGCAAACTTTTTGATCACCAACAACAAACGGAGACCTAACTCCTGCTGCTGTAAAATGTAAGCAGCAATAAAACCCGCTTCTCTTCATCTATAAAAAATAAATCCCTTGTAAAATATAATCTGCGAAATTAATTTATAGTCGGTTTTAAAATTAGAAAAAGAACATGATGATCAAAAATTATTTTTTCTTTACTGCCATGATCATTCTATCAGGTTTAGTTGCAGACTTTGCCGGCAGAGTTGTTGGTGGCCAAAAAGTTTGCTTGAGTTGGGCTGATAAATTTAAGTTTTGCAGAGCAAACTTTTTGGAACACCAGCAACGGCGGAAAACGGTTGGTTTGCAGCACGGCCTTCAGGAACTGAAGAAATTTATAAGATATACGCGGAAAGCTTTTTGAGTAAGAATCATCTGGATCAGATCATAAAAGAAGCGCAGGACTTAGTCGACCGGGCATTGGAACAGAAGGGTTAAGAGCGGGAATGAGATTTTTTAATTTCCGGCAGAGCCTGAAGAGCACGAGACTCTGCCGGGGGCGGGAAATACTCTTCAATGCCGTTCCCAATCAGGAGATTGGGAACGAGGTAAAATGTCCTCACTTGATTAAAACCATTTTCTTTGCATCCCTGAAATTACCTGAGATCAGTTCATAGAAATAAATTCCGCCGGATAGATCGGCACCGTCTATATTAACAAGATAAGTTCCTCTTTGCAAATTTGTTTGGACATAACTTTTTACTTCAATTCCTCTCGCATCATAAACTCTGAGTGAAACATTACAGACAAGCGGGATTGTAAATTTAATTTCGGTCGAGGGGTTGAATGGATTCGGATAATTCTGATCCAGTGAATATCTCTCAGGTATCTCAGTACTTATATTCCGGATACCGATAATTTCCGAATATTGTCTTTTCCAGACCGAATGATACTTTGCAGCAAAGATGTTTCCGTTAAAGACATTAATGGAGTAAACATACTGTGGTCCTGTGAATCCCTGACTTTTATCGATCCAGTTTGCTCCGTTGTCTGTAGTCATATATAATTGACCCGGAGGATTTGTTCCGGCAAACACATTAGATCCTGAGGCATATAATGTATTTACATAAAGCAGCCCGGGTAAACCTCCGTTTGCCTGAGACCAGTTGTTACCGTCATTGGCAGAGACATAAACTCCTGCAGCCGTTCCGGCAAAAAGAGTTGTACCTGAGACAGCCAGACATCTTACATTACCGTTTATCAGACCGTTGACAGCCAGTATCCAGTTGTTTCCCCCGTTGGTACTTTTGTATATTCCACCCGGAATACCGGAACCGGTGTTATTTTCTCCCGCGAAAATTCCCGCACCGGAAACAGCAAGAGCAGTTGCAGAGAAGTTAGCAGGCAGGTCATTTACAAGTTCAGTCCAGCTTGCACCATTGTTTACGCTCAGAAATATTCCACCGGTTCCGCCTGCATAAATATTTGTACCGGAGACCGCAAAAGATACTATTCTTCCTACAATGCCTGTGTTTGAAAGAAACCAGTTTGAGCCGTTGTTTTGACTAGCAAATACCCCGTCCTGTGTACCGGCAAATAAAGTTGATCCCGAGAATGCAAGCGCTGAGACAGCAAGCTGAGTCAGACCGTTATTTACTGCAGCCCAGCTTGTTCCGTTGTTTGAACTAAGGTAAACACCTTCGCCTGATGATCCTGCAAAAATGTTTGCTCCTAAACCAGTAAGTGATGTAATATTCACACTTCCGGTAATACCGTTTGAAGAAGTTAACCACTGAGCGTCAGAATTGTTTGAAAGGAAGGTGATGAATGAAATAGTGATCAGAATTCCCAAAGTTTTAATCAAGTTCTTCATATTATAATAGATTTTAGATTTTAGAATTCATCTACAAAAAGAATTATTGATCAATTCAAGGCGAATGATTTCCTGTTATTTTTATTTCTTTCCTGAGAAAGGATTCGGGTTGGATCAAATCAAAGAACTGAATGCAGATGTGTAATGATCTGCACAAAATTATTCTGATTTCAATAAATATTCAATTAACAAAGAAATGACTTTTCAGAGTATGAACCTTTATCCATAAGGTTTCCTCCGTTGTCGGTGAACTAAAAGTTTGCTTAAGAGAATCACTGATTTTCAAGTTCCGCCGTTGTTGATATTTTCAAAAAGTTTGCCTGTAGTCCGGTCGAATGTAACAACAGATCTTTAGCATCTTTCTGGAATACCAGCAACGGCGGGAATATAAAAAAACCCCGTAAGCGATTATGCTTACAGGGTTTTATTCTTGCGGAATCGAGGGACCCGAACTCTAATTAATATCAAAAAGATTTAAAATCAACTCAACGGTCCTGATCTGAATTTTACTGCAACAATGATCAGAAGCAACCACCCAATCAAAAATGCAAGTCCTCCGAAAGGAGTTATGATAGCGAATAAAGTAAATGATGTTACTGCATAGAGAAAAAGAGAGAAAGAAAACAAAATTATCCCAATCGAAAAGAAGAAAGCGCATTTATAAAACTTATTTATCCCGGCGAGTCCGATTGCAAGTATTGCAATTGAATGTATCAGCTGATAAAACACACCTGTTTTATAGATCTCAAGCATTTCCGGAGTGAGTACAGTTTTCAAACCGTGAGCACCGAATGCTCCGAGTGCCACTCCGAAAAACCCGAAAATTCCTGCTGTAATGATCCAGAATCTTTGTCTGCACATAATCTGATTATTTATGTGAAAATACTTTTTACAGATTAATTAAAAACCTTACAAATTTATATGAAAAGTTTGAAAAAGCAAAAATAGGTAATAATTAGCAATTGTATAAATAAAATATTTGAGTTATTTTTACAACTTGTTTAAGGAGTCGTAGTTCAGTTGGTTAGAACGCCTGACTGTCACTCAGGAGGTCGCGAGTTCGAGTCTCGTCGATTCCGCACAATAAAATAAGGAGCTTAGCGTATTTGCTAAAGCTCCTTTTGTTTTTTTGGCTACGGACTGGCTACGATAATAGCTGTAAGTAGTTCTGAGTCGTACGGATTGAACTATGACCAAGTAAACTCATAAGCTCAAATATTGCCAATCCCTCTTTAGACTTCAGCGAAGCAAATCTATGACGTGTATTGTGCCAGTTCCAAGCTGTTTGTTTCAAAGCCTTTACCTTTTTTTCAAGAAACTTTGGTGTGTCACTCCAACGAGAAAAGACTCTCTGACCAGCTTCAAGTCCACTAATATCTAGACTTATCGGTCTCGGCACTTTTCGTGGGACCCGATTGGAGTTTATGCTCTTATTGGTATATAAGATTATATGAGATTCTTTCACATCATCAACCAAAAGGTTAATGGCTTCATTAATCCTACAACCTGTCTCTAAGGCAAAGTCTAATAGCATTTTTTGCTGTTCATCACATAAAGCCCTTACATCTGCAATATCTTCATCAGTCGGGATATACTTCATCTTTTTATTAATCCCAAATAACTTAATCTTATTGCAAGGGTTCTTCATTTCTATATCATGCTTATCAATTACAAAGTTAAAGAGAGCCTTGTAAGAAGCGATCATAGCGTTTACGGTATAATTCTCTCCGCCTTTTTTTTGTTGATCAGTCGAAACCTTTAAGAGTAAATCCATTATATCGGACTTCTTAATATCAATCACCGGAACATCTCCAACCGTATCAAGCAACGTCTTAAAGTATCTTCGGCTATCTTTGTAATAACCAATGGAGCGTTTAACTTTTATATCATCAAGTCTTTCTTCTATCGCAGCTCGTAAGGTGATAGAAGTTCTTTTAAAGAGATCAGGATTTCTAACGTTCAGTTCTACTTCTTCAAGTTTCTTGCTTTCAGCCCTTTTAGCTTCAAACTTATTCTCATATATGCACTTAGAGAAATACGTCTTATGCTGAAATTCAAACTTGTAGTAATAGCGTAAACCCTTTTTTAGCTTTCGCGGATATACTGGCATAAGAGCCTCCTTTCTTATTTGATTTTTATTTTATAAATTTCAGTCGTGGAAAAAATGAAGTGTCAATTTTTAAGGTGGTAAGGTGTTTGTGACAATGTAAAATTAAAGGTGTGTTGGGTTAAGGAGTCGTAATGACTTTTCCCAAATACCTCTGCGCCAAAGAAGTGGCAGCAATTTTAGATGTGAAGCTTAGTACGCTTTACAAATATATTGATGAAGTTCCCGGACATTTTCTTTTGTTCGGAACGATCCACAAATTTGATGCAGAAGAATTTCACAAGGGTCTTAAACAATTTGCTCTTAAAAAGACAGCTTCTAAAAGACCGAAAGGCTATAACGACAACCGTCATAACCTCTAGTCTATGATTCAGAACGCCTGTTCCTTGACTACCAAGGAGAGGCGTTTTTTAATTGTCGTATCCATAAAACTTGCGATTTTTCTTATGCTCTTTATTGAGCTGATTCATCGCTCTTCCCCATCGTCTTCCGTCGCCTCTGTTTTCCCGCTGACGTTTTTCTTCCCGACGTTGAAAAGGTGTTTTGGATTTTGTGCCTAAGATCTCATCAAAGAAGAGAGAGCCCCAGCCTTTGCGATTTCTTTTACTCATTTTGAACCTGTTTATTTTCAGGTATACAAAATTAGTAACTATGTTTTTAAAGAGCTTTTCCGTTGTTTCTATAACGAGCCTTTATTTCTATAGGCTAGAGAATAATGCTATGGCGTCTTTATAAAATTGGACATTAACTTTCTTATACTTATTCTTTTCCTTTAGTAAATCATCATACCAATCGTTGCCTCGTTTCTTTTGAATAGTAGCGTGTATTGACGGGTCATCAGTTCGGTGATGTCGATAATGGCATCGTTGGCAAATTGGGATTAGATTAGGAATGTGATAGCGTAAGTTGTTACTACTTCCCTTTGTAAAAAAATGATGTAAGCAACTTAATACTCCTCCACATACTTCGCATTTATCAAAAGTTCTTCTGCCCCATTCCTGTAAGGCGGTATCGGCTTTTTTTTGATAGTTCATATATGTTGCGGGAGTGGGATTCGAACCCACGACCTTCGCCTTATGAAAGCGACGAGCTGCCTCTGCTCTACCCCACTATAAGAATTGTAGCATATTTATTGGCTCTTGACAATATTTTTTAGGTATGCTAAGATGTAAGTAGTTAATTGAAATATACCCTGCGAGATTTAAAAAGAGTTTCTTTCTGGAGTAATCTGGAGCCTTACATCTTTCCTCGCAGGGGGATGTTGGGTCTCCTTACTTTGGAGATAAGCTCTTTTTTATTTATAAGAACTAATGATCTTGTTCAACAAACACTTTTATCTCAGTGAACTTTCTCGTTGGTTCTTATAAGTAAATAATAATATGCCTAAAAAATTTAAGTTTTATACAATTGAAAGAGATAGTAAGCATAAAGGCTATACAGACGTATTTTTTATTGAGGATGAGAAAATTGGACCAAGGATTCACTTTAAATCTAAAGGTGCTGCTCAGCGAGTTATCAATAAATATAAACTTCATGATTGTCGAGTAGTTGAATGGAAATAATATGTTAAAACCAATAAACGGATTTATTTATGTTTGTAAATATTGTGGTGAGCAAGTTAAAGGCACTGCTTTGTATTGTGATACCTGTAAAACTCAGGCTGGTAGAAAAAAAATCTTTGACGCCAACGTAGAGATTATGAAAGAGAATAAGGCTAGAGGAATGACGGTGCCGGAAACTCTTAAATCTTGGAAATAAATTTTTCCAAATTCAAATTCTCTAATGGTTAATACAGGTTCGATTCCTGTAAGAGAACAGCTTTTTACCCTTTTTAACTCAATTCTCAACCGTAAGCATTTTCTTTTTTTTCGGATTTGTTTTCTTACGGGGGAGTGGACAGTGGAAAAAGGGATACTACCTAATCATGTTAATCATGTTGAGTATGTTCAATAGTAAAACAACAGAATTCACCAAGAGTATTGCTATTAAACCTGTAAAGTTAAAATTGATAGATAAGATTAAAGGAAAAAAATCTAAAGCTGGGAAGTTAGATGAGATAATTGAGTTTTATTTACAAGAAAAAAATTTGGCAAATAGTCATTTGTTAATTGAAAAATAAAATAATATTAGCTATGTTTTAACTTGGAATATTACCTCTAAATTATTAAAAATAACCCCCAATATTGAGAACAAATAGATTAGATGCATATAAAGAAATTGAAAGATTAAGAAATTCTAAATTACTAGTGTATGTTACTGGTGATAGACAGAATGCCGAAACTAACATAGGAGCTGATATAATTGCTCCTTTTGCCAATCATTTAGATATTATAGGTGGTGTTGAAAAGATTAGCTTACTTATTTATTCTAACGGAGGAAGTACACTCGCTGGATGGAATCTAGTTAATTTGATACGAAGTTTCTGTAATGATTTTGAAGTTATTATTCCGTTTCGATGTCAAAGTGCAGCTACCTTAATTTCCTTGGGAGCAAATAGAATTATTATGACCAAGCAAGCAACTTTAGGTCCCATTGATCCTAGTACCAATGGGCTTATGAATCCACAAGTAAACATTAACGGTCAGAATATTAGAGTTCCCGTGAGCGTTGAGCATGTTAATGGATATCTAGATATGGCAAAAGAAGATGCCAATTTGAAAGACGTGGATTTAAAAGAAGTCTTTCTTAAGCTTGCAGATAATATCCATCCTTTATCTCTAGGGGATGTTTATAAAGCTAAATCACAAATAAAGATGTTAGCAGAAAAACTACTGAAATATCATACTATTGAAGTTACAAATGTACCTAAAGTTATTAGCTTTTTATGCTCTGAATCTGGAAGCCATGATTATACAATTAATAGAAAAGAAGCTAAGGATGAACTAGGATTGAATGTTGAGGTTCCTAGTGAAGAATTATACAAAAATATAAAAGAGATATATCAGGATATAGAAAATGAACTAGAGCTAAGGAATCCTTTTAATGCGAATGTACTATTAGCTACTGTAAACACTTTACCGTATACAATGAGAAGAGCTTTAATTGAAAGTGTTGAAGGAGGCACCGATGTATTTGTTAGTGAAGGAACTATTAGTAAAATAAATATTGCACCAGGAAAAACGGGTATACAAGATAGCAGAACCTTTGAAAGCTGGAGGCATGAAAATTAAACAAATAAAAGAATGAGCGAAAACAAATTTTACGAAACAGGTTCAAATCCTTACTATCTAAATATTAACAATACAGCAAAGGATTATTCGTTGAACGAAAGTTCAAATCCTCAAAGTGGATTATTATATATAATGTCTAAGCATACTATTATTATTAATGATCTAATTGAAGAAGAAACAAATATAATTGAAGAAATTCACTATGGGGACAATACTGACCCTTTGTTTACTACTTCGGATTTCTAATCTCATTTAATAACTTATATAACTTCTGTAATTCCTTTATCGCCGCTTCTCTTACACTCTCGTATGGAGTTACTCTCAAAGCATGTTCCGCTACTCTGATCTTCTTTAAAATTTCTTTCTCATAGTTAATATTTCTGTGCATACAGCAATATAATGAAATACCATAATAAAATAAGGTGAAATTTAGATTTCTTTTTCTTATGTTTATTCTGATTAGAATTTAGGACTCTTTAAAAACTTAATATTCATTTGCAAAATTAGTAAATTAGAGAAAACAATAATTCTTGAAAAAAATAGTAATAAATAAAATCGAAGATATTAAAAAAATCATTTCAAGAAAAGATGATGATGTCTCCATTATTAACTTTCCAATCTATCTTAATGATATTGTAACTCCATTCATTAATTCCTCCGAGAACAAAAATTCATTTAATCTTATTTCTAAAATATTAAGAGCGTCTATAAATACCTTAAGTGACGGTGGGGTTATGTTTATTTACGGTTCTCCAATACAACTTATTAAATCTTTTGAAGTTGTTTCTAATGAGATGAAGTTTAGGCATTGGATATCCATTGATGTTGTAGATTCCATTGAAAAAACTTCAACAGATCATTTAAAAAATAATCATTTAGGGGTTTTGATGTTGACTAAGGGTGATAAATATTTCATAAATCCTGGCAATGTTAGAATCCCATATATTGGTTGTAGTGCTTGTTTTAGAAATATTCGTGATTGGGGCGGAAAAAAACATTTAATGAATAATAAAGGATCAGCAGTTTCAGATGTGTGGAGAGATTTTTTTAAAGTTGAAGAGACAAGGATTGATCCGGATAATGAATTAATTAATTTAAACATTATTGATAGTACAAAGATAAATTTTAATTTTTCAGGTGAAGAGATTCCTAAACCAATCATTGAAAGAATAATATCTTTAGTTGAAAAAGAAAATATTATAATAACTAATTACTCAATAAGCAAAGAAGTAATAAAACCACTCAATAAAATTTCATCAAAAAATGGTCAAGATGAAAAGACTAAAGAGATCATTATCAATGATGATGTAATCGATAAAGTTTTGTTAGGAGATTGTATAGAGCAAATGGAAGAATTATTAGTAAAATATCCGAATGGCGTTTTTGACTTAGTATTTGCGGACCCACCTTATAATCTTAGTAAAGAATACAAAATTTATGATGATACTTTAGCAAGTAAGGAGTACATCGAATGGTGTAATAAGTGGCTAGAACTTTGTGTAAAATTGACAAAGCCTTCTGGAAGTATTTTTGTTTTAAACATTCCTAAATGGGCGCTTTACCACGCTCAATTGCTAAATAGAGTTTCATATTTTCAAGATTGGATTGTCTGGGATTCACTTTCGACTCCAAAGGGAAAAATAATGCCGTCACATTATGCTTTGCTTCATTATTCCAAGAGTGCTGCTAGTACGACTTTCAATTTTCCGGGATTCATAGATAGTCCTGAATATTGTATTAGATCAAGCTGTATACAAGCTCGAAAGAAAAGTACTTCACCATCACTCTTCGCTGAAAATAATGAAAGACTAAATCGTACTCAATCCATCTCAAATATTTGGTCAGATCTTCACCGGATTAAACATAAAAAGGATAGAGACGATCACCCATGTCAACTTCCAAATAAATTAATGGATAGAATTATAAAGGTTTATTCAAATAAGGGAGACTTGGTTTTTGATCCATTTGCAGGTGCTGGCACAACTGCAATTAGAGCGATAATAAATGAAAGACATTATACCACAATTGAAATAGATCCGTATTACAAGGAAATTACTGAAAAAAAATTAGAAGAAGTTAAATTAAACGGGGATATTAAGAGAAAAGTAACTAACAAAAAAAATAAGTCAATCTACACAAAAAAAGAATTAGAATTGAAGTCGCAAAAATTAGCAACTGAATTAGGAAGAAAACCTACAATGGAAGAATTTATTAATACTTATGCACTTGATGCTTCACAAATTGAGCTGCTATACAGTGATCCAATAAATGTTTTAAAGGTCGGTAGAATCGGTCTTCTTAACAGTCGCTAATTTCTTTGCTTCCGCCAAAATAATTTCTAACTCTTTATATATTTCTTCCATATCTTTTAGAGGAAGATATTGAAAATGTTTTTTTACTATTCTTTTTGATCGGTAAATTTCAGTACCTTCAATATATGATTGAAATTCTGGAAAGGAATTTATTAAAGAGGGTTTATCAAAATCTTTCGGTCGCAAATTACCATCTTTCTCTCTATATTTCAGAATGCCATCTGTTACGAAAAGAAATTTATAAAAAGGTTCAAATTTAACATCTATGATTTTTTCTTGCTTATCATTAAAACCGTATTCTATAAAAAAATAGTAAATATTATCTCCTCCGAATTTTTCTAATTTATCACCCCAAGAGTTTAGAGTTCCCATGTCGTTTTCGCTGTTTTTACAAGTTCCCCACCTACCCAAAGTCTTCTTAAAATGATTTCCGGATTTTAACTCAATTGCTAAATTAGGATCTGTATACAGTGTTAACTCTGGAAAATGATTTTTGTTTGGTGCAAGGTGATAATCTGAATCGTTCTTAATTATACCTTTAGTTGTTAATATTTCTATAATTTTAGAGACGAGATATTTCTCAATTTCTTTTCCAAATGTTTCATAATTAAATTTATTATCAATAATAACTTGTTGTAGAAAAGCTAATAATTGAGGTTTTGCTTCTTGCAAGGTTTTTATTGCTTCGTCTCTATTTCTATACACTGACCTACTGATTAATTATCAGTAAATTACGCAAAAATACTCAAGAAATAAATAAAGAATCGTATCCGTTACGATTCTTTTGTTTCCAGGTTTGAAATATTATTACTTCGGTTTAAAGGCTTCTAAGATCATTTTATCCGTCATGTTCTTTCCTGGACAGGTTTTCTTGGCGTATTTTCGGTGTCCAGATACTTCTTTAATGAAATGTCTACCCTTGATGGCTTTTATAATGTCCCTTAAAGCCCATAATTGGCTCGGAGAAGGGGTTTCAATGTCAAAGTTGCCAACTAGGCATATACCGATAGAGCGTTTGTTTACGGTCAAATTTGAGGCGTGAAATCCTATTTCATCATCAGCCCGGGTCTGTTTCCAATCTCCTTTTCCTCCAATGACATAGTGATAGGCAACGTGATACCCTAATTTATTCTTTTCAAGATGCAGTCGGACGCTGTGATTATAGTCAAAGCTCGCAATAGACTTTGCAAGTGTTTGATCTCTCGGAGTTACCGAATGATGAATAATAATAGTGTCTATAAGACGTGGCATATAGTTAAGCGCCAGCAGCCGCAGCAATGCTTTCTTCATAATCACTGCGGACTGTTTCCACAACTTCAGCTAACAACTCATTTTCAGTTGTCGGTGTTGCTGGTTCAGGGGTTCTTGAAACTTAATCAAGAATAGCATTAAGATTGTCAGCTGCTTGCTGCCTTGTAAGGCTTGGAAAGATTACAAGGTAATCATCTACTAAAGGATCAGATTCTATATACATAAAATTAAATAAATTATTGATGCAATAGTAAGTAAGCTTATATTTATGAGAAGAGCAATGATGATGTATTCTTGATCTTCAAATAATCTCATATCAATTAGAACGAAATATCAAAATTGTGACCACTACAATAATTGCAATCGCCAGAAATAGAGTAAACTTTTCTATGAAGCGCTTAAACCACATATCAAAAAAATTTTAAAAGGATTGAAGCTACTATCCCAAGAACAATATTTATAACTACCAACCCACCAACGAACTTATTAATCTTGTTATCAAGAACATTGGTTTTAAATTCAAGACTTGTTACACGACCGTTGGTTTTTGTAGTTTGCTCTTTAATGAACAATAACTCGTGTAGTAACAAATCTTTAACTCCGTTCAGTCGTTCTGCTAAGACTTCGTTGGTCACTTGTTCCATACAATTACACCTTGTAAGCTGTTGAAGCTTTCCACTTCTGAGCTAACTTCAACAAACCTCCTAAAGCTAAACTTATAAATTCTGTGTAAGAACCAAAATTTTGCTTCATCAATAATTCAATAAAGCTTGTAAGGATTAATGGACCAAACATTAAGCCTGTTGTGATTAACCAAGACTTAATATCTAGCCAAATTAAACTGAATTTGCCACTTGTCATATTTGTAAGTTAATAATTAGCTTATTCCTGCATACCTTTACTGCAACACTTATTAAGGTCGAATTAATAAATATTAGGTATGCAAGGAAAACTAACTATTCAGAGGCTTCAGAAGCTTCGGGGGTGAGTGTTTCTTCAGCTTCTTCACTGCTAGTTGCCGAGGATTCAGAGGCTTCGGTAGCAATATGCTCTTTAGCCATTGTGAGTAATTCTGCCATAGCTTCTTCTCTGCCTTCAGGAATTGCAACCTCTTGGCTGTTGCGAACTGATTCAAGGATATTTAAAACGCTTCCTTCTGCGGCTTCCCGTTCTACGCCGGGAAAGATTTCTAAGAATTTTTCGATTAACTTTTCCATAAATTTTGGATTAGTGAATTAATAATTTTATTATACCACAATTTACTCAATATTGAGAATATCAATAACTTCTTGAAGCTTTCCAGAGGTATTGGCAAGTCTATCTTGAGAATCAGTTATTAATTTAGATAGTCTTTCCTTTTCTGATTTCAACTTATTTACAGTTGTTGTTTCAGAATAAAACTCACTATGTTCTATGAGTATGTCTTTATCCTCAATAGCTCCTCCTTGATTTATATCTTTCCAAGTTATTTGCATATATTTAATTAAAGAATAATAAAAATTGATTATTGTTAGCGACTGGTTCTGGTTCAGGCTCAAATGCAACTAAAACGTGAACTGCTTCTGATTCCCCTGACCAAATCCAATCCATTGATTTTGTTGCTGCTGTTGGTTGAATGTAATACTGACAACCACCTAACATACCTCCGTTAAATGTTCCTCCGTCATCTGCGTAGATAACCGTTTCAAAACCAGCAATATCTGCTGAATCTCCACACACTATACCGTCAAAGATAAGACATCCATCAACTGTGGGAGTAATTTCTAAACCATTACCTTCTGATACATCATAATTATAATATGTTGTTGTGTTTATTACATCACCAGTTGTTTTTGTTCCTGAATATGATGCAACTGCTATTCTTCTACCATAACTATCTCCTCTAGTTTCAACTACAAGGTCTCCAGATACTTCTTCAGGATTTTGAAGAAACCAAATTGATGCCTCTCTATCTGAATTAGTTTGTTGTTCAGCTATGGTTAACGTGTTTCCATTGAATGTTACTAGAGCAACTGCAGCTCCACCAATAACTGAAACCTCAACAACTAACAAAGATGAACCGCCAGGATGATAATAACTATAAATAGTTGATGTTATATCTGAGACTGGTGTTACATCATCTTCAATAAGTGAATCAGAATTTGTTAATGTTATTGCCATACTAGAATCCAAAATTTTTAGCTAACAAATCCCATTTTGAATCAGCACTGTTCCATTGAAAGCCAAGAAAATCCGTAAGTGATGATCCGCTTGTTGCAGTCGGCAAAGCTAAATCTGTACTTCCTCTATATTGAGAACTCCACGTTAATGTGCGAGAGGCAGTGCTTTTCATCCGTAACATTATCTTTTGACCATTAACTGGTGTACCAGTTGGATTGGCAATTGTAGAGTTTTGAGAAAGTGTCAAAAGATAACCAATATCAGTTGTATCGGCATTTGGGGTTACTGTTGCAGCATCTGTTAATTGAACAACTCGTAATAATTGCGGAATTGTTGGAGTGCTTAATGTTGCAAATTCCAATCCTGTCTCATCTGAATTTACTCTAACAACTTTATTAGTTTGACTAGAGTAAGTTTTAGGCACATCTTTCAATTCAAGGAAGTCATAATCTTTTGAGGCTGGATGAAATACTGGAGTGTCTTTTAAATCGTCATAGGAAAGTTTATCCTCTTCTCCAAGAATTTTGATTTGTTTGACGATTTCTTTGACTTCAATTATTTTTTCTTTCGGAATTTTTTTTATAACTTTTTTAATGATCTGTTCCTCATCAGCATCTTTTCCGTCGATACCAGCATCGCCTTGCTCTCCCTTTTCTCCTCGTTCACCACGCTCTCCTTTGTCTCCTTTTTCACCTTTATCCCCCTTATCCCCAGTTTCACCAGTTTGTCCCTTTTCCCCAGTATCTCCTTTATCTCCCTTATCACCTTTTTCACCTTTTATAAGTGGGATTTTATTTAATACTTCAACTAAAGATTTTTGAGTATCATCAATCTTAGATAATTCGGGCTTTAATCCTTCAACTGATGAAACAATTTTATCTCCACTTTCCTTAATAGCATTTATACTAGCTTCGGTTTCCAGTGCAATAGTTTCAAGAATAGGTTCAGGGTTGTTTTGTTCGTTTTGTTGGATGAGTGCCTCTAATAAAGCAGAAGTATCCTCATGATGATTTTCAGCTTGCATTAATCGTGCTTCTGCTTCTGGGTTATCTATAGGTTGTGGAATTTCAGGTTTCATTTGATTAGGTATTGACAAAAATATAGAAGTATGATATACAAGGATTATATGTTAATGACTATCATTCTAATTGCATTGGTCATTTGTTTGATCAATTACTCACTGGATAATTATTAATTCTTCTTTGGAAGAGTTGTCTTTTTGCTGTCTTTCAATATAGATTCTAATTTTTCAATTAGTGTTTTTTCAGGAATGTTACCGCTTAGAGATTGAAATTTCTCTAAGTTTTTTTGTAGCATTTTTTCTAAATCAAGAGCATTTAAAGTTTTAAAACCTTGTCCACGAGGGATTAAAGCTTCAACAATACCTTTCGGAGAACCTAGCCCTATGGTGTTGATAACTTTTCCCAAAAGATAACCAGCTTTTGCTCCAAGGCTTCTACTTTGAATTTTCTGTCTTAACTTATTAACAGCCTCATCCATTTTTTCGGCAAGGTCTTTCGCTTTAATCAGTTCTGAAATTTCTTGATCAGAAGCTTTGTAAATATCATCACCAAATAAATCTCGTGCAGTGTCTTTAAGTCCGCTTCGAGTATTTTCAGCAGCTTGTTTTGTAAGCCCGGAAGCTAATTGTCCATTGGCATTAAATGAATTTAATTCTTGACCATGTAACTTTGCTAGGTCGTTTACTTCTTTAATGGTCAAGCCTTGTTCACCTGCTTTCTTTTTTAGTTGAGCCATTTCAGCTTGTCTAGTTGGATTATTTGTTTTTTTGAAAATGTCTTCCAACTGGTCTAAGGCATCATTCACAAAGTTATGAGTTACTGTTTGGTTTCCGACCTTAGATGATATAACAAGCTCATCTAGTTTTCTTAGGGTAGTATCCTTGCCCAATGTTTCATCAAGATTTCTTGAAGCTGATTTTATTTTTTCAGTTAATTCATTTTTTAAGTCTGTATAGGTCTTAATATTTTTTGGGTCAATATGTAGTAAGGCATTCTTAACTTTTGGAATATCTGCCTTTGTCCCTTGCAAAATTTGTCCAGGTAATTCTGTTAAAGTTTTAGCTTTCTCAACTGCTTTGGTTGCAACAATTTTTTCAATAGGTTTCTTTGCAACATCAACAGTTTTCTTAGCAACTTTTTCTGTTGCATTGACAAGTTTCCCTGTTCCACTTTCCAAAAGCTTAGAGCCAGTTAAGAGTGTACCTAAATCAAAAGTAGCACCAAGATTTGATGCAGCTTCAGGGTGCTGTTTAGCCCATTCATTATACTTTTCAATTGTAGATTGAACTGGCTTAGTGCTTGCTACAGCTTCAATTCCTTTCTTCGCAACATCTTTAACTTTTTGAGGGAGAACGGTTTTAGCTGCTTCAAAACCAATGTCGCCTAAAGCACCGGCTGCATTACCTGCGGTTTGTAATACTCCTGATAGAAAGTTTTGTTTTTTTGAATACGTCTTGTCTGCTATCTCTCCGGCTTTTTCTGATCGGTCTGTAATTACATCTTTTGTTCGTTCAACAAAACCTTTCTTCTTTGGTAGTGTTACTGAGGTTGATGATTTTGCTGCTTCGTCAATCTGATTTAATCGTGTCTGTAAGTCTGTTCCTGATGATTTGGTAGGCAAAGAAACTCCTGATGATGTATCAAGCCCATATTTCTTTCTATACATTTGTACTTGTTCGGGACTAAGCATAAATTTTGAAGTTGTCGAGTAAAGCTGTGCCTCCTTCATGATTATACATCTGTTGGATAAAGGCTACTTTTTGACTGTTAGATAGTTGATTCCAATTTCTTGCCCCTGGGATTGAATTGACATATGTCCATCGTGGCTGCCCTGACTTTGTATAAAGTCCAATTCTATCTATTACCTTAATTGTTTGAGCAATTGGGTCACCAATCAATCGAGCTGTTTTAAGTTTTGGATTATCGGGGAAAGCATCACCTTCGGTATAATCTTTTCCTAATACTAGACCTGCCTGTTTTGCAATATCAACTGTGAAAGCAGCTGGGTTGTTATGTCTGTCTGTTCTAGCTCCTGTAGCTCCGTTCGTGTCGCTACCAACATTATTAAAACCCTGTAATATCTGTATGACGTCATCATCAGACAGTTGCGGATTTTCTCTTAAAATTTTTTTTGCTGCGTCTGCTTTAGTAGGATTTTGTTTTACATAATCAAAGATTGATTGAGTTGGAGTTGTCGTTCCTCCAGCACTTAATTTTTGTTTTTTGGCTTCTTCTAATTTAGTCTTTAGATTTGTCAATTCACTTACCAAAGCTGCATTGGATAGATTGGTGTTGATAGCAGTTGAAGCATCTTGCAAGACTTTAAATTCAAAATCTGAAATAGCTCCTGAACCTTTTAGCTGTTGACGATTTTGAAGTGATAGATTGGCAATTAACTGATTCAATTTATTCTTAACAAGTTGAGCTGTACTGCCAGGTAGATAATTCTTTGGTCCCTTAATACCTGTTATTGATCTAAGACTTGAAGCATTTTCAGGTTTTAGTAATTCGTCTATAATGGCAATCTGTTCATCAGACGTGCTTGTATCAGCATTGACTGGAGTCTTTGGAAGTGTATATGTTCCGTCAGGTTGTTTCTCATAATCTACTCCATTAATCTTAACAATCTCTCCTTTTTCTCTGCGAGAATTTTCAACATCAAGTAAATACTTCTGCAACTGTAATTGATAATCTCTATCAGCTTTTGTCTGATCAGCTTTAAGTTTAGATTTTTCAAGTTCATTTTTAACCAAATCTTGCTTCTGTTGCCAGCTAAACTTATCATTCTCTAAAACATTTTTTAACATGTTATTCTCTATGTCTCCATAGTTTTTTGCTATTTCAGACTTGGTTTTATCTGTGGCAAGTTTCTTTTCTTCGGCTGCTGCATCACTAGCTGCTTTAATTTCATTGTATTGAGCCTTTAGAGTTTCAACACTTACTCCTAATTGTTCGGCAATACCTTTAAACATTGCCTCATCAGGAGTTATGTTGTTAGCAAAGATATTTTTAACAGCATTACTAATTCGTTGTTTCTTACGTTCAGCTGCTCCTTTTAGGAATGAAAGATATTCTTCTGCTCCTGCTCGTTTAGCTTCATTCTTAGCCGCTAATTCAGCTGCGACATCAGCTTGAATCTTTGAATTTATACCTGAAATCATTAAGTTCAATTCATCATCAATACCTGATTGAATTTCATTATTAAATCCTGTTACTTTTTCAGTTTGCGCTCCTCCAAACGTAGAGCCTATCAAGCCTCGTCGTGCTTGAATAGCTGCATCACTTCCTAATCTTCCTTCACCTTCTATCATTGCTTTTCTTTTCTTCTCAGCATAAACACGATTGAGGGCGTCAATCTCGGCTTGAAATCTATCAGTTACCCCTCTTCGGATTGAACCTTCATCAACATTGGTTTGACTTCGCAATCGTGCTTCTTCTCCTAGTCGTTCTTGTTCTAAACGATAGGCTCGTTCTTCGGGAGTTTCATTTAACAAACTACCATACGCTGTGGCTGGCGTACTTGGTGGATTTTGAGGTGGATTATTCGGTGGAGTTGCAGGCGGTGGAGTCCCTCCTGGTGGTGGATTATTCTGTGCTGCGTAAATTGCGTAGTTTGGGTCACTTGGACTTATGAGCTGACCTGTGGATGAGTATACTGGCATATAATTATGATTCTAATAATACAGTGACAACGTCAGGGATATCTGTTGCATCTAAGTCATCATTATCAAACCTGTTATGAAGTCGCGCAGCTGCTGCTTCTGCTTCCGTAGGTTCAGGTGGTTCAACAGTTATATCTTGTGTTGCAAAGTCATTGATAGTAACTGTGCCTCCAGCTCTAATAGCAATTGCTTCTGCACTGTCATCGGCAATCTCAAATGAATCTGCTTCAATAGCGGCTAATTCACTTGGTTCTTTACTGCCTTCATCAATTTCTCCTGTATAGATTCGACCATCACTAAAGATTCTCATATATTTACGGCTTAGTTATTAATTTAGTCTCCATTGTTTTTACAACGTCAATTGTCCCATGCATAACAACCCAGAATTTAGTTGTGCTAAATGGAATAAATCCAATAGGAATTCCACCTGTAAAGACTCCGTTAAAATTTCTGTCTGTTGTTGAAAGAGCAGCTCCACCAGTAGCTAATGTATATTTTAATATTCTAACATTTGTACCACCTGATATTGCTACGTTATAAAGATATGTTCCATCACTATATAATCCACCATTGTAATCAATTGAGGTATAGTCAATATCTGAAACATATGTAAGTGTTGTTCCTGAGAGAGTATATTTTTTAATTCTTCCATTTCCACCTGATTCAGCACTGATATAAAATGCAGTCCCATCGTTCACAATTCCTCTTGAAGAATCTGCTGTTGGAATGCTTCCTCCAGAGATTGTCATATTAGTTTCTGATGTTAAGTCTGCTAAATTAAACCTTGCAACTTTGACTGTAGGACCAGATGTATCAAGTCCATAAACATATACATAACTTCCAAGAATTGTCACTGAATTATAAATTGAACCACCCCAAGACAGAGTAACAGAGTGAGTTCTATACCAAATTCCATTATCTGTTGTATATCTTGTAACATACCAAGTTCCAGAAATTCTCTGAATAAGAACCATTATAGTTCCAGATGAATCTGTTGCACACTTAGTCCCTGTTGATGCTGTAGTAATAACTGTATCTGCACCAATTATCTGTTGAGAGATAGGAATAGCTGCAACTTGAGCATCAACATACGTCTTATTAGTAAGGTCTGTTCCTGCTACTGGAGCTGCTGCCATATAAGCTGTTCCTGTGCCTGTTCGTCGAATTACTTTATTATTGACTGTTCCGAATAATGAGAAAGTTAAATCACCATTAACAGCTACCCAACCGTCTGTGACGTTGTATCGCTTAAGAGTTCCACTTGCATAGACATCCGTATTTTGATAGCCAAGATTAATGTGGTTAGAGTTATCTGCTGTTGATTGTCGAACAACCATTGCATACGTTGTTCCAATTGTAAATGTATATGCAATAGTGATGTAATTATTTCCTGTAGGGTAAGCGTTCCACGTTGCTGCGGTTATTGTCGTTGTTGCAAGAGCAGCTCCTGTTGGATTGTTAGAACCATCTACTGCAAAAAACTCAATGATAACATCACCGGCATTTGTTCCAGTGTTTGCTTGCTTGTTTAGATATATTGCAATTTGAGAACTAAGCGTTAGGATGAATGTCTGACAAATTTTATTTGCTTTTGTTGTAGCATCTACTTCACCTACAGCCTGAGTTGCGTTTTGAGATTGTTGAGTTAATCCCCCTCCATATACAGTTGCATCATCTTCTGTGAGATATTTATTTAAAGTTCCAACGGCTCCCGAAGAACCAACTAAGGCACTTTTCTGACTAGAACTTGGAAGTTGAGTAAAGTAAATCGAGCTTGAAAGGTAAAATGGATTTACAAATAATTCAGCTCCAGTTGTACCTAATTGAGTGAAAGCGTTTATTTCAGATGTTGTTGCTTCTTCTGCAATTCCTTTAACAGTTGTTGAGGCATTAGGCGCACCTGCAACTGCCACTCCATTGACGTAAGATACTGTAGCAAATTTATTAAGGTCAGATGAGTTTATAGAAGGATCTGCGTTATAACCAAGTTTTACTGCACTGTTAAAGCCAGTTGTTCCGTCAAGTAAATCATTCATATACTTGATGTGAGCAAAGTCTGTAATCTTAACTGAAGCTCCTACTCTGTGTTCTCTAACTGCATTTGAAGTTTGAACACCTTGTCGTGAAATACTTTTAATAGCTGTTAAGGCTGTTCCAGTTAAGGTTGCTACAATGTGTTCTTTTTGACTGTTATCTCCGTCTATTGTAAAAAAATACGTTCCATTAGGTAAAGAAACTCCATCATCATCAGTAATAGATTGTAAGTCACACGAACTCGCACCTGCACTTAGTTTAGTAGCAAGTTGAGTTTCAAAGTCTGCAATTATTTTAGCAAGGAAAGTAGACATATATTATTGATTAGTAGATAGTCCATCAATTGAAACATTTTGTTTTGATCGATAAGCTTTAGGGATTCTGTTTTCAAATAGTAAAATGTCCCAATCAGTTAAAGAGTTAAGGTCAAAATATCCAATTCCTTTAGCGATAAATTTTATAACTCTGTTTCTAAATTTTGGTGTTTTAATTTTCATTTCCATATAAAATTTGTAAGCACTGGCTAAATCATCTCCGCCGATTTGTGATTCTCCGATAAAATTAGAACCAATTGATTGTGGATTTGTGTAATCAACATAATCTCCACTTCCTCTAATTGTTCCTACAAGTTCAAAACCAGCGTTGTCATAGTTTAAATACACTTCTACATACTGATCTGCTCCGATTGCTCCTGAAAACTTTAATCTTCTAATCTTTTTTAATCTGTCAGTATGTAGAATTTCTTCTTTTGAAGTCCAGTAGTTTTCAATTGCTAATCCAAGATCATCGTATCCATTAAAAATCTGATGAATGGTTTTTGTTAATGAATCTCCAATATAGAGATTACCATTATCTTGAATACTCATCCGTCCTGTGTAATTTATAATATCCACAGTTCCGACAAGCATATTACACATTAATATTGTATCATTGTTTTCTGCATTTTGCGACTTGCAAAATACCATTGTCCATTGATCATAGTTGCTCATTGAAGCATCATCAAAAATATAGTTACCAAATTTGAAGTGAGGGAATAAAACTACTGGTTCAATCACATCTCCGATAGGGTTTTTGGTAAGGATTGTCATTTCAGGCTTAGTAGGGTTGGCGGTATTTATAAACATAATACCTTTGTTGGTTGAAACGGCACATCTCCAGTAAGGAATACCAATATCTCGGCGATATACTTCATTAGTAGCGTTGGTATCGTCTGCATCAAGCGATAATCTGTAAGCACTTTGTTTTTTTAATGAATAGTAAGCTCCGTCTTGTCCGATTAATACGTTGAGAATTGCATCACCTCCAGCGTCTTGAGGGAATTGGAAGCCTTCTCCAGCTAAACGTGTGGCTGAGAAAGTAAAGTCAGTTATTCCTTTATTGTTTGTGTTTTCAATTTGATATGTTGCGGTAACTGCTCCAGTTGTAACAGAAGAGAAAGTTACGGAATAGTTCATAGTAGCATAGTCAATAGTGCCTGTTCCTCCAAAATTACTTGTCAAATGTCCCAAATAATCATCCGTAAATGTTTCTGTTCCTGCGCTAACTGTGGCAGTAATAGAAACTCCAAAACAAGTTGTTTGAGGTGTAATTGCTGCCAACATTCCAGAGTAAACTGTTGAGCCTGAACTACCAACAGCTTCGCCAGTAATAGTGTTATATACAGTTGAATTTTGCCTATCTATCCAAGAACCATACAATCCTGTTGGGTCTTTTTTGTTAGTATCATTCCTGTCCCAAAGTATTGTGCGACCTCTATCTATTAAAATCTTACCATGAAAGTTTTTCCCAGAATTATACATTTGTTTTGGAGTTGTAGGATGAGAATTTACAATTTTCCAAAATCCTGCCAATCCGTTTACAAACGTAAAAGCTCCTGCAAGTGAGGAGTAGTTATCAAAAGAATATTCGTCATTTTCACCTAAGCCTGTAATTATATCTATCCACGTTGTTCCGTTCCAATACTGTATAGCTGTTCCTGCTTTCCTATATAAAACAATATCACCATTCACTTTGTATCCTTTCCAAAGTCCGGTGATTTTTCCTACTGTTCCCTCTGCTCCAATTAATTTTCTTCCTCCAACTAATATAATCTTTCCGTCTTTCGTTATGAAGTTAGACGAATCCATTGCCGAATCTTTCGGAATATTCTCAGGGTCTATTAAGTTATGCACACCCTTCGTAAAGGCGTTGACTGCATTATCCATTCTAATAGTTTAGTTGATGGCTATTCCATAAAGCCATATCAGCTTTATAGCTTTCAAACATTCTTTGATTTTGTTCTGCGTAACTTCGTGCTTTGTCGAAAATTTGGATGATCATATCATCTACTGCCATACCATGATAAATCATACTGTGGAAACGTGCAGGGAATACTGGGCTTGTATTGGTAGTAAGAGCTGTAGGGACTTTGATGTAATCGGCACTGATAGAAAGACCAGTTGCTGGTGTGACTGTGAAATATAGACGTGAATTTGCCACGTCAACATAGCAATAATTATTTCTATTGGCGTATTGTCTGCGGTCTGACCAGTTAATGAGATAGTACTTTTGACCATTAACTAAAATAACCTTTGGAGATTTGTTGTCTTCAACAGATTCGTTGTTTTCAGTATAAGAATTGTTTTCTGTGAAATGATCAAAGTCAGAAGGCAATGCTATATAGTTTGCTCCTGTAGTTGTAGTTAACCATTCAGTTTTTAGAAATTCCCAATCTCTATCACTGCAAATCTTGTAATAGATTTTATTTGCCAATGCTAATTCTTCTACTGAAGAAAGCTCAGTAGTGTCGTCAACGTATAATTCAAATGATGAAATAATTTCTGATGTTAACATATTTAGTGCTTATTCCTGCTAACCATAAAGATTAGCAGAGTAAAAACTAAAGTAAGGTATGAACACGATATGTTACAAAGCATCGGATTGTTCCGGCTGCTGTACCTGGATTGGTAAATGCAGAAGCTGCAACAAGGTTTAAACCTTTGTTAGAAGTTATAGCATTTCCAGCAGTAGCTAATGGAACAAACTGAACAACTTTGTCAGCAGAGGCACCAACAGAATTGGCAGCTGAAACTAACCCAGTTAAAGCAGAGCCTCCATTAGAGTTAACTGTGATATTTCCTCCACCACCATAAGCAGCAGTGTCATATTTGTAGTTCAAAACAACTGAGACAAGCTCAATTGCTTTGCCAGCTCCTGGATCAGCAACTAACGGAACACCTGAAGCATGTCCAAAAGCTCCTGCACTTGTTGCAACAATGTCGGCTGCTGAAATATCAACAGCTACAGTGATGTTTTCATTGACTGGTGTCCAAACAGGAACTGCGACTGAACCAGAGTTATAATACATTTTTCCTGTAGTAGAATCAGTCAAACTACACCCAACTGCAAATTTTTCAGCAGTATCATCTAAATTACCCGATGATTGACAATCCGTAATCAAACCATCTTCATTGGCATCTTGAATTAAGATACCGTCTAAAGCTAAATCTGTTCTCATAATAGTATTTTAAACTTCCCACTGCCTCAAAAAGAAGCAGTGGGATGTGAATTTATCGAGCAATAAGTACGTCCAAGAATTTCTTAGCACCATCTGCAAAGGTTTTGATACCTCCAAGATAAGATGAAAAGACGTTTGTTCCTCGACGATCAGCAGTTGGACGCATATCAACTTCTTTAATATCCTGCAAGACTGCATCAATTGCACCCATCTTACCAAAGTAAGCGTGGATACAGTTAAGAGTCCAAGTAGCAGCTGTAACATTAGTTGCCAGAGTCAAAGCTCCTGAACCAGTACCAATAATGGTCATAGTATCAGCAACGTTATCATTAGTGGCAGCCAAACGATATTGGTCAGCTAATAGGTTTTGGTTAGCAGCTGAAACAGCAACGTGGTTAGCATCAGTTGTTCCTGGGTTGTTGATAGCATCAGTCAAGTTGGCACGAAATGCGTCAGCAGAACCACCAATTAAGACATTACCAGGTGTTGCACCTAAAGTAGTTTTAGCTGTCCATACAATTCCGTTTATAGTAACAGTTTGTCCATCAGTCGGAGTTGTTGCTGCTGTAAATAAAGCCTGACCTGTTAGGTTTTCTGAAACATACATTTCAGCCCCTCTTACTGGACCAGCATAGCCGTTCTTAAAGGTTGAAGCAGCAATGTCAATGTTTTTGCTTAACAAATACTGTTCAATATCAGATGCACCGTATGAGTCAATAACCAAAGCAAGGTTAGTTAGTGTTTGGTTATTACGTCGTAGTTTAGCAGGAGCGCGAGTAATAAACTGTGGAACGGTTGTTGAATTAAGAGTGATTGGAGTACCGCTTGAAGCAAGAGTAGTCAAGTCACCATTGTCAAAGTCATACAAAGCACTTAATACTTCGTAGAAAACACGAGCATCAAAGTCAGCTGCAACTTTAATAGCGATTTGTCCACCAATAACTTCACCTGGATTTAAAGGACCAGCTTGTTTTACTTCACCATCAGAAATATAGAAGACTGCTTCTTTTTCAAGATTGATAGTCAATAGTTCTGATGTATCTGTTACTGAATCAATAGTTGAAGCATTACCTCGAACTACTGTACGAACACGAACGCCTGAAATATCATAGGCTACACGTTCTACACTTTCACCGTAAGTTAATACCGATTCAAAGCGTAAGTTAGCAATTTTGCGAGCGACCAAGACTTTCTGAAAAACTTCTTGATACGCATTGTCAAAATGTTCTTTATAAATAGAAAGGGACATATTGGGAGAGGAATACGTCAATTAGTCCCTTGGGGCAAGTTATAATGCTGATTGAAGTCTATCTGTTAATCCTTCGTTGTACTTCTTCTTGAGTACAGGATTAGCCATTATCTCACTGTAGTATTTTGGTTCTTTCTTAGCTCGGTCATAATCTACTTCAGTGTTATCACTTCTTCCAGCTTGAGGACTATTGTGGTCAATAGTTCTCTTACCTGTGACTAAATGTCCGTATGATTCCTCGATTATTTGTACGAATGTTTTATTCGCGTTAATCGGATCAAGAGAGAGAGATTTTATAACGTCCTTATTAACAACTCCTTCATACTCCGGCATACTCTCCATTGCTTTGGAAAAATGCTCGGTGAAAGCTTTGTCAATTTTCTCAGCACGTTCTTTCTCTTGAATAGGTTTTAACTTTGAGGAAAGTTCTTCATCTAATTTTGCTTTGCTATTCGATTGAATAACACTAGCAAGATCAGTTACAAAATTTTCATCTAAGTTATATTTGTCAGCGATTGATTTTAGGTCGGCAGAAACTTCTGATTTAGTCGCACCATCTTTAATGGCTTGTCGTAATTCCTTGAGTTCCTTTTTGACTTCTAAAAATGTAGCTTCGGGGACTACTCTAGGCCCAGCCTTCTTAGGTTCAGCCTCTTTCGTTTCCAATGCTTCGCTAACAGTGACATCTTTCTTAGCTTCAGGCGTAGCCTTAGGCTCAGGAGCTGCTTCAGTCTTTGCAGGTTCGGTTGTTTTAGCCTCCTCCTCAGGAGCGATCTGTGACTTTTCGTCCATAGATGTAACCATTTTAATGTCTTAGCGGACAGATTGTTTTAACCCTTAATCAAAGGTGACAAGACTAATGTCTCGCATTGGACTCATCGTAATGAATCCAATATGTGAAATTACTCTTTGTTTTCTTCTAACAATTTTTCAAGTTCTGTTACTGCTATTGTAGCATCTTTTTCTGCTCTGTTCAAAGTTCTCAACACTTCAAGTAAGGAATAGATGTTAGCACATACTGCTCTCATCTGTGCTTCAGGCATTGTAAGAAAAGAATTGACAAGTGTATCAACATTGAAAGCAATTTTATTTTTTATTTCTTCAATCAGTAATTTCCCTCCCTCTGACTCTGCAACTGCTTCAATGGATTTGATACGTTTAACTTCCTCTTTCTTGTCTTTTATTTCCTCTGTTTCCTTACTTTCCATATTTATTCTTTGACTTCTTCAACTGGAGTAACACTGATTGTGCTTCCATCCTCAGAATATACTTTAATATACTTTTTACCGTCAGCACCAACGATTTCTTTTTCGTAAGCACCTTTTGGCAAAGCAACTGATGTGTTTTCAGAAATATTTTCAGCTAGTAAAGCTTCATCTTCCGGTGTTGCTGGGCATACTTCTAGAGTTTCCTCTTTAATTTTCTTTGGCATATAGTTATTAATTAATTAGGCTTTTAAGCCTGTTTGTTCTTCAATGTCTTTTGACATTTGAATTAACTCTGTTTGGGTTTTCTGACATTCTGCTAGTTTCTCTCGTAACATTTTTGCTTTCAGTTTAGCTTGGTAAAACATCATAATTGCATTCATCTTTTCCTCTGGCAAAACCATAATGTCAGGATTATGATCTTCAATGTTTTTCATTGTTGCTTCCTCAATCTTAGCTTGGCTCTCTAATTCAGTAACAGCTTTATTAAAATAAGCGAGTTCATTTGAAAGTGTGTTAAGACTAATTTCAATTGTTGAATTTAACTTAACAACTTCGCGAGGATCTTCTCCTTGTCCCTCTTTGATTTTATACACAGGTTGTTCACTCATAATTTATTGGCTAAAATTATTAATATTTTCTTGAATGGCTGGCTCTGGAATAGGCTGTTCTCCCGGTATCTGTGGACTACTTTGTGGATTGTTTGGGTCTTCAGGATTTGGTTGTATTGTATTCATCTGATCAATAATTTCATTGTTCAATGCTCTCGCTTCATTTTTCATTATAACAGGTTCTAACAAATTAATATAGTCTGAAAACTTCAAAAACATTTCCATTGAAATATCTTCTTCGTGGTCTTTTAGATAATCCACCATTTTCTGCTTGTAGGCATTGTTGGCATTCTGATTAACCTTAATATCTTTACCGTCAAGAATGGATTCAATGTCCCTGTCGCATTCGCTCATCAATTCAGAGTTACCATAGAATGAAGTATCAAGTAATTGTTTAATTTCATCTTCAGTATAGCCAGCAATAGAAGCCTTCATTTCAAAAGCTTTCTTCTGATTAATTATTTGATTTTGAGCTTCACCTTGCAAGAAAGTAATCTTTGCAACCTTGTCTCTGTTAGAGGCTAAAGTCTGAGCGTTAGATGCTTCAACTAATACTCCAAAATCATCTCCCTTGTGAAAAATATCAGTACGCTTTATCATTTCTTGCTCTACTCCGTCAGGACCAATCATATCAATCGCGACTTTCTTAGTTAGATGCTCTCTTACTCCCATTTCATACAGACGAGCAAATCTCTTATAGCCGAATGAGTAGGATTTATTAAGCAATCCAAATCTATCTGCGACTGCCGCACTGTTGCCCTCATAAATTCCTACCTTACCGTCTTCATCTGAAACTCCGGCTGCAATGTCAGTTACTCCAGACGCTTTTTGTTGAATACCCTCTAGTAAGTCAAAGACTTTAATCGGTGTATCTATAGCCGGTGTCTTAATAATCTGAATAGCTTGATCAGCTGGTACGTTGTTCTTGGTTTTAATAATTCCATCTCGGCGATACTTCAATTCGTTTAAGTTTTCTAACGCATTAACATTCACAATCTTCTGAGGCTTGTTTTGAGCTTCTGCATTATCAAGCATTTGATTAATAGCCACATTCTGTGTCATGAAAATTTCTCGTGCATAATCACAATAGCTCGGTGTCCAAAACTCTGTTAAGTCAGGGAAAGCAGCCCAAGTCCAATAAGGGAATGCTCCTTGTGGAAAGTATTTATTTGGAGGAAACATTTCAGCTAGAGGAACACACTTGATACAATGACCAGAGTTATCCATTAAAAGATAATAGCGTAAACCATCATCTTGGTATGTAGTAAACCATCGCCAAAACTTAAACTTAGTCGGGTCACTGGAAGTCTTTTTACCAATTGTTCCTTGATCCTGCGAACGTCCTTGTTTATTGGTTTCCTCTTGAGTGGAATCATCAGCATTACCAGCTCCTTCTAAAAGTATTTCAACATTTGCTTTAATAAGCCCATTGTTCTTAACTCCATCCTTCAACTGTTTTTTGTCTAATATTACAGAATAATCACCCATGTTTCGGGCTTGTTCAATATCAATTCCGCCACAAGATTTATCAATTAAAAACGAATAAACATCTATCGGCTCTAAGTGTGGCTGATAGATGTTATCGATTGAATCTGCATAGTATGAATAAATTGCTCGTCCATAAATGATTGCCTGTTTTTTTCCTACAATATCCTTTATATCCCAGTTATCATTGTCAGAATCAATCTGTCTAAGAGCATTAAGACGTGCAACACGTTTAAGCTGAGAATTTTTTCTTTTGAGATATTTAAATAACAAAGGGTTATCAATCTTAGAAAGTGTTGTATGAACAAACTCTTGCATTCTGCCAAGATCAACATTAGCTCGCGATTCACTAGACTTAACCTTTCGTCCATAGTACATGTCCTCATTAGTTTTCCAATTACCGATTTTGCCTTGCTTAAAAATGCGATTCTCTTGAATCTCATTAATTGATTGAGCCGCAATCTTGTCAACTGTGACTTTATTGTAAGCCATATTTATCTATAAGAAGCTGTAACTGCTACGTTAGCAAGTGTTGCATCAAAGCCAATAAAGCAGCCAGTAGAAAAGACAGAATCAAGAATAACTGTATGTCCCGGAGTGGTGGCAAATATCCATTCTGTATAAATGATTGTTCCTGTTTCAGTAAGTGAATCATAAACTGTTAGAAGTCCTGCGGTTGGAGTAGCTGTTAAAGGAGAGATTGAAATAGCGTGGAGAAAACCTGCACTACCTTTAACCTGTCCGTCTGCAGTTTTTCGACTGTATAAGAAACGTTGTTCAACAAGTGTTCCGTTAGTATCGCCTCTCATTCTGTCCCAAGTAGTGCCATTAAAAACTGAATTTCTAGCAAATACAGCCAAGTTATTGAGGGTAGCTGCTGCTGCTACTGCATCAGCGTTATCAGCTCTACTAGGAACGAATGAACCCTGGTTAGGTGAATAAAGCTCTACTTGTAAAATCCCTGCTGAATTGACTCTGACAGGGGCAACTTCATTGTTTACAAGAGTTGGATTGCTTGATAGATACTTTCCATGAATATCTGAACGCATAAAATTTAGTTAAGAATTAGATTCCAATAGAGGGATATAAGACTTCTTCCTCTTGTTGGATAAAAGATTGTTGTGGGAATGGAGGCTCGGCAATTTTATTCTGATATTGCGCGGCATCCATAACGTCATCGTGAACTGCTTTAGGAAACCTGATCAACTGTTCTTCTAGTATATCACACTTTCCTTTGATGTGGTAAATAGTATGAGCTTCATAGCGTGGGATTAAGCCTTCAATGCGAGTTTCTTTCATTACTCCACCATGCTTCAACGGAACAACGAAGGGATATTTATTTCTAATCTTACATTCATCTAAAAAGAATGGTTCTATTGCTTCACTGTATGCTGTTTCTTCAATACCTATCTTTTCAAAGCCTTCTTCGTGCAATTGAAAGATAATATTAATCAGTTCTTTAGGATTAATTTTATATTGTTGTGCGTCTAAATGCCAATCATTCTTTTCATTGACATAGTTTTTACAAATACCTGTAAAGTCTGAATCAGCACCTCGTGAAAGTGCAGTATCAATCGTTGCAAACTTTCTTGTTCGCATATCCAAAACATCTTTTAAATCAATCTCTCTAAAGTTTTGTTTAAAAAACTTTTGTGTTTCAATATCAATCGGCTGGTTAAGCATTTCAGCAGAATAAACTGAACTGCCAAGCTGTTTCTTTTTATCTTCAAGAGAAACTTTTTCCGGAAACAATTTTATTTCTTCATCAGTCTTAACATACTTATCTGTCCAAGCTATTACTCCGTCTTTCTCTACTGGAACATTTCTAACTAATAATCTATTGTCATCTTTTGCTCTGTTGATCAGGCTTTGAATACTGCCTAATTCTGTTATGTAATTCCCTAAATAGACAATCTTGTGAGTGCTATCTAATCCAGCTTTAAATTCGTCAATGTGTTTGATTACTTGTTCAGTGTAAGCTTTAGAATCTTTTGTTTTATTAGTTTCAAAATCATCTAAGAGTAAGAAGTCAGGTCGTTGGTGTCCATGCAATCTTCCTCGAACTGATTCCTGTGTGCTGTGAGCTTCAACACGAACTCCAGTATTTGTTACAAAGTTATTTACTCGCTTCTGAGTAATTTCATCAGGGTTTCTTTTAGAATTAAACAGTTCGCCAAAATCAGAAATGAATCTTTGATTAGTTTGCATTTCCAATACTATATCAAAAAGGATTCTCTCAGCATTTTCTTTATCGAATGAGTCAACGTTCGGATATAATCTTTTTCGATAAGCAATAATCCATAGTAGTAATGCTTTAGCAATTGAAGTCTTAGCACTTTCACGAAACATCAGCCAAACTACTTCCCTGTATTTATCATCAAACAAATCCTTAACGTCTTGAAACATCTCGTAATGAAACGGTGCAAATTTATATTTGATGTAATCTACGAAGTAATAACAAAAGAATAGTGAGAAGTCTTTTCCACAAAGATAGATTCTCTCATCCTTGTTTCCGGTTATGACTTTTTCTAAAGCGGATTTATTAATCATTGAGAAGCTTATCTAACTTAGCTCGTTGCTCTGAAGTGAGAATGCCAAAATTAATATCATTACCGTTAGAGGTATGATCAATCTTTTGAGGGATTGAGCGTTTAACAAGCTCAAAGGCAATAGAATCTTTTTCAGTTTCAGAAACTGTTTTACTTTCTAATATTTGTTTAATTCTATCCCAAGATTTATTTAATACTAAAGCTCTCGTCTGTTCATCAATAAGAGACGGTCTGCCTATGCCACCTTTGTTTCCTTTATTTCCTTTGTTGTTTGATCTTCCATCCATAAATCAGTTTAGACTGAATAATAGGACTAATAATAGCCAATCTTAGCAACTTCCCGGTCTTACTAAATTATAAGCTTCATTTGCTTCCATTAAATTAAACTGCAAATCACACACTTCACAATGCCAGCCCTTAGATGAACCTCTGCACATACGTTTACACTTTGGACAGCGTTCATTATTGAAATGATTCTTTTCGTTGCTAGTCTTCATAATTAAAACCAATGGCAGAAGTCCCTTGATTTACTTCTTCCTCAATGATCGAGTGAAAGACTGGTTTGACTTTCTTCTCTTTGCTTACTGCTTCCTTAATGTTTTTTGCTTTCACTTCTTTTTTATACCACACAGTAAAATTAGGCATATATGTATTATAGCCTCCACTCAGTAAAGTGAAGACCAAACATATGATCTCCTTCAATTAAGAAGAAGCTACAATACATAATTTCATTTTACCTTTAAAACAATTTGATGTCAAATTATATTGGACTTTTAAATAAAAGAAAATATAAATGAAAGATTATATTGTTGTTCAAGCTACCGACAAGGTCAAATTCACAAAAGTAGTAAATGACTGTCTTGAAGTAGGATACAAGCTTGCTGGCGGGTTGAATTATATTTTGGTAAAACAAACCGATGGAAGCTTCCTCCATATGTATACTCAAGCTGTTTATTTAGATAAATAAAAAAGCCCACGTTTATGGTGGGCTGTGTAAAAAGAACTGTTGAAACTCCGTATGGTCTAATTCCCGGATTGGTTTAGGGGGAATGTCATAGCGGATAAAAAGATGCTTGGCAACTCTACTGACGATGTTCATAGGTTCCGTATGTATGAGGTGTATGCATTGTAGATTGGGCATTGATTGCAGCTGTTTAAGCTGGTCGTCTGTCATAGAATTACCAAGCAAACAAGCAGTGTGTGAATATCCCAGTGTAATGAGTTTAAGAGCATCAAAAGGATTGGCAACGAGAAAGATAAAATCCTCATTAAACAACCTATTGAGATTCCATATAGGTCGTTTAAAGTTCTTAGGAAAATACCACCCGTCTTTAACTGAGTAGCCAATATATCCAGCAACTGAGTTATCCTCGTTATACACCTTTAAAGCGATTTTACCTGCCATTATAGACTTTTGTTTTACCAAGCCAATCTGATATTGTTCGGCTATTTCTTTGGTAATACCATAGCTTAGTAGTTGGTCGGTGTAGTGAAGTTCAAGGTCAGGAATTTTCTTCTCCTCTTTGGATTTGTCAACTAAGAATTGATGCTTTATTTCTAGGGCTGCGGCTCTTAGGTCAATCTGCTTATGGTGACTGAGATAATTGATAATAGAACCACGTTGTTCCTTGTCAGAAGTATTGAGATATAAATTCTTCTCAACATTAACGACAAAGTTCTTGCCGATTAATTCTGTTCCTTTATCGGTAAAAGGAATGTTGAGCCAGTTTAATAACTGCTCAAAAGTTATTTGTTTACTGATTGCTGAAAAATCAAGATATGCTCCCATTGTAATTACTCCTTTTTTAAAGTTCTAGAGTAATTATAGCACAAAGGCTGGGGTTTAATCCAGCCTTAGCTTTTGAACTTCAAGTTAGCAACAAAGTTTGATTTACGCTCTAACTCGGAAGTCTAACTAACGAACAGCAAGAGCGTTCTCCTCCATATCCAGCCAACGAATCAGCCTTGAATTGATATATCAAAGTAATGCCATTCGTTCTTGATGGACTTTTGCCCGTAGTATCAAGGAAGTTCTGTCTTGATTATACTATACTAATTCGTCACCAAGAAAGTTTAAAATCTCTTCGGTTTCTTTTGAAGGTTTAAAGGTAGGTGTGTCTATTAATTCTACTTCTAGTGGCTTATAGATATGAGTTAAGGTGTTGTCTATTCCAAGTCTAACCCAAGCATAATGTTTCTTGAGATTAAAAAGGTCATAGGGTTTTACATCAAAGTAATGCGATAGTCGCATAGCAACTTCATCTCCAGTGCGGAAACAAACCATTGCGTGAACAACATCAAGTATTACTGAAAGAATCTTAGGAGGTATTTGTGCAAAGGATTGATGAGCCAACGTAAAGCCTACTTTCTTACTTCTGCTTCTTGCGAGAAGGTCAGCGAACCAAGAGCTAACTACAATCTGAAACTCATCAACATACACCATTAATGGTTTAGGTTTAATATCTGAAAACTCTGTGTAAGCCAGAACTGAATAAACTATAAGGTTTGAAAGGTAAATACGAGAGTTAGGTGACATCTTAGATGTGTCTACTAATACAACTTTTCCTTTTTCAACTATATCCGAAATATCTAATTCATTTCTCCCTATAACAAAATCTCTCATTCTTCCTTCCGATATTTCAATTAAACGTGAGGCTACTCTTTTGGCACTTTCAATTTTATCCTTATTCTTTGGGTATCTACTGCGTTCCTCTTTAGCATCAAACTCTTTCCAGTAGTGTCTTACACTTTCTTTCTTAATCTTAAATACTGCTTTCTCTCGTTCTGTTTCGTAGAGTAAAAACTTCACCAGATAATCAATATTTCTATTTTCTTCATCGGTGATTGCTCTAATAGCCATTCCAATAATCTCTCTCATTAAGACAGTAGATTCAGGATTACTTGCGGTCAATGTTACTAAGACATCAAGTATCTGAACAAACTCGGAGATTGTATCTTCAAGATTATAATTAGCTTTGTCTAGTGGGTTTATTATAGTAGGGCTTTCTATTGAAATATATATCGGGTTTTTATCTTTGTTAAGTGAATAAAGCCTTTTAACACTGTCGCCTTTAGGATCAATAAAAATAACAGCGTGTCCCTGTTCAATATCGTAATGAGCCATACGTTCCATTAGAGAGGACTTGCCCATTCCAGTCTTTCCAACTAAATAGGTGTGGTGATAGCGATCATCAAGTTTTGTGATTTGAGGTCGGGGATGGTCTAGATTATCTTGTATTCCAAACCTAAATTTATATGTTTTCTCTAGCTTTTCGTTCTCTATCGTCATTGTCTATTTGTTCTTTACGGAGTTTTTGTCTTTCAATTTCAATGACAACTGACTGAAGTTTAGAATCATTGGCTAATTTATCAGCAGGTTCGGTATTATCTTTTCCAAGTATTGTATTAATAACATAAGGTCGTAATTCGGCTGGAATATCATCAATCATCTCAGACGCTTTTTTAATAAGCTCAGCTCTATATATTGCATCATCACCTTTGGCTTTTGCTAAAAATGCATCTGCTTTTATTTTAATATTCTCCGCTTGCGATGTTGTTACTTTTAAGATTTTTTCCCCTAAAAATAAATGAGATAAACTATTAACTGCATTACCAACCTTTTCAAAAAATGCATCAACTTCCGGGTCTTTAGCTTTAGAACCTTCATCTAGAGCTTTTACTAAATTTCTAGTGCTTTCTTTAAAGTTTTGTAAATTATCTTTTGTCTCACAAATTAAAATACGCTCTTCAGGTAGATCAGGATTAACCGTAATTTTACCTTTGCAATAAGCACAAGAAATATACTTAATTTTACTTTTGCAAGAACTACAACCATTAGTAAGTAGTGATTCAACGGTGGTGAAACCACCATAACGCTTATTACAATAAGGACAGGTAGCTATAATTTTTAAAAAGACATTAATTTTATAGCAATGAGGACAGTCTATTTGTTTCATAATTGTTCTTTAAAATTAAAACACTTTCCAAAATCTCTTTTAAGAGAACACACAAAAGTTACATTGAATTTTAACTCTTGTTTTGTTGGTATTCTCAATCCTAAGATTCTAGAGGCTTCTTTCCAAAAATCGTAAAAGGCAATATCTTTTGCAAGTTTCAAATAATTATCACGTTTATTCTCTAGATAATTATCCCATCCAAACTTTTCAGATTCTACTTCTAAAAAGGTGAGTTTGTATTTCTCTCCATACTTCTGAACCAATAAAGCATCAGGGTCAATATAGGTAAATTCAGGAAAGATAAGGTCGTAATAATCCGGGACTTTAAGAGCCTTGATAAAAGCTGACGTATTGGCAAGAGCATTTATTCCTCCTTCCCCTTCGGTTACTGCCGGTAAGAATCGGGTCAAACAACCTACTTTTTGAAGCAATCCCATTACCTCATTAGTAGCGGTAAAGACTTCTTTACTGGATTCTCTAAAATATTTAAGGTCACAAAGTATCCGGAGTTTCGGTAAGGTAGAAACTCGGTCATCTATTCCGTCAATCTGACGTAACTGGTCTTGAGTTATGTATCTGAATTTCCTTGTGTAATACATCACTCTCCATAGGCTTGCCCACGTTCCACCTCCTTTGAGGATTGGTTTTAGGGCTTCTATTTTGACTATTTTAAACACTTCAGGAAGCATACGAGCCTCGTATAAGTTAAAAGAAAACCCATACGGGATCATACGGGCTTTCTAAAATAACACTTATAGAAATAAGATACTTACCAAAAATATACGGGGTCTTATAATGGCGTTGCCAGCATACTGGAGCGACTTGTCATTGAGCTTGCGATATTGACAAGGAATAGCGGAGTGTATGTTAGGCTTCGGGGTGGCTCTGGGACTAAAAGAATAAAAACCAAAATCTTATTATGGGCTTCCTCAGACTTCTCCATTCCGACAACAAACTGCTACAGCCCTAACGTCAATTTATCACATTCCCAAGCTCCCATACTTTTATCATTCTTAATCTTTTCTACTGCCCACTTCGTGCTGCATACTGTATCCAACTTACAACTATCTGCTATCTCGTGCATACTTCCTATCTGCCAAAGTCCTTTAAACTTTCCAGTTTTACTTTCAATCTTAGGGTCAAATCTACTCTCACATCTTACTACTCTATCAACTCTATCAACATTCAATCCTTCTCTTTCAGCAATAGCTCCTACATACTGCCTAACTTCATCAGGCTTCACTAACTCCTTATCTTCATTCTTAGGTAATACATAGCTTTGCATAGTTTTACCTTCATTTGCAATATTGAGATCCCTATATCCCATCTCAATAATTACAAATATCAATCCTACTGCTAATAAGTAACAAATTTTTAGAATACCAGTGTTTATGTTCATATGAGCATTAATGTCAAGTCAATAATAATTTATTAAAAAAGGTGCTAGAACCGAATTGACAATACAAAATTTCACTTCTAACTTAACTCAAGTTTTTGCTGATGACGAAACAGTCCAAATAAAAAAATAGAGGACTGTCCAAAATGAAGCAGAAAAAATCCGTTGAAAAAAGAGCGAAAGTTCAAAAAAGTAATATTCCTGAACATAAAACAAAAGATGTTCTTGATATAATTTTAAAAATTATTCAAATTATTGCTACAATTTTTCAAATTCTACATTTATTTTTGCAATAAGCCCACATTTAGCGGGTTTTTTATTTACTGTAACCATTCCTCCGGATCAGGTAACGTAATCCCAATCTCTCCAACTCTCCTTTGCACTTTGTCCATATATTCACCCATTTCCATTTTAGACAATGAGGTCGTGCTTCTGACAATCGGCATTTTCTTTGTTCGGTCAACAAGGAACATTGCTTTAAATGTTACATGCAATACTTCCGGGTCTTCTCCGATTTCATTTCCGATATGAGTAAGCCATAACCAATATAAATTATTTTGTGGCGTGCTTCTGTTCGCTGAATATCTTTTAATAATTATTGATATTTCCTTACCCTCGTATTTTTCCAAATACTTCTTAAAATCCTCTGCCTTTTCAACTATAATATTCTTATTAATAACTTTTCCTTTAAACTTCGGAATAATTTTTGACATATTTTATTTCTTCATCTTCCTTAAAATCATTTGTAAGATTTTAAAGGGTCGAATCTTTTTTCTAAAGCTACGCTTCATAGGGATTTCTAAATTTCTTAGCTGGTTCAAATTCGAAAAGTTTTTGTTCTTTGACTTCCGGCTGGGAATTGTTTCGGGGTTTGCTTATAACAGTATAAATATAATCTCCGTCTTTGCGTGTAGTCTTAAACTCCCAGCCCATTCTTTTGAGATCTATGATTCTTGCTCCCAGTCTTGTGTTGTATCTTTGCAAGCACCAATTCCTGCTGACTGAGCCTGTAGCTTCTAACTGATTAATTACTTGTTGAAGCTGCGTCATAAATTACATTGGAATTTGGTCGACACTAATCTCATTAGATGTTTCAATTGGCTCCTCTATTTCAGGTTGATATGTAGGGGGATTATCCACTTGAGAAAATTCAGAACTTCGTGCTTGATTCATCAATGAAATATACATATTGATATCATTCACTCGGCTGACAATCAGTTTTTGATCAGTAATTTTTTCACCTCTTTCAAAAAGTAATTCAAAATATTTTACTGCTCCATTAGTAAGTTGTTGCCCTTTGGTTGCAACTGTAAGCCACAAAGCTGGACTGTCATTCACAAATGATGAAAGGTAAGGAAATAGGTTTTGCAATTTACTACCGGCTAACTTAAATCGATAAGGTTTACCCTCATACATTACATACAACACTTGAATAAATTTAAGATTAGGATTGTTTGCTTTTAGGTCTTTATAAAATCCCTTCATTACAACCTGTTTATTTTCATTAAACAATTCAACATAACTATCCTGAAATTCTCGGCTATATAAAAATGTCTCGGAGTTATAATCAGTCTGAACCATTTTTCTTGTAGTCAGAATATGAAACTCAATTTGCTCGGTTAATTCCTCATAAATAGGTTTTCCTTCCTCATCTTTTTCTCCTGTTGATTTCAAGAATTTTCCTGCTTGAGCATCAAATTTTAATGTAGGTAAGATTGGCAATCCTTGAGTAAAGCCAATCGCATTATTTAACTTTGCAATAAAAGCTTCATTACTTTCATTTTGTGAAACGACTAATTCGTTATTCATAAATTTATAATTAATTAATTATTAGTAAGTTGATAAAAACGCACCGATTAAAATAAATACAAAGAGCAAAATAATTTTTAAGTCTGCGTATTTATCTGTTTGTATAGCTTTCCAGCTATGTGATGTTTTTGTTTTCATATTAAAATGGTTTATCGTTTATAATATTTTTAAAAATATAGTCTTTCAGTATATGCGGTCTTACTCTCATTACGTGTAGTAATTCTCTGGCTTCCTGTTTTGTTAGGTTATAAAACTTTTTTCGGTGTTCCTCCTCGTATGTGAAGTCTATTCCAGTTATTTCGTATGCTTCACTCATCAAGTGTCCTGCATGAAAATAATTAATGTGTTCCATATAGTTTTTTACCACTTATTATTTCAATAAATTTTTCTTTGTTAGAAAAGTTTTTATTTGTTCCCCACTCTTCAACTTTACCGACTATTCCTATACCTTGAGCAAATTTAGTAGATTCTTCTATGGTAACTCTTGGCTTTCCCTCTGCTTCTCTAATCATCTGTTTTATTACTAACTCACCAATCTCTTTAGGGCTGTTCATCATATCAGGGTGAATATCAATAGTTATTTTCACTTGTTGTCACCTCCGTTCTGGTATTCAGTTTTCAGAGCTTCTATAACCAACAGGTTCATTGATTTATAAGTCTTTGCTGACTTCATCCGTATAATCCTATATAGATATTCAGGAAGTCTGATTGTTAGCACTTTGTCTCTTGGTATTTTCAGTTTCATAAAGTTGTATTGTTATGCTGTCATTATAGCAAACTGACAGGATATGTCAAGCCTCTTATAGACCAATAAATATAGGGTGTTTATGAGTTATCCACACAATTAAAAAAGCTACCAAAATAAATTGGTAGCTTGCTCAGGCGAGCTTTGAGGTGTCTTTGTTCTTCTTGTTTTAGGAGGGCTCTTAGGCACTTCCTTTTTTCTTAACTGCGACATAACATTCGCATTTTTCACAGTAGGTATATTCTTGACCGAAATCAATATCTACCTCTGCTAAGCAGTTAGAGCAAACATAGTCAGACTTTATAAACAGACTGTCTAAAAATTCCTCATCCTCTTTTGAGAGGGTTGGTTCCCTTGAAATGAGGCTCATTTTCTTTTTCATTGTAACCTCCTTAGATTAAGTATTTTTCTTTAAATGAAAGGTATTGCGTTTTAGTGATGATGAGGTGGTCTAATACTTCTATACCCATAATCTTACCAGCGTCTACAAGACGGCGAGTTATTTTAAGGTCGTCCTCGCTTGGTTCTGTTTCTCCGCTGGGGTGGTTGTGAGCAAGAATAATATGAGCAGCATGTCTTTTAATGGCTTGTCCAAATGCTTCTCTTGGATGAACAAGTGAAGCGGTGAGTGTTCCGATACTTACTACATCAACGGCGATAAGATTATTTCTGGTGTTCAAAGAACAAACCATAAAATGCTCCTTGTAAAAATCCGTTATCTTTTTTTTGATAAGCGGATATAAAAGGTCTGGAGAAGTGATTGCAGGTGGGTCGCTTTTAAGTGTTAAGGCTTTCATTGCTCCCTCCTTTCAAAATAAGGTTGAGAGCTTTGTCTACTCGGCTTAACACTTTAAGGCAAGCAGAATAGACAGTTAAGTTTACTTCTTTGGCGTAGGCTTCAATGTATCGGTAGGAATTGCCGGTAGTGTTCTGTGGATCTTTGCCTACCATTCTACATAAGGCTTGTGCTCCGAGTTCAGCAACAATCTCTTGAATGGGATCTTGTCCGCCTTTGAGCTTTCCAATCGCTTTCTCATCAGCAACGTGAGTGAGTTCGTGCAGAAAAGTTTTTTCCTGTGGTGTAGCTAAGGCGATAATCTTTGAGCTTGGCTTATAGTAGCCATAGCAATGTGTATTACCGCCAATAGCTTCCACTGTTATTCCCCACTCTTTTGCCCGATCAAGTAAAGGTAAGTCCGGTAATTGCAGAAGCTGATAGTCCAAAGGCTCACCTTCGGTGTCTTCTACTTTAAAGACGTTGCCGGTTGTAAAGTAGGCAAGCCCTTTTTCTTCTTCTCCCTCTTGTTTTTTAAAACAAGGGACCAAGATCTGAAAAGACTTAGCTCCTTTCTTGACATGCCGCTTTGCTTCTTTCCATTGTCTGAAGCCTCTCGCATCTTTAGTGTGATGAAGTAGCACAAGTAATAGGTTCATTAAAGACCAGCTATTACAAGGAACATTGACGGACGGATATTTAACGATAGCGATTGATTCGGGTATATCGTTATTTTTAAACTCTTCGATCAAAGAGTCTAATACTTTTTTGACGTTCGGAAACATTATAACCTCCTTTTTAAAGTTCTAGAGGTTAGTATAGCATACAGTTTTTGGAATTAGTATTTTTATAAATGCATAATATTCTTATTGATAGTGTTAAAGCTTTAGATAGTAATCACTTAATCCTTGCAGTTGATTCTATTAAAAATCATTTGGTTACAGACTCTTCATCAGTCAATAATACTTTTTTATGGTGGTCTTGGGATAATTGGAAATTTTTCAATACATTTGCACCTTGGCTTTCGGCAATAGGAACATTAACAGTCGCATATTTGACCTATAGATACATAATTCGAACAGAAAAAATTATAATACTGAGTATTGAAACAGATGTTTCATTGCTTCAGTTTGTTGGAATAAATTATATTCCACAAAAAATATCAATTACCGTTACAAATAAAAATATGAGGAAAGCCACAATCCAACATTTTGGATTTTATATAAACGGATTGACTTATCAGCTAATTCCAAGAGCAGACGGAGTTTCAAGTATCTGTCCAATAACTCTTCAAGATGGAGAAAGTGCTATTTATGTAATGGATAATTTGGATTTTATAGAGGCAATTAATAAAATTAATAATGGGCAAGTTGAGACTTTAAAAGTATATGTAAAAACATCGACAGGAAAAATTTTCACAAATAAAATTAGTAACGGTGTAATAAATGTTTTGAAAAGTGAAATTGCAAAAGTTAAAGGTTAATTAATTGTACTTTTTTTCCTTCTGGTGTATACCAGACTGCTTCGTTAAGGCGGTAGAAGTCGTGAAATGGTATAAACCTATATCTAGGCTCAGGATATTCTTTTGCATAAGTCAATAACTGATTAAGTCTATTTTCAACTGCTTCAATTTCTTTTTTTACTTCGGGTTCATCATATTCTATCGGTCTCCAATAGGCATTGTATTGTTGGTAAGTAAAAAAGATCAAGAACTTGGTAAAGTGAGACAAGCCACATTCTTTTAAATTAAGACATTCTATCTTTTCAAGTTTATTCATCTTAATATCCATTGGTCGCTTTGTCCGTTCAAACTCAATTATAAAGTCATATTCTTTCTTATTGTCTTTACTTATTAACTTTACCCACGCATCAGGACGATATGTCCAACCAACTTTCTTTTCATCAACATCAGGATTTTTCTCACAATATTTTTTATAATCAAAATTAAATATTGGTTCAATCTTTATAACTACTTCATAGTCGGGATATAGGAATATAAAACCTATTAGAATATCTCTTACTCCACTTTGGTGCATAGCCAGCGATGAAGCCAAACTAAAAATTGGGTTCCGATCAAAGGTGTCCCACTTATCATGCTTCATCCTATTAACTTCGTAAAACTGGTTATATCTATACATCCTTCCAAAGAACGGATATAAACCTATTTTTTGTATTCTCTTTTGCTTTTTTAGTTTATTAAATACCTTAGTTGTCCAAAGCAATCCATTAGTAAGATTCGTTGCTTTCGTATTAAGGAAAGGTTGAAAATTATATATTGTCGCATACCATACCATGCGTATTGCTTCAAGCACTTTATCCTCTATTGGTAACTTCATATTATTTATTTTATTAGTGGCTTTCGTCCAACGGACAGCAACACGGATTGATATTGTGCTTGTTTATTATGCCAATTCAAGACGGGTTGCTGTCCGTTTTGATGACGAAGGATTCAAACGGACGTAAAGCCACACTATACTAAAATTTCGCTGACTATAGCTGAAATTTCTATTGCCTATTATTTATTAAAGGTATTGCGGAAGTAAAACTGGGGATAACACTATTTTTATACTATCATATACCGTTGAGAATAGCAAATGAATCTATTAATTTTGTCCATGACCAAAGAAGAAATATTTAATCAACTCATTATTGATAATCTCCCTGAGGATAAGCTGACAGAGTTTGAAATACTGTTAGAGGTAGGTAATAAAGAAAAGACTCAAGAGTTTATTAAAACTATTCTCCCTGATATTGAGGATATCTTAGAAAAGAATTTAAATAAGTTTTTATAAATTTCGTTACGGCTCGGCTACGTTTGTAGTAGAAAATACTGTTATTGATAGACTTTATTCTTACGGAGAGAATAGATATTTTGCCTAAAACGGAATAGTTTTTAAAGGAATCGTTTTTTGAAAGGTTGCCTCCCCTGACTGTCACTCAGGAGGTCGCGAGTTCGAGTCTCGTCGATTCCGCATAATAAAATAAGGAGCTTAGCTTAATTGCTAATGCTCCTTTTATTTTTTTGCATACGATTTGGATACGATTTAAAAAAAATTAAACCTTTATGGGGAAAAATAAATTTCTATATAATGTTTTGTATTCACTTATTGTGTTCTTCATTATTGTTGGAATTTGTTCTTTGTTTTATGGAATTTTAGTTTACTTTTGTAATACATTTGCAATGAATGAGTTGGATGCGATAGGTCAGTTAGGTAGTTATTCAGCTTTACCTTTAATCTTTTTTACAATTGCAGGTACCGCGGTTGTATTTCTAGCTTTCTTGAAACAACAAGAAGAAATAGAAAACCAATCTTCTGAGTTTAAAAGATTGGCGAAACATCAAGAAATTCAGGACTTTGAAAATAATTTTTATCAGTTATTAAATACATATTTTCATACTTTGGACTCAATTTCATACAGAAGCTCAATAAATAAGAAATCAAAGGATAAAGAAGAAGAATATTTTTTCGAACACAAATCACGTGAAGCTTTGAGATACTTGTTTGAATATGAATTCAAACCCAAAGTTATTGATAAATTAATTGTCCCTTACTGTGATAATCCAAGAGAAAGCTTTAACTTATATTATGAGAATTTTTTAGTTAGCGGACTTGATCGATTGGGACACTACTTTAGAGTTGTATTTCATATACTAAAAGTTATTAATCAAAATAGACTCTTATTTCCTGATGAAGGAAAGTTTTATTCGAACATTTTAAGAGCTCAACTTTCTTCTCACGAGATAATTTTTTTATTTTTTAATGGTATATCTGAACGTGCATATTTTGGTAAGACTGATAAAATTACTTTTGAGTTTTTGATTAATAAATATGCTTTCTTAGAACACTTATCAATTTCTAAATATATCTCCGACGATGAAAATGATACAAAGTGTGAAGTTCGTAAATTGTTAGGGTATTATGATAGGAATGCATATGGTGATAGAGCAGATGAAATACTATTGGACTTGAGCCTGAATTCATAAAACAAAAAAGGCAACAATCTTAAATGTTGCCTTTACATTTACCCAATAAGCTGTAAATATTGTTGCGTTGTTTTTAGATTTGAATGACCTAACAGCATCATCAATTCTAATAATGTCTTTCCCTCCTTATGCCAAAGACTTGCTCTCCTGTGTCGACAATTATGCCAATTCCAGGGGATCTGTTTCAAAGTCTTAACTTTTTTCTCTAAGAATTTCGGAGTATCACTCCATCTGGAAAATACTCGTTGTCCAGGTTTTAAACCTGAAATATCTAAACCTATTGGTCGCGGAACGCGTCTCGGAACTTTGTTTGAGTTTGCACTCTTTCGGGTATAAAGTATAACGAATTTGTCTAGGACATCATCAACTAAGAGGTTAAGACCTTCTCCGATTCTGCAACCGGTGGATAATGCAAAATCTAATAACTGTCTTTGTTCTGCATCACATAGTTTACGAACCGCGTCTATATCCTCATCGGATGGAATATACTTTATTTTCTTTTTGACTGAAAATAATTTTATTTTAGAACAAGGGTTACTAATTCCTATGTCATGCTTATCAATAATGAAATTAAAAAGAGCTTTGTAAGTTGCAAGCATGGAATTTACGACATAGTTATCTCCGGAATTTGTTTGTTGCCTTTGCGAGACGGATAACAAAATATCAAGAATATCTCCTTTCATAATTTCCGAGATTGAAACATCTCCAAGATTATCTAAAAGAATTTTGTAGTATCGTTTGTTATCCTTATAGTAACTTTCGGATCGCTTCACTTGAACATAATCGAGCCTCTCATTGATGGCTTGTCGCAAACTGATTGTTTGACTGAATAAGTTTGGATTTCTTAATCGCTGTTCGGCTTCTTCCAGTTTTAGGCTTTCAGCTTTCTTTGCTTCAAACTTTGAAAGAAAAATTGCAGGTGATGTGAAGGTTGTTCCTTTATAGTCAAACTTGTAGTAATACCTAATTCCCGTTTTAACTTTTCTACTATATTGTGGCATGATGAACCCCTTTTTGTTTTGATTTAAATTTTTGAAAGAACTAATTTTTATTTGTGGAAAAAATGAAGTGTCAATTTTTAAGGCGGTAAGGTGTTTGTGACAATGTAAAATTAAAGGTGATGTTGGGTAAAAAGGATATTTATGTCCAAGTACCTAACAGTCAAAGAAGTTGTGTTACTTCTTAACGAAAAACGTTCAGAAAAATGGGTGTATCAGCATAAGCGAGAAATACCCGGATTCTTTGAACTTGCCGGAAGTTACTTCTTTGACGCCGAAATCTTACAAGAGTCTCTTAAACAACGTGCTCTTAAAAAGACAGCTTCTAAAAGACCAATAGGCTATGACGACAACCGTCATAACCTATAGTCAGTGATTCATAAACGCCTGTATCGTGTATCTTACCACGATGGGGCGTTTTTTTATGGATGCCTCCAGCCATTTCTTCTAGCTCTTCGTTGAGCAGCATCATAGCTTCTTTGATTTCTTGTACGGGCTTGACGGCATTTCCTGGTCCAGTCCGGATTGTGGTCTTTCGGCTGTTTTACGGGTCCGAATATGGCATCAAAGAATTCGTCACCCCAGCTCTTTCTGTATCTATTTCTGCGTCCCATTATTTTCTCCTTTTTTAATTTATGGACGCTACAAAATTACTTATTCAATTATAAAAGGGCATTGGCGTTGATTGGAAGTGTTTGCCTTATTTTCTCTTATGTATACTCTATGGGAAAATAAAGAAAATTAATTGAGTGGGTGCTTTAGAATTTGTTCCCGTAAATGTTGAGCGCTGGCGGCAAGATAAATGGTTGTTGTTTTAATATCACTATGTCCCATCATTCTAGATAATGAATAAATATCACATCCTCCTTCAAGCATTAGTGTCGCGAAAGTATGGCGGAGTTTATGAAGACTAAATTTAATTCCAGAAGTTTTAACAATTCTTGCAACTAGTCTCTTTAAACCGCTTTCAGTTAAACCCATGTCGTGAGTATAAGACGTGAAAAATTCGGGACATGTCTTATAGGCTTTATTTCTCAATTCTAAATATTTTTGCAAAGATTCTGCCAGCCGATAATTAATCGGAATAACTCTGTCTTTATTCCCCTTTCCTTGCCTAATAAATATTGATAAATTCTCTACATCAACATCAGTATACTTGAGATTCAGTAATTCACCTTTGCGGATACCAGTGTATATTAATGTTGCAAAGATTGCATAATTACGAAATCGTAAGAAAGCTTTTCCATACGGGTAATTATCGACGACCTCAAGAATTTTTTGTGCGTCCTGTTTGGTTAGTTTAGAAGGTAATTTTCTTTCAAGTTTTGGAATTTCAATATCCGCAACAGGATTTGAATTCATAAATCCTTCTTTAATACACCAGCGAAAAAAAACTAAGAGGGATTTATGATAACAAATATAAGTATTTGCAGACCAATGTTGTGAAGTCCTGCCATAGTAAAATAGGTTACGGGTATTTTCGTCAGTAACTTCTTCTATTTCACTAATCTGAGCATGGTTACAAAAATATGAAATGGTATGTTTGTAACGTTGAATCGTTCTCGGTGAATATCCCTTTATGAATTTTGAATATTCAGAAAATCTTTGAACCAGAATTTTTATGTTCATAAAAACACTACGATTGCAGTGCTTTCCATGTAAACCAAGTATATTTCATGAGAGCTGGTCTTATGAAATAAATCCCTCAAATAATTAGTTGTATGACCTATTCCGTATCAAGTTATCCACAGATACAGAGGACCTATTTTGTTCCGGTGTGTCCGCAAATAGTACTCAAACTAAGAAAAAGTCCAATAATTGAGCCGTTGACCGGGATTGAACCGGTGACCTTCTCCTTACCATGTTTCAGCGCAATCCCTTATTAACGAAAACCCTTATTTTTATTGGTCAAACTTCAAGTTAATATTATTTGTATATCAGCAAATGAATGACCTACTCCGTAACAATTTTTTAAGCGATTAACCAAGGATTTAGGAAAGTAATGCGATCTATTTAGTTAGTAAAGATGTCTATAGTATACCTTGTTTTAGGGGAGTTTTCAAGATGCTCTTGATGCTTGATAACAATACCGAAAGTTTTTTATAAGTTATATCGTATTGGATTTGCATTACCTTTCCTCTTTAAATGAGTTATTGATCTATTTATATAATAATTTCGTATTTCGTCATTAGCAACTGATCCATTAAAAGCCCATCGAATTTTCTCTTTACCCTTTTTATCTTTTGAAGGTACTTCATACCAATTATCAACAGAAAATACTTCTATAATTAATCCTTTATATTCTGCTAATACAACTTTTATCCACTTGGTTTTATTTTTATTAATCACCCAAGCATACCTTGTTGCATTATATAAATCTGTGTCTGACATTCCGCGTTTATATTGAGCATTAATATTAATAATTATGGCTGGGTGTTGTAAAGAAGTTAAGGGCTTAGCATTATATAATCTAATTATATCGTCTGTTGTCATTACTCCAAACTCAAATGTGTTATGTCCTCCTGCAATATTTGTTGTTGATATTTTTAAATATTCTAATAAATCAATAATTGTTGCCTCAATTTCGAATGCTTGTTGTTCGGTTAATCCATGTCTTATAATTATGTGCTTAACAGCTCCTAATTTATTTTGAATTTCTCTAATAGTTTCATATTTATCATTACTCGTTTCAGTCTCCAAAGCTAAATCAACATGATTAAAAACTCTATTACCCTTACCTTTCCCAATATAAAAGGGCATGTTAGTAAAAGGATCAATTAAAGCATATACGTAATAATTAAGTTGTATAATAGTTTTTTGATCGAACATAGGATTTCTTACAATTGTTTTTTAATTTTAAAAATAAAACATTTCAAAATATAAAACAGATCATTTAATTTTCAAACAAACTCATCAATCGTAAATTTTTTGATCTGCTGCACCAAATGCTCTTCCGGCATAGACCTTAGATAACTTAATGTCATCTTAAAACTCCTGTGCCCCATTAGTTTTTGTAATCCTACCAAGTCATGAGTTTGTGTATAGTAATTGGTGGCAAAAGTATGTCTGAAGCGATGTATGTTAATTTCGTTTGAAAACTTCCCAACATTTCGCTTAAAATTGCCCACTCGCGTTAGTTAAAATTACGCATT
>JAFDZR010000040.1 GCA_018266875.1 Bacteroidota bacterium
AATATTAAAGTATTTCTTATGATTAAAAATTAATCTGGACAGTATTGGTTTACTTTAAACATTGAACATTGAACATTACATTCCCAGTACTTTGTCATAAAATTTTTCATACATCGGAACGATATTTTCTTCGCTGAAATATTCTGCGCGCTTTCTGGCATTTTTGGAAAACTGACTGTATCTTTTTTCGTTTGTAAGAAGCTCTACAGCATACTTTGCCATTCTATCCACATCACCGATCTCTGCAATATAACCGGTCTCTCCGTGCAGATTAAGTTCAGGCAGACCTCCGACACTGGATGAGATAACAGGAACTCCGCAGCTCATGGCTTCAAGCGCAGATAATCCGAAACTCTCCGACTGAGACGGAATAAAGAATAGATCAGTGACAGACAGCAGTTCGACCAATGCATCCTGCTTACCCATAAATTTTATTTCCTCAAAAATTCCAAGTTCACGTGAAATTCTTTCGCACTCGCTTCTCTCAGGTCCGTCCCCGATGAGCAGAAGTTTGCAATCAACCTTTTCCCTGACCTCATTGAAAATCTTAATAACATCCTGCACCCTTTTTAAAGCGCGGAAATTTGATGTATGTGTCAGTATCTTTTCATCATTTTTTGCAAAGTTTTTTCTGAAGCACTTTGTCTTTTCGTTATCCTCGCGCTTGTATTTGTTTATATCAATAAAATTGGGGATGACTTCAATCTCCTTGTCTATCTGATACTGCTGCTGGGTTTTCTCTTTCAGAAATTTAGAAACGGCGGTAACCCCGTCAGACTTCTGAATACTGAATTTCATTGTAGGCAGAAAACTCGGCTCAAGTCCCGTCAGCGTAATGTCCGTTCCGTGAAGGGTAGTGATGAATTTAATGTCGGCTTTATTCCCGCTTTCTGATTTTAGTATTTCCCTTGCAAGGAAAGCGCTGGTGGCATGAGGAATAGCGTAATGCGCATGCAGCAGATCAAGGTCATGAAACTTAGTCACTTCAACCATCTTGCTTGCCAGTGCAATTGAATAAAGGGGAAATTCAAAAAGAGGGTAATTGTTAATCTCCACTTCATGATAAAAAATATTATCGATGAATCCGTTCAGACGCGTAGGCATTGCATAAGAAATAAAATGTATTTCGTGTCCTCGCATTGCAAGTGCTTTTCCGAGTTCAGTAGCTACTACTCCGCTTCCTCCGTAAGTTGGATAACATGTGATTCCTATTTTCATAAAAGATATATGTTAGGCACAAATATAATTTAATAAACCCTTAAGAAAAATACATTAGACAATTCCTTTGAAAATCCATTTTTAAGATTAAAAATTTTTTTAATAAAATATGATCTATGTCATTTACAAAAAAGCTTTTAACCCCTGTATTTATTGAATAAAAAGCGCGTCTGTAACAGGAAATGAATTTAAAAAATCAGACGTTTTCGGTAAATTCATTCACCTCAATAAATTAAAATATACCAGTATATGAAAAAGATCAAAGTTCTAATCATGGGAGCGGCAGGAAGGGATTTTCATAATTTTAATGTTGTTTACAGAGATAATCCGTTATATGAAGTCGCAGCATTCACCGCAACACAGATACCTTTCATTGATAAAAGAATTTATCCGAAAGAATTAAGCGGAAATTTATATCCGAAAGGAATTCCGATTTATCTGGAAGAAAATTTAATTGGACTTATCAGAGAGCATAAAATCGATGAAGTCGTATTTTCCTACTCAGATGTGACTTTTGAATACATAATGAAAAAAGCAGCCGAGGTAAATGCAGCGGGAGCTTCTTTTAAAATGCTCGGCTATGATCAGACAGCCGTGAAATCAACTAAACCGGTCATTGCAGTAGTGGCTTCAAGAACAGGTTCAGGCAAGAGTCAGACTTCAAGAAAAGTCGTGGAAATCCTCAAGGATATGGGAAAGAAAGTCGTTGCAATAAGACATCCGATGCCGTATGGAAATTTAGCTAAACAAAAAGTTCAGAGATTTGCGGAAATCGCCGACCTGAAAAAACATAAATGCACCATTGAGGAAATGGAGGAATACGAGCCTCATGTTGTCAGCGGAAACATCATTTACGCCGGAGCTGATTATGAAGCGATCGTCAGAGAAGCGGAAAAAGAAGCCGATGTGATCATCTGGGACGGCGGGAATAATGATATGCCTTTTTATAAAAGCGATCTCGTTATTACGGTTCTCGATCCGCACAGACCGGGACATGAACTGCGGTATTATCCCGGATTTACAAATCTTCTGATCTCGGATGTGGTGGTAATCAATAAAATAGATTCCGCAGATCATTCGGATGTAAATGACGTCAGGGATAACATTAAAAAATATAATCCGAAGGCAGTCATTATTGAAGCCGCTTCACCTGTGTCACTTGAAAAACAGAGTGATGAAAAGCATATCAGGAATAAAAAAGTTCTCGTTGTTGAAGACGGACCGACACTTACTCACGGAGAGATGAAATACGGAGCGGGAACTATTGCAGCTCAGAAATTCGGTGCACGGGAAATTATTGATCCGAGAAAGTATGCAGTCAGGACAATCAAAGATACGTTTGAAAAATATCCCGGGATCGGAAACCTTCTGCCGGCAATGGGCTACGGTGAAAAACAGATCAGGGATCTTGAAGATACCATCAACAGCGTTCCCTGCGACAGTGTGCTGATAGGTACGCCAATTGATCTCAGAAGACTTATAAAATTCAAAAAACCAACGGTAAGAATAAATTATATGCTGCAGGAGATCGGCAAACCTGATCTCAGGGATATCCTTATTGAAAAATTCTCTTAATTTAAGAGCCCGGGAAACCGGGCTTTTTTATATTTTAATTTCTCTCTTGAAAAAGAAAATTGAAATATCCATTCTTGATAATTCAAGTCCAGCCCTCAAATAAAATTTTAATTAATTTTATCCCCTTTGTCAGATCAAATATCATTTTAATTCTATGAAAAGAATCAGAAGTATCGCTGTTTATTTGTCGTTGATAAGTTCAGTGATCTTTTCAGGATGTTTTTCCCTGAGCATTGACAAAAGAGTGGAAGTCAATCCGGAAGAAGACTGGCTGATGATAGGCGGGAATCCGCAGAAGACCAACGTTTCCCGTTCAGATTCATTGCTCAATCCGCCTTTTAATCTTTACTGGCAGTATGATGTGGACGGCGGTCTTGCGAAAAACTGTATCTCGGTCAGCGATGCTATTGTTTTTGTGAATACTCTTAACGGAGAATCCTATGCTCTGGATATTTTCAGCGGGAAAAGTCTCGGCAGAACTTCTGCAATGGGAAGCTCATCCTATTCCACTCCCCTTATTGACAACAACAATATCATTGTTACTTCTTCGGGAATCAAAGGCAATATGATATTCAGTTACAATCTGATCAGCGGAATTGAAAAATGGAAAAGAAATATTGGCAGTGTAGAATCCTCTCCGGTAATGGTTGGCGAAGATCTTCTTGTCTGCTCCGTAAACAACAAGATCTACAGACTTAATTCAAAAACAGGTTACATAGTGTGGGTTACAAGACCAAGGAATGAAAGATTTCCGCAGTATTCATTCTACAACAGTCCAACCGTATACGGAGATCAGGTATTTGCAGGAAATAACGGAGGCAGCATGTTTGCATTTGACCTGAATAACGGCAGAGAGTTATGGAAATATAAAACCGGTTTTTCAATTTCCTGTGACGTATCCGCAAAAGACGGAAAAATATATTTCGGTTCAGATGACGGGAATTTTTACTGTCTGGATACGGCAGGTATCCTGGTCTGGAAAAAAGATCTCAGGACAAAATTCCAGGCAGCTTCAACTTTTTACAAAGACTTGGTAATTACTGCAGGAATTGACGGAAATGTATACGCCATGAATTCACAGAATGGTGACCCGGTCTGGACTTTCAAAACAAAAGGCGCGGTTTGGGCTACTCCGCTGCTGCATAAGGATTTGATCTTTATCGGCTCTTATGACAGAAGATTTTACTGCCTGGATGCCGGAAGCGGAAAAGAGCTCTGGAATTATTTGTGTGAAGGTAGAGTAAGGACCAGCGCTGTTGTCTGGAAGGATTATATTTTTACCGCAAGTGATGACAAGTATGTTTACTGTTTCTCAAACAAAGAAATGAAAAAGGAAAAATAACATGCGTTTGCTGATAATTTTAATTCTGACGTTTTCTTTTACCGCCTGTTATGCGCAGAGTGATACTGCTTTTGCAGGTGATTCTGCGAAATATTATTCCGTAACTTTTTTTTCCGTACCGGATAACGCCGAGATATACAGTGACACATCGTTTATTGGAGTTACTCCTCTCAGCGGTCACAGAATGAAGGAAGGGGTTTATAATTTTAAATTCATAAATCCGGGATCGGGAAATTACTGGCAGAACTCAAATGAAACTGTTACGCTTGATCTGAAAAGCGATACGGCTGTAAGCGTATTTTTTAAATTCTTTTATTACTTTGATTCTGACCCATTCAATGCATCGGTTTTGTTTCAGGACACTCTGCTCGGATATACTCCTTTAAGATTATTCACGGAAAGCAAATTGACAGGGGATCTGATCTTCAGAAAAAAAAATTACCGTGACCTGATATTCAAGCTTGAAGATTATGATTTTGAAACAGGAGCAAAAGTAAAACTGCTTCCAAAAGGAAAGGAATCGCTCAATGAAAGTGTTTACAAAGATAAGGGAACTCAGTTCAACACCAAAAGAAACCTGCCTGTAATAATATCTCTCGGAGTTGCCTCGATTGCCGGCGCATATTTTACATATGATTTTAAAACAAAGGGGAACAGGGATTATGATGAATATCTAATGACAGGATCTCAGCAGAAGCTTGATGATTCTAAAAAGAAAGATGCATATTTTGTAGTTTCACTGATCCTAATGCAGGCAGCAATCGGAGGACTGATCTATTTCCTTTTCTTCGACTGATTATTATCGAAGGCTCATCAATCAGTCTACAATCCTGATCTTCTCAACAGGTTTAATGAAAAGATTTCTCCATACTATTGTGAGAAGAATAACTACCGAACCTGCTATGGAATATACAGTCGGAACTTCTCCAACGCCTATAAAAACCCAAATAGGATTCAGTATAGCTTCAAGCATCGCAATGATCATTGACTCGGTAGCTGATATATATTTTACCCCTTCGTTAAAAATAATATAACTTATTCCGATCTGAAACACTCCCATGTATATCAGTATCATCGCCTGTGAAAACTCAACGATTAATTTATCATAAACCATCGGCAGACAAAGTATACATACGAGAAGATTCCCTACAATAATATATATGATAGTGCTTTCCGATTTATGGATCTGCTTTTTCCATTTCAGGAAAAGCGTGAAAAGCGCAAAGCTTATTCCCGATCCGATAGCAGTTAAATTTCCCTTAATGCTTGTCAGATCGAGCTTTCCAAAAAAGAACAGACTCATGCCGGCAATACAGAAAATCAGAGCGGTTAAATTCTTCCTGTCGAATTTTGTTTTTAAAAAAACCGGTTCGAGCAGCAGCAGATAGATAGGAGCCGTAAACTGTAGAAAAATTGCATTCGCAGCGGTTGTGAGTTTAGTGGCAACTACAAATAGCACTAAGATAAATGAATACATCAGACTGCAGAGAACGGAAATAAGATTGAATTCAAACTTAAGGTTTGTCTTGTTGAAAACAGAAATTATCAGGATCGTAACTGCGGCAATAAGCGAACGGTAAAAAGAGATCTGATAAGCGTCAAGCGATAATACTTTTATAAATAATCCACCGGAGCTCCAGAGCAGAGCGCAGAAACTTATATAGATAAGTCCTTTTTTATGTAAAGGTATGGAGTTAATTATTTTTGAAAGCATAAACCGGAGAAATAATTTATTCCCCTCACTCAGGGAGTAATACTTGAAACAAACAGGTTTGAATTGTTTTCCGCAATCGCAAGATCTTCCGAATCTGTAACAAAATCTCCGTTAAGATCAGTAGCTGAATAACCCGTTGTAAAATTAAACACATCGTTGTCAGTCATGGCAAGATCCTGAAGATCCACAACACCGTCTTTGTTTACATCTCCGCTGAAAATACAATACCGCTGACCTTTCCTGATAAGATTGTTACCGAATGCGCTGGAAGAGTCGGATGTAAAATCATAAAATGAATTCTTAAGCGAAAATATGAACGCACCTGAGCTGCTCCAGGTCTCAACGGAATTTCTGTGGGATACCTGAATAAAATAATTTTCATTATTGTTCGCTTCCGTAAAACTGAATACGCAGTATCCCGAATCATCAACAACAGCGGCAGATGAATCTGTTACAAAGTAAGGAGATGTGTTTTTTCTCAGATATAGTTTTATGCTGTCGTTATTCATGACCTGAGTATTGCTGTTATAAAATCCCTGGAGGAGAACATTCAAACCAAGATTATTATACTTCATTAATACGGAGGTATCATTACGTGCATCGGCGCTGTAAAGAAATTTTTTATAAGCGGTGTCATTTTTCAGGAACATATTAAAAAATGAGGTCACATAAAATCTTGTGATCCTCTGCTGTTCAGGTCTGCTGATAGTTGCAGCGTTGTCAACCAGATCGTCAAATCCCGGAAGAAGATGGAACTGACTGTGATTACCGCCTTTTATATTCACAATTTGTCTGAACGGAGAAGAACTGTTATAATGAGGAATCTGATTTGTCCAGTATGAAGCTATGCTGTCTCTCTGACCGGAAAGGAGCTGAACCGGGTTTTTAATGTTTGAAGCTGCGGTTACCGAAGAAGGGTTGGTTGTAGCAGCTGCCAGAGAAGAGACAGCTCTGATGTTTGAATCCAGAGAGCCGGCAAGAAAACTGCAGCCGCCTCCCATAGAATGTCCGAAAACACCGGAGTTAACAGTATCAATTACCTGATAAAACAAATCCCCGGGAGTTCTTCCTTTCCTTTTGATATCTTTTAAAACAAATACAAGATCTTTTGCAAAATTCAGGTGATTTGGAAATAAACCTGTTTCTGTAGAAGGCGCAATTACAATAAAGCCCCAGCTGGCAAGATGACGGTAAAGCGAAACATACAAATTCGGATTGAGAGTAAATCCGTGACCGAAAGAAATTACAGGATACAGGCTGCCCTGAAGGACAGGAGTTCCTGAACCTTCTGAAGTTGCAGGATAATACACAAGAGATGAAATATTTCTGTTAGATCTTGAAGAGTCAGTAAATGTTAATGTTCTGTTCCCGACGAAAGGTATATAGCCCGAATCCGACGGAATTGTCTGAGACAAACAGATCCCTGAACCGATAAAAAGTAATATGAACAGAGAATGAATAAATTTTCTCACTTATGTTTAAATTTTTTTTCTGTCTCCTTTAACATAATCCTGGTCATTTTTTCGAGATTGATCTTGTGTTTCCATCCCCAGTCATTTCTTGCGACCGAATCATCTATACTCTGAGGCCATGATTCTGCAATAACCTGTCTGAAGTCAGGCTTATATGTGATCTCAAAATCCGGAATATACTTTTTGATCTCATCAGAGAGTTGTCTCGGATCAAATGTAATTCCGCTCAGATTATAACTTGAACGGATACTTAATCTGGAAGAATCGGCTTCCATTAGTTCTGTAGTTGCTCTGATAGCGTCATCCATAAACATCATGGGAAGCTTTGTATCAGGCTTGAGAAAGCACTCGTATTTTTTGCTTTCAATTGCGTCATAAAAAATCTCAACGGCATAATCCGTAGTGCCTCCACCGGCTTCGGTTTTATAACTGATAAGACCGGGATACCTTATGCTTCTTACGTCCAGACCGTGTTTATGATTGTAATATTCGCACCATCTTTCTCCGGCCAGTTTGCTGATCCCGTAAACCGTGTTCGGTTCCATTATTGTAAGCTGTGGAGTATCTGTCTTTGGTGTAGTCATTCCAAAAACTGCAATTGAACTTGGCCAGAATATTTTTCTTATGCCTACTTCTCTAGCAAGATCCAGAATATTCAGAAGACTTCTCATATTAATGTCCCATGCCTGAAGAGGGAGGCGTTCGGCATTTCCTGATAAAACCGCAGCGAGAAGATAGATCTGGGTTATTTTATATCTTATGACGAAATGTATGAGCCGTTTATCGTCCATAACATCGAGAAGCTGAAACGGTCCTGATTTCTTAACGTCTTTCGGAGCGTCTTTTATGTCAGTAGCAAAAACATTTTCATTACCGTAAATTTTTCTTAGTGCCAGAGTGAGTTCGGAGCCTATCTGTCCTGCGGCGCCGACAACAAGAATTTTTTCCATCAGTTAAATGAATTTATTTTGTTCGGTAAATTTAAAAACAATTGACCGCTGATCATTTCGGATCAAGTTTTTTTATAATTTCTTCCTGCTTTTGAATTTCAATATCCGTAAGAGGAATTCCTTTCTGTATCTTCTGCTGCAGCTGAGAATAAGGAAGCCATACTTCTTCAACCTGTGTAATTTTCTCCTTATCATTGAGTTTGTCAACCTTCACATTGAATTTATCCTGTTTAAAAAGACCAAGAGCTTTCTGGTAATTTTCAATTGAAAGGTCATACTTCTGAAGTGAGTTATATGCTCTTCCCAGATACATGTATGCTTCGCCGAATTCAGGATTATCTTTCACAGCCTGCTGAAATTCCATTACAGATTCGTTGTATTTTTTTTCCTGAAATAATTTCAGACCGGATTCATAACTTACTATTCCTTTGGTGCCGCATCCGGAAATAAGAATCAGCGCTGTAAGAACAGGGTAAACCAATATATTTTTTTTCATATTTTTATAATAAAATTTATTTTCAGTTTGATTCAACAGTTACTTCTGCTTTGACTTCTGTTTTTGGAATCAGCGCCGGCCAGTAAGCTACAACATCTGATGGCTTTGGTCTTCCCCCTGCAAAACCAGTCACGCCGGGAGGTCCTGTCAGAATCAGCGGGGCGATCTCTTTTCCGAATCTTTCAATTGATTTTCTGTCCTGTGATCTGACCGCGATCCGCAATACGACTTCATTCAGATCATCAAAAGTTTCCGCTATCGGACCGTGACACGCATTGTAACCCTGAAACTCTGTTCTGATCTCATCGAATTTCAATCCGAGATCCTCGAGTCTTTTTCTGAGTATCTGATCGGCCGCTTTTGCTTTTTCGAGAGCATCAGGCCAGCAGTAGGTAAGAGAGCCCGCAGCGCTGTATCCATCGGAATAGGACATTGAAACTTTATAAAATGGAGTTGCAGGAAGTCCTTTTACCCCGAAAACTTTAACTCTGTTCTCTCCGGCATCTTCCAGATGAATTGAGGTGAAATCAGCAATACAGTCAGGAGTTATATAATCCTTGGGATCACCAATTTCATAAACAAGCTGTTCACTGACTGTTTCAATGCTTACCCGCCCTCCGGTATTTTCGTGTTTTGTAATAATGACTTCACCGTTAGGAAATGCTTCTGCGATCGGAAATCCTATCCGTGCAAGGTCAGGAATACTCTTCCAGTCCCCGAGAAAATTCCCGCCGCTTGCCTGTCCGCCGCATTCCAGAATATGACCTGCGACAGTTCCGGCTGCCATGAGATCCCAGTTGTTCATATCCCATCCGAATTCATATATCATCGGGGCAAGCGTAAGTCCCGTATCGGTGACTCTTCCCGTGATCACAATGTCAGCACCCTGTTTCAGACATTCTACAACAGGCGCTGCGCCGAGATACACATTAGCGCTGAGAATTTTATCTCTGACAGTTTTTACGGATTCACCTGTCTCCATATTCTTCAGTTCAATTCCTTTTGAAACAAGTTCGTCAATGTCGTTAAGAATATTATCACCCTGTACAATACCGATCTTGATACCTTTTATGCCGGCTTTTTCAGCGGCGTTAAAGATCGCATCACGGCATGCAACAGGATTTACACCGCCTCCGTTTGTGATGACTTTAATATTTTTCTGTTTTATTACCGGGAGAAGTTTTTCCATAAGAGGCGGAATGTCACGGGCATATCCGAAATCAGGATCTTTTAATTTCTGTTTCTGAAGAATTGACATGGTAACTTCTGCAAGATAATCCATCATAATGTAATCAACCGGTCCGCCTGTAGCCTGTTTATAAGGAGCGTCCACCAGGTCGCCCCAGAATCCCTGACCGGAAGCTATTCGAATTCTATCTTTCATCTTTTTGTTTGAATTTATGAACAAATTAATTAAATAAACTTTGTGTAACAATTTATTAATAAATAGAAAATTATCAGAGTATCATTTCAGTAGAATCAGGATCCTGAAAAAGGAATAAAATTTATTTATTAAATGTTTTCATTAATTCTTATTTTACCATATATGGAAAAAACAATAAATTCAACAAAAGCAAATAAACTCAGATTTGACGGGATAAAGCCCATTGATCTGTCGATCGATATCACAGAAGAGATTAAGAAGCTGAAGAAAGAAATGAATGCTGTAATACTCGCTCACTATTATCAGGAGTCTGAAATACAGGACCTCGCTGATTTTATAGGAGACAGTCTTCAGCTTTCTCAGCAGGCTGCAGAAACCAAAGCGGATGTAATTGTTTTTGCAGGAGTTCATTTTATGGCTGAGACGGCAAAGATACTTAATCCGGACAAACCTGTTCTGTTGCCGGATCTGAACGCCGGCTGCTCTCTTGCGGAGGGATGTCCTGCTCCGATGCTGAAAAAGTTCAGGGAAAAATATCCGGATCATATTCTTATCAGTTACATTAACTGCACCGCCGAAGTGAAAGCTTTATCCGACATCATATGCACTTCATCAAATGCGGTAAAGATCGTTCAGCAGATTCCCGAAGAACAAAAGATAATCTTTGCGCCTGACAGAAACCTGGGGAGGTATGTAATGAAAAAGTCCGGAAGAGATATGGTATTATGGCAGGGAGCGTGTATAGTGCATGAGACGTTCAGCGATAAAAAAATTAACAGACTGAAGTTTGAAAATCCTGATGCATTATTGATTGCGCATCCTGAGTGTGAAGAAGCGGTTCTTAATAATGCCGATTACATTGGTTCAACAAGCGGATTACTGAATTTCGTGACGGAATCGGAGAGAACGGAATTTATAGTAGCGACAGAACCAGGGATCATTCATCAGATGCAGCTCAGGAATCCTCATAAAAAATTCATTCCCGCTCCGCCGGAATCAAACTGCAACTGCAACGAATGTCCATATATGAAACTGAATACACTTGAAAAACTTTATCTGTGCATGAGGGACAGAAAACCCGAAATAAAGTTAGAGGAAGAAATTCTTAAAAAATCCCTGAAGCCGCTTGAGAGAATGCTTGAAATGAGCAGATAATAAATTCTATTCCGTTAAATAAGCCGGATTCTGTATCCTTTAAAAAGGATGACGATCATTTATCTTAACTTTACATTACTGCAAAGTTTTTTGCGACCTACCCCGGGAATATAAGAATCGGACAGAGATTCAATTCCCTATACATGGTCTTGCTCCGAAAGAGGTTTGTAAATCCCGGAGATCACTCTCCGGATGGTAGGCTCTTACCCTGCCTTTTCACCCTTATCCCGGTAAACCGGGACGGTATATTTTCTGTTACACTTTCTGTAATTAAGTCTTGCGAAATAATTACCCGGGATTATCTCCCGGCTTTCCTGTCCGAGTGGAGTCCGGACTTTCCTCACATCCTGCAAAACAGGACAGCGCGATCGTCTATAACGGAATAGTATTTATTAAAGAACGGTAAAATATAATTAATTTGCTTAAAGGTTATTGCTTTTTCAATTCATTTAAAGCTTCATTGGCGAGTTTGTCTGCTAACCTGTTTTTCTCCCTTGGTATGTGAGTGATAATGTATTTCTTCTTTAATTTGTTCAGTTCCGAAAAAAATTCCCCCGATAATTTTATCATGTCAGGATTTTTTATTTTATATTCTCCCCTGACCTGCTTTACTATGAGTTCGCTGTCACAGTAAAAATTTATATGTTCAAATTCGAGATCAATGTCTTTAAGGATTCTAACGCTTTCTATCAGGGCTCTATATTCCGCTGAATTGTTCGTTCCCTTACCTATGTATTTCTTAAAATCCAGAATAAGTTCATTCTTCTCATCTGAAATTACTATTCCTATCGCCGATTCACCCGGATTTCCCCTTGAGGCTCCGTCAGTGAAAACATTTACGTATCCTTTCATTCAGGATTGGTCATTATTCTGAAGTTCTTCGGATATCAGAATCCTTCCGCAGGACTGACATGTGAAAATTCTTTCGGCAGTCTTTATCTCAATAACCCTCTGGGGAGGAATTGAATTGTAACACCCCGAGCAGTTTCCTTTTCTGACTATGGCAGTAGCTTCGCCTTTGTAGGAACCGTTAATCCTTTCATAAAGAGAAACATATTTCGGTTCCAGTGTTTTAAGAAGCGCATCTCTTTTTTCTTTTAATGCAGATTCATCCTGCATGTACTGTTTGTTCAGTTCGTTAAGCTGCGCCTGTTTTTCCTTCAGATCATCTGAAAGTTCTTTAATGCTGCTTTCATAAGTATCTGTATTCGAATTCAGACCGTCCACCTCTTTGTCAATTTCTTTTATTTTATTTTCATTCTTGCTTACTGAATCGAATAATGCTTCTATTGCTTTTGTGATCTCGTCGTATTCAGTATTTGATCTTACATTGAATTTCTGTTCGTCATATTTGCTTATCCTTTCTTCGTATGAGGAATTCTCGTCAAGCAGCGAATTTTTTTCATCAGTTAGATTAGAAAGTCTTTCTTTTTTGTCATTAAGTTTTCCTGTTATAACATCAAGTTTTTCCTGAATTGAATTAATTTCAAAAGGAAGATCCCCTTTTTCTTCTTCTATTTCAGCAAGTTCAGAATCTATTTCTCTGAGCTGAAGAAAAACTTTCAGGGTATCGGTCATTTTTGGCGTATCTGATTCCTCCTCGGCTGATTCATAATTATAAAAAACAGCAGGTGAATCATCTTCGCTTTCCAGTGTTTCGTCAGTTGAGGGATTCTCCGAGACATTCTTTATTTCGGAAACAGGATCTGAATTTTCGGATTTTATGTATTCATTCTCCGGTGTGTGTTTTTCATCATCATTTGAACCATCATTAATAATATCAGGATTATTGTTTTCTGTCATCATATTAAATTTATAAGTTTGAAGTTATTCTCTTTAATTGTTAGTATATATTTAATGTCAAAGTATTTTGCAGATTCGGAAAGTCCGTTGTTGAAAGTAAGATCAGTAACTAGCAGTTTGCCGAGTTTAATGTCAGCTTCAGGTATGTCAACTGTTATTCTTTTGTTTATTTTTTCAAACACGTTTTTCACTTTTATGCCTTTTTTAAAGCTGAACACTTTCCCGTTTACTTTATCCTCAAGTTTTATAAAATCATAAATCTCGTAAGCTGTTTCTTCATAAGGATGGCAGCGGAGCATTGATTCTATTATCGCCGGAATCTTTTCTGAGCAGCATTCCATTTCGAGTTTTATTTCTTTTTCAAAACTAACTTTACCTCTTTTTCCTGAAAAAGGATCTGCAGTTTTACCGGGTATGAAAGTACCGGTTCCGTTTGTCCTGAACGAACAGCCGCTGTATTTACCGATCACTCCGGCTCCTGCAGCGGACATTGCGGAATAGACTTTTTCAGCATGAGAATCGGGAACAAACAATACTATCTTCTTTCGTTTTTTTATCAGATAAAAATTATTCTCGGATAATATATCTCTTTGGGTGAATAATTTTCTGAAATCGGTATTCATAAATTTTTGCACATAAAAAAAAGTGTATCTTTATCGGATACACTTTTTATCTGGCTCTTTCTTTCCGGAATCAGGCTTGTTGTTTTTATTCAGCCAAAATTCACTGAAAATATAATTATAAAAAATTAATTCGTTTCTTAATTTCATTTGCTTAAAATATGCACGGCAATTTATAAAAACAAGTTACTAAAAACTGTTTTCATAATTTGAGTTTCATCATTAGCTTGTCAATTGGTTTTGAACTCTGCATAATGTAAAAATGAAGCGAAGGGACACCGTTGTTCAGTAAATCTTCGGATTGTTTCAATGCCCACTCAACTCCGATATCCATGACATGTTCGGGTTTTGCCTCCAGTACTTCATTTGAGAGTTCATCAGGTATTTCAACGAAAAAACTTTTCGGAATCGAATTCAGATGATTTTTTGAAGTGAGTATTTTCAATCCCGGGATAATCGGAACCTTGATGCCTGAAGCCCTGCATTTTTCTACATAATCCAGATAATGCTTATTATTGAAAAACATCTGAGTGACAATGTAGTCAGCGCCGAGATCTATTTTGTTTTTTGCAATTTTAATGTCCGTATTCAGATTAGGAGCCTCAAAATGTTTCTCCGGATATCCCCCGATACCTATGCAGAAATTAGTCGGCGCTGCGTCAAGCAGATCTTCCTCAAGATATTTACCGGCATTCATGTCTGAGATCTGTTTCACCAGATCAGTTGCATAAATATTCGAAGTTCTCCCTTCGGGAATGGGTTTCTTGAAGCTCAGCTCATCTCCCCTTACTGCAAGCACATTCTGTATGCCGAGATAATTCAGTTCAATAAGTGCGTCTTCGGTTTCCTCTTTTGTAAAGCCGTTGCATAAGATATGCGGTACGGTATCAATGTTATATTTATTCTGAATAGCAACGCTAATTCCAATCGTACCCGGTCGTTTTCTTTTAACTTTCTTTTTAATTCCGGAGGGGGTTTCTTCATACTGAACCTGTGCTGAATGGGAAGTTACATCTATGAACGGCGGATTATATTTTATCAGCGCATCGATGGAATTAAACAGTACATTTATATCTCCGCCTCTGGGCAAAGGAAGAATCTCAAAACTGATCAGAGGGTTTTTAGCTTTGTCTAAATGTTCTATGACTTTCATAATCAGAAAACGGTTAAAACCGTTTTACACAATTCCTTTCTTTTTTAAAATTATTTTGTTGCGCAAGGCTGAAGATTGAATCCTCCGTCAGCTATTATTTCGGAAATGCCGGTTTTAGTATTAACTATCCCGATACTGATCCTGGTATCACTTCCGGCATCATATACAATTTTGTCATCATCAAGCCACTGGAACGTTCCGACATTTCCACCTTTTACATCAAGATTTTTTTTGTCGCTGCCGTCCGTATTCATTGTGTAAAGATCCACATTATTATCTGAAATTACAACGAATGCAATTTTCTTTCCGTCCGGGGAAAATCTCGGCACATTCGCGCTTGTAATTCCTTTGGTCAGAGCGGTTTCCTTTCCGTTCTCATAAATCCTAACTGTGCCGTTCAGATTGTTATCGAAACTGGCATAGGCAATTTTCTTTCCGTCAGGTGAAATATCCGGTTCAAGGTTTGCATCGTTGTTCATGCTGATTTTCTTTATGTAATTATCCGATTCATCCTCAAGGTCCGCTGACATTATGGTTTTAACTCCGTCCAGAAATGCCGAATAAATTACTTTCTTTCCGTCCGGCGACAGTACCTGCATATTAGAATAGGATCCGTCAGTTATGATCTCCGGCTGTGCCCCGAACTGCGTCGTATCAATTACAAATATTGACAGCACATCGTCTTCTTCGGTGTTGAACATTATTTCATTTCCGTCAGGCATAAATGAAGGATATATTCCGTTCCATACCAAAAAAGTATAGTCGGAATAAAGATTATCAACATTTCTTATCAAATATACAAATCCCTTGTCAGAGTAAAAAACTATCTGCTTCCCGTCGGGAGACCACCTTGGTTTCATGCAGTTTTCATTGATATTGGTGAGTTGTTTTTTATCTGAACCGTCTTCATTCATGACGAAAATCTGTATAAATGCTGAAGTGCCCTGATCAGAGCAGTAAGCGATTTTCTTCTTCTGCGCAAACGTTACTGACGCTGCTGTTAATAATATTACGATAAACAGATTTATTCTGAACATATAAATTTTAATTGAATAACTTCAAAAATACGCAACTTATTTTTCTAATTAAAGAGATTAAAAAAGTTGATGTGGATTAATAGAATTTTATCTAGCAGGAACATTCAGATAAACAGTAATTTTTCCATACAGGTTTAAATATTTCGAGGTATTTTTTTTATTTCATTAAAACCGGATTGTCACTGATATATTATCCCAATACTGTCCAAAATAATTTTTAATCATAAGAAATACTTTAATATTTATAATCCTTTAAACTTATTAATATATTTTTTCAAACTATCCGCCTGTGAATTATTGCCGTTAAGAATTCGTGATAAATTGCGTCAATAAAATTTCCCTGTCCGGGAAATTTGCACAGCAAATTTTGAGCTGGAAATTTTATCGCAATTTAACACGAATTTAGGCAATTATTCATCCCGAGTTCTCGGGACGACTTTTCTTTTGTACTTTCTTTTCGTCGTACAAAAGAAAGTACGTTTACTCCAGTAAATTTTAATTTCTTATACTAAACTTATTGACACAATTGATCTATTAGAGAAATGCTTTGAAAATTACGGGTTAGTTTGAAACTTCCTCTTCCTTATACTGAAGCTGATAAAGTTTGAAATAAAGCCCGCCTTTTTCAAGAAGCTCCTGATGCGTTCCCATTTCCTTTATTTCGCCTTTGTGCATGACGATTATTTTATCGCAGTTTTGAATTGTGGAAAGTCTGTGCGCTATGATAATGGACGTCCTTCCTTCTATGAGTTTTTTGATTGCATTCTGAATTAGTATTTCCGTATTGGTATCTACGCTTGAAGTTGCCTCATCAAGTATAAGTATCTTAGGGTCATATGCCAGAGCCCTGGCAAATGATATTAACTGCTTCTGTCCGACTGATAACGTCGAACCTCTTTCGTTTACAAGCTTGTGCAGCTTTTCCGGATGGGAATCAATGAACTGCCGCAGACCTGTGTTATCAATTGCATCATAGATTTTCTCATCGCTGATTTTACTGTTGTTCAGATTTATATTGGATTTAATGTCACCTGAAAAAAGAAAAACATCCTGAAGAACTATGGCAATGTTCTTTCTTAGTTCCTGCTGCTGCAGGTCTTTTATATTCACTCCGTCAAGAAGTATCTCTCCGCTCTGCACATCATAAAATCTCGTAAGAAGATTTATAATGGTTGACTTTCCGGCTCCGGTGGCGCCGACAAATGCTACCTTCTCTCCGGAGTTGATCCTGAAATTAATGTTCTTTAAGACGTATTCACCTTCATTGTAAGCAAAACTGACATTCCTGAATTCAATATTTCCCCGGACATCCTTTAAGTCCAGAGGTTCTTCGATATCCGTAACAGTGGCTTTCTCGTCAAGAAGTGCAAAGATCCTTTCGCTTGAAGCCATTGCAGTCTGAAGTATATTGTATTTTTCGGAAAGATCCCTGATAGGTCTGAAGAACATTTCCGTGAATTGTATAAAAGAGATCAGCACTCCTACTGATACCGCTTTCTGAACCACTTCGCCTCCGCCGTACCAGATTATTAGTCCGGCTGAAACAGCGCTCAGAAGTTCGACGACCGGAAAAAATACTGCATAGTAAAATACGCTTTTCTTGTTCTGTTCCGTATGCTCCCTGTTGATATCCTCAAACTCTTTAATAGTCCTTCTTTCCTTTACAAAATACTGAACGATCGTTACACCCGATATGTGCTCCTGTATATAGGAATTTAGTTTTGCAATGAGTATCCTGATTCTTCTGTAGGATTCCCTTACTTTTTTTCTGAAAACGGCCGTTGCATAAATAAGCAAAGGAAGCACGGACAGCGTAACAAGCGTCAGTGTAAAATCAAGCGAGAACATAAAGTAAAGTATCCAGAATAAAAGGAATATATCACCGAATGCAGTTACCAGGCCGGAAGAGAAAACTTCAAACAGCACTTCGACATCACCCGTAACCCTTGTAACGATTCTGCCGATGGGATTTCTGTCAAAGAATTTCAGGTCCAGCGACAGGATGTGTGAATAGATTTTCTTTCTGAGATCATAAATTATTTTCTGTCCTATCCAGCTCGTAAGATATGTCATTCCGTACTGAATTATTCCCTGCACAACGAGCGTGCCGAGCATGATCAGAATTATGAACTGCAGTCCGGGCAGATCCTTATTCATGATTTTATCATCTATGGCAATCGGAGTGAGCCGCGGTCTGAGTGCTGCCAGCGCCGAGATCGATATGGTGAGGAAAGTCGCAAAGACAATATATCTTGTATAAGGCTTGAAGAATCCGAGCAGTCTCTTCAGTATCTTCGGATCTATGTCCTTTGTAAGTGTATCCTCTTCGCCTTTATTTATGATCTGGTCAGCCAATTAATAATTTTAAAATTCTTTGATCTCTTCTTCGAGCAGCTGCTTCTTGTACAGGTCAAAATAAATCCCGCCCGCTGATATTAGTTCGTTGTGCGTACCCTCTTCAGCAATTTTAGAATGACTTATGACAATGATATTGTTTGCATTCTTTATTGTTGATATCCTGTGCGAAATGATTATACTCGTTCTGTCTTTCATTACGGATTTAAGTTCCTGAAGAATTTCTTCTTCAGTCTTTGTGTCCACAGCGGATAATGAATCATCCAGTATAAGTATCTCCGGTCCTTTATATATTGCCCGCGCAATTGAAGTCCTCTGCTTCTGTCCGCCGGAAAGCGTTATCCCGCGCTCACCGAGAATGGTTTTGAACTCACGCGGGAATTCTTCCACGTCCTTGTAAAGTCCCGATTTTTTTGAAGCACTTATCACTTCTTCTTCATTTACCGTGTCACTCGAATATGAAATATTTTTTTCGATTGAAGTGGAGAAGAGGAATGATTCCTGCGGAACAATCCCAACCGATCTTCTCAGTACATTCAGAGGAATTTTCTTAATGTCAGTCCCGTCAATGAAAATTTTTCCTTCAGTCACATCCCAGACTCTCGGGATCAGATTGATCAGCGTGCTTTTTCCCGAGCCGGTATGTCCTATGATACCGAGTGTGGTTCCTTTCCGTATCTTCAGGTTTATGTTCTTAAGCGAATAATTATTTGACAGAGGATATTTGAATGAAACATTTTCAAATACTATTTCGCCTTTAATGTCATTCTGCGTAATTTCCTTATCCGTGAATTCATTATCTGCAATGTCGGGTTTTACGTTTAGAATGTTCAGAAGTCTCTGCATGGAAGGTGCCGCTCTCTGCACCAGATTTATGATCCATCCGAATGCGATCATAGGCCAGGTGAGCTGTCCGAGATATATAAGGAATGAGGAAAGATTTCCGAGGGACATACTGCCTTCCATGATTTTTATCCCGCCGTAATATATTACAATTATCACGGAAAGACTTGTCAGGAGAAACATCATCGGAAATGAGAATGCCTGAACTTTTGCAAGACTCAGATTCTTTCTCTGATAATCAAACGAGATATTGTCAAATTCAAGTTTTTCATTTCTTTCCCTTACATATGATTTTATAACTCTTATTCCCGAGAAGCATTCCTGCGCCTTAGAGGTCAGATCGGAAAATATCCTGTAAACTTTCAGTGATCTGTTGAATGTAAGTTTGCCCACTTTGTAAACTATGAAAGTAATAAATGGAAGCGGAGCCAGCGCAAGTAATGTTACGGAAGAATTTATGGAAAAAAGTATTATAAGAGTAAATAAAATCCTGGTGAATGTCTGAAATGAATACATTATCCCGGGACCGACGAAGTTTCTTATATTGCTTATGTCATTTGTGGCGTGAGCCATCAGATCTCCTGTGGACCTGGTATTGTAAAATACTCTGGAAAGTTTCTGAAGATGAGAAAAGAAATCATTCCTGAGATCGTTCTCAATTTCCCTTGATACAACGATAAGCGTCTGTCTTGTAAGGAACAGAAAAGTGCCGCGCATTGCAACGATAAAAAGACCTGCTAAAGCGTAAGTAAGCAGACTGTATCGGAGAGTTCCGTTAGTAAGATCATCAATGGCGGCTCCTATAACCAGCGGATAAATGCTGTCTACTGCATTGGAAAATATTATGAACACAAAACCGCCGTAGATCTTTTTTCTGAATTTCTTAAGGTAAGGTAAAAGTGATAATAGATATTTCATCGGATACAATAATGATGAATATAACTTTTAAAAAATTTAATTTTGAGGATTTAATTAATGAAAAATAGGAAACTCAAAAGTATAAAAAATACTTCGGGTTAAATGGATTTAAGAAGCAGGGTCAAATACAAAATTGGGACGTTCGTAAAGTACTTTAAAACCGTATCTGAGCAGATTCCTGTATGATTCATTATCAATGTGAGTTTCGGATGTGATATATTTACAGCCGGCATCACGGGCGGCTTTAATTCTTTCCGCAATTAGCGCTCCCTGCGCGCCTCTGCCCCGGTATTCAGGAAGAGAAGCAGCGAAGCAGTTCCATGCAGTATTCCCGTGAATAAAAACAGTTCCCGTAGCAACCGGCTTATCATTATCGTAAGCCAAGAAATGTTTCCAGTCACTTTTTCCGGTTACTGAAGAAACAAGAGGTGTTATTTCAGATGGCATATCAAATACTGAACATACCAGTCCGGCAAAAACTTTTCCTTCTTCTGCATTTATTTCTCTAATTTTAAGATCACTTTTTGTTTTTACATCTTCATCAGTATCCCTGCAGAATCTGGCCCAGTAATTTTTTACAGAGAATTTTTTTTCAGTAAGGAAGTCTTTTAATTTTTCATCCACTAAATGCGGCGGGATCTGAATTGCGTATATACCTTTTCTTCCTTTAAAAAAATCCATTATCTCTGAGATCAGGTTCCTTTCAGGAATTTCCGTAAATCCCATCACTCTGCTGAAAGAAAATCCCGGAAAAATGTCTGTCCTTGCAGCTGTAATATTCCCGAATCTTTTTACCATTCCTTTGCATATCGACATCTCTTTCTCTGTCGGAAATGAATGCATTTGAAATATTGCTTTGGCTTCTGTGGTTTCCGCTAATTCAGATAAGTATTCCATTTTGCGATGAAAGTTTTTTAGTTTATTTCTTAAGTGGTACTTTCATTGTTTTAAAATTGACTCTCTTATTCGGTTTAGTGAAAAAGATTTAATCTATAAGTTTGTTCATTATTATTTTAGCCAAAGCACAGATATAGTTTTCAGTTATTCGGTTTTTTAAACTTACGTTTTTAGCTGCATATTTTCAATAAATTTATTTTTTGTATATGCATAAAAATGATATATAAACTAATTCCCGGTAATTTAATCCCTGAACAGGTTTATTCACAATCCGGAATTGGGAACATTTAAATATGAATGATTTTATATTTTTTAATTTCCTTTGTTTGATAGTAATAGTTTCAAAGTGAAATGAGATTAAAATTCTCCTTTGCTATTTTCTGCCTTGGTAGTAATGCGTTTGCTTTTACAAAAGCTCATGGGATCAGGAAGAAATAAAGAATCCGCATAATCAAGGTTGAGACTCTTAACTTTCAAATGTAAATTTATTTAAATATTTTACAAAATAAATTTATGAAAAAAACTGATCTTAAGAAACTTTCATCGGAAATCATCAGAAGATTTGCTGCTGAATATCCTGACGCAGTTTGTCATCTTGAATTCAGATCGCCTTTTGAACTAATAGTCTCTACCGTTCTCGCTGCGCAATGTACTGATATCAGGGTAAATATGGTAATGACTCCTTTGTACAAAGCCAGATATAAAAAACCGACTGACATTCTGAAAGACGGGATCGAAGGTTTCAGAGAGAATATTAAATCCATAAATTTTTTTAACAATAAAGCCAAAGCCGTCCTTTCGATCTGCGAAACTCTTGAAAATAAATTCGGAGGAAAAGTGCCGGGTAATATGGAAGACCTTACATCCCTAACCGGAGTGGGAAGGAAATCCGCCAGCGTAGTTCTCGGAAATTGTTTCGGTAAAAAAGACGTGATAATTGTTGACACACATCTGAAAAGAGTCGCCGCGCGTCTCGGTCTGATAGAAAATGACAATCCCGAAAAAATTGAAACGGAACTTAAAGAGATAATACCGCCTGACGAACAGTTTCATTTCTCAATGCGTATCGGCGAACACGGGAGACAGATCTGCAAGGCAAAAAAACCGGATTGCGGCGACTGTTTCCTGAGTGATATCTGTATAAGCGCATTCAAAGTATAACTGATAAAACTAAAATAAAAAAATTTGAAAAAAAGAAAACCTGACCTTACAAAAATAAAGGTGATTCTGATGGATCTCGACGGATGTCTTACAACCGGACATATTCTTTACACCAGCGCCGGAGAAAACATTAAAATGTTCCACACTCATGACGGCTTTGGAATTGTAAGGGCAAGAGAGCTGGGAATTATCTTTGCCGTTATCAGCGGAATGAGTTCGAAGGTAAATAAAATGAGAACCGACAAACTCGGGATACAACATCTTTACGAGAATATTGACAATAAGCTGATCCCGTTCGGCGAACTAAAGAAAATGTACGGCTTGAAAAATGAGAATTTCGCTTATATCGGTGACGATGAATTCGACATTCCTCTTTTAATGAAGGTCGGATTTTCCTGCTGTCCGAACAGCGCGGTGGATGAAGTGAAAAAGCGCGTCCATTATATCTGTAAAAAAAACGGAGGCGAAGGAGCTGTAAGAGAGATGATAGACAAAATCCTGAAAAAGAAGAAACTTCTGTAATTCGGGATCTCCGGTCATATTGAGATTGAAATTCCGCGAAAAAAATTTTTGTCTGTAAAAAAAGAAATTAAAATGCGGGAACATTGCCATTAAAGATCCTACACATAGCGCCGCAGAACTTTGCGGGAATGCCGCTTGATTTTGTGAAGATGCACAGAAGATCCGGTCACGAGTCATCTCTTGTCACTCTTTACAGAAATACTCTTGATTTCGAAGAAGACATTTGTCTGGGACTGCCTCTGCCCACCGGCAGAAGAGCAAAAGCCTGGCGTGACAGGAAAGCCGAAGATCAGTCAGCAGACATTCTTAAATATGCCGGTGCGAAAAATTTCGCCGAGAAATTATATTTTAAATACAGAGACTTCAAGAACAGAAGCGTTATTAACGATGCGGTAAAAAGATATTCACTGTTTGATTTTGACATATATCATTTCGACGGCGGAATGGATTTTTTCAGGGACTTGAGTTTTGCTCGCGAACTTAAAAAGAGAAACAAGAAAATTGTATGCTGTTATTTCGGAAGCGATCTCAGAAGCCGCGGCATTTTCAGAGAGCTTGATGAAATGAGCGATCTGAATCTTACGGTTGAGTTTGATCATCTTTCCCTTCACAAAAACATACACTATGTATTTTTTCCGTTTGACCTAAAAGCTTTCCGGATCTCAAAAAAGAATAATAAAAAGCTGAAGATAATTCATTCACCTACAAACAGAAAATTCAAGGGAACTGACAAGATCATCAATGTCATGAATGAAATTGAAAAGAAGAGGGAAATTGAATTTATTCTTCTTGAAAATACGGAAAGGAGTAAAGTGCTTGAGATAAAAAAAGAATGCGACCTTGCAATAGACCAGGTGGGCGGTGAATTAGGAGGCAGCGGATACGGTAAAAATTCAATTGAGAATCTTTCCTTTGGAATACCTACCTTTACCGAATTTACCGGAGATTATCTTCTTTTTCTTGAGAGGAATCCTTTTATACATTCTACAATCGAAACGCTGGAAGAGAACATGATTAAACTGATAGACAATGAAGATCTGAGAAATGACGTTTCCGCCAAGGGAAGGAAATGGGCAGAAGATCATCATTCTTTTGAAGCCGTAAATAAAAAGCTTACGGAATATTACCGTGAATTCAATATATCCTCTGATGACAACTGATCCTCATGTAAAAAAACTTTTTTCCCATACGATAATATACGGGCTCGGCATTGTTTTAAACCGTTCGGTGAATTTTATTCTGCTTCCTGTCTACACAAAATATTATTCGCCTCAGGATATCGGTATGCTTACTCTGCTCCAGTCAATTTCATTTTTCCTGCTTGTCATATACGCTCTTGGAATGGAAACATCTTTCATGAAATTTTTTATTGAAGAGAAGAACATTAAAATGAAATCGGAAATATATTCCTCTACGATGATATTCCTTCTTTTATTCTCAATCGTCGTTTCCTCTGTTATTTTTTTCCTATCTGATAAGGTAGTGGCTTTCTTTGAGTTCTCAGATGTAAATACAAGCATTCTCCTTTTGAAAATCCTCTGCGTTCTGATGGTTGCAGATACGGTTTACAGATTCCCACTGCTGCTTTTCCGGGCTGAGCTGAATGCAAAAACATACGCTTATATAAACCTGCTTACATTCATAGTAAACATAATCAGTAATATTGTTCTGATAGTATTTCTGGAAATGGGGATCGAGGCGATTTTATACAGTTATATTTTGTCCGTTGCAGTCACACTCATAGTCAGCATTCTGATGACAGGCAGATATCTGACTTTCAGAGTTTCCGCTGCGAGAATAAGAATCATGCTGAAGTACGGAAATAAATTCATATACATAGGACTCTGCCTGATTCTTATTGACATGTCAGACAGATTTTTCCTGAAATATTTTTTCAATGAGAAAGTTGTAGGGATCTACTGGGCGAATTACCGTCTTGCAACAGTAATGAGTCTTGTAATAGCTGCGTTTAAGTTTTCATGGACACCGTATTTTCTCAATCTTTCGGATAATCAGGAGAATAAAAAAATTATTTCGAATATATTCACTTATTTCTGTTTTGCAGGGCTTTCACTGTTTCTGATCTTTTCACTGCTCATAGATCAGTTTGTAAAGATCAATGTGCTTGGAATACAATTCCTCGATGAAAAATACATACACGGTCTGAGCATTGTTCCGCTCGTTCTGCTTGCTTATTTTTTTTCCGGGGCATATTCTACGCTCAATGCCGCTCCATTTTTTACTGACAAGACTTTTCTTATTTTAATCATATCCGCTGCCGGACTTCTTGTGAACATAGCCATGAATTTTTTACTGATACCGGTTATGGAAATGAACGGCGCAGCGGTGTCCACGCTTATTACTTATTTCACTATGTTTGTGATAATGTATTATTATTCCCAGAAGATCTACAGAATTGATTATGAGTGGAAAAGAATTTTTAAAATCAGTCTGCTGGCTTTTGTTTTTTTCTCGGTCAGCATCACAGCGGAAAAACTGTTCAATGAAATTAATTCCGTGCAGATTGCAGTAAATATCTTTCTTATACTTGTTTATTTTTATGTTATCAACAGATTCGGGATTGTGGATTTAAGATCTGCCGGCAGGATGTTCTCAAGATCTGCAGCAGGTAGCAGATAAATAAATTTACCCGCCGGCAAAAGGGGGCAGAAGAGCAAATTCATCCCCGTCTCTGAGAACGGTATTTTCATTTATCATTTCCAGATTGACTGCAATTCTGTATCCAGCTTTTTTAAGTTCAGGATAAACAACTTTCAGATGATCATCAAGACTGTCTGAATCATTAACATCCCCGACCAATTCGGAATCTTTTCCGGTTATCTCAGCAGTCATTCCGAAATACAGAACTTTTACTTTCATGTGTTTTATGTTTAAAATTTTTTATTCCCGAAAAAATAAACTTCCGCAGGTTCATTTTTTCTGATCTTCTTTTTACCTGCAGGCATGAAAATGAAACAGTCAGCTTCAGTCAGTGTCCGCAGCATAAAAGACGCCTGACCATCTAAAGGCATTACTCCTTTTTCAGTCAGCTTTCCACGCAGAAACCAGCTCAGACTGAAGTTCTTTTCAATTTCCCTGAGTACGGGGATTTTTCCTGTTGCGGGAAAGTTTTTTTCAATCCCCGAAATTCTGTTCAACAGGTTCATCACATAAATATAGTAGCATGTAAAAACTGAAGCCGGATTTCCGGGGAGTCCGAAAACAAATACGCCGGCTTTTCTGCCGAAATATAACGGTTTCCCGGGACGCTGCGATACTTTGTAAAAAAGTCTTTTCACTTTTAATTCATCCAGCACTTCATTAACAAAATCATATTTCCCGACTGATACTCCGCCTGAAATAAGTATGACGTCTGAGCATTCAAGCTGTTTACCGACAGCTTTCATAAGTTCGTTCTTTTTATCCTTCACAAAAATTATCTTATCAGCGCAGTATCCTGAATTTTCAAGCAGTGAACTCAGCAGAATTGAATTTGAATCATAAACTTTTCCTTTCCCGAGTTTTTTGCCGGGCTGCTGAATTTCATTACCCGTGATTATCAGCGACACTACAGGTTTTACATAAACCTTTACTGAATTAAAACCCATCGAAGCAATGAATCCCATTACTGCAGGATTTATAACTGTCCCTGCTCTCAGAGCTGTATCCCCCTTCTTGATCTGTGTTCCTTTCTTTCTGATGAAACTTCCTTTGAGTATGTCTCCGCGCGTATAAAACAATCTGTTTCCTTTTGCTATGACGTTTTCCTGCATCAGGACGGCGTGAGTATTTTCCGGCAGTGCGGCTCCGGTGAATATTCTTACGGCTTCATTTTTCTGCAGAAGGTATCCGGGAAAATCCCCGGCTATTATTTCACCTTTGATTAGCCATTCACCGTTCTCCGATGCTGAAACAGCATAACCGTCAACATTTGACTGATCAAATGGAGGAAGATCTGTTTTTGAAATAATATTTTCAGCAAGAACGGAACCGTGTGAATCTTTCAGATTCATTTTGATCTTTCTGCCGGTTTTCTTTGCATTTTCAGAAATGATCTTTTTCGCTTCTGATACTTTGATCATACAAAAATTAATTTTACTGAAGCAGCAAATAGTACTGCTGACAAAACATATCTCAAAACCCTGCTGTCTGCGACGTAACTTCCCCAGTATGTCCCGATCATTCCGCCGGCGATAACTGCTGAAATCATGTAAACTGTTTCAATGTCAGCATAAATTCCGTCCAGGGAAATTCTCGCAAGTCCGGAGGCGGAATTTACAAAAATAAATAATGCAGATACCGCCGCAGTTTCTTTAACATCAGCCCATCCGAAGATCAGAAGGATCGGGCTGAGGATAATCCCGCCGCCGATCCCGATCATTCCGGAAACAAAACCGAGGATAAGTCCGGCTGTCATTGCAGTTATTAATGAAAACCCGGATTTTATATTCAGCTTCAGATTATCCGTTAATCCCGAGATCTTCAACGAAGCAAAAAGAAGAACAATGCCGAGTATTATTTTATAATACAGAGTATCCGCCTGAAATCCGGCTCCGGTGAATGCAGCCGGAACTGAAGTAACGGCAAACGGAAAAAAAAGCTTCCATCTGAAATGTCCTCCTTTTCTGAAACCGTAAAAAGAAATCCCCGAGACAAATAAATTAAGTATTAAAGCAGATGTTCTCATGAGTTCGGGGTTCATCCCAAGAATGCTCATTGCGGCAAGGTACCCGCTCGCACCGCCGTGTCCGACAGATGAATAAAAAACCGCAACGAGGAATAATAACGGCAGAAGAAAAAAAAGTTCACTGTTCAATGATACTCTTTACCCTCCGATGGATATCATACTTCTGTTGATCATGTTTTCATTGTCAAACTGTCCGCCTCTTTCAGATCTTTTTTCCGAAAGTCCCGATCTGATAAGATCTTCAATATCCAGACCTTTTCTGAATGCAGTCAGAAGATCAGTCTCGCCTTGAGAAAAAAGACAGTTTTTTAATTTTCCGTCTGCTGTCAGGCGAAGCCGGTTGCATTCTCCGCAGAATGGCTTTGTAACTGTGCTGATTATTCCAATGATCCCTGCATGTCCTTCAATTCCGTATTTTTTTGAAGTGTCATGAACATCATCGGGGATCTTATAATAATCAAACTCATCTCCGATTTTTTCAAGTATTTCATCATGTGAAAAAACCTTCTCCCGCGACCAGTTGTTTCCGCTGAAAGGCATATACTCTATGAATCTTGCTTCGAACGGAAAATGTTTTGTAAGAGAGGCAATCTGACACACAGCGTCTTCATTTATTCCCCTCATCACAACAAAATTTATTTTTACGGTGAAATTATTTTCAAGCAAAAGAATTATGTTCTCAAGTATCCTGCCGAGACTGCTGCTTTTTGAAATGTAGAAAAACTCCTCCTCGTTCAGAGTATCAAGACTGATGTTTATGTTATTAACGCTGCAGTCTTTTAGGACATTAATGTGTCTGTCTATCAGCACGGCATTTGTAGAAACAGCAAGAGAGACCGGTAAATCCGCAAGTTCATAAAAAATTTTATCTATGTCTTTTCTGACAAAAGGTTCGCCGCCTGTGATCCTGATCTTGTTAATTCCTAGTTCGGAGAAAACCGAAGCGATTCCGCAAATTTCCCCGGAGGACATAAAGGATGATTTTCCCGAATGCGCCGTTTCCTGAGGCATGCAGTAAATGCATTTCAGATTACACATATCTGTGACTGATATTCTGAGATAATTATGGATACGTCCGAAACTGTCAGACAGCATAGATTTTTATTTATGCAGTAAGATAACTTTTTTAAGAATTAAAATCAGTTTCGTATTATTGAGAAATTTATTTTCGGAATTTCCGGAAGGCAAATGTGTGCTGTCTGATGTAACTGACAATGTCAGACCAGATTACTTTATGAAATTTTGTGATCTCTTCTTCTTCTATTGACAGGGGATATTCGGGTGTATCGCTTAATCCGAACCGTAGCGGCTTTCTTTTTTCAGGGTCTGGAAAAAATGCAGTGCCGAATATCCAGTCCCATACGGCGAATTTTGTTCCGAAATTATTCTGATATTCCTTTCCTCCGTCATCAGAGTGATGCCATCTGTGCATTTCAGGTCCGTTGATTAGATACTGAAGTCTGCCGAGTCTTACATCAATGTTGGAATGAATGAACATTCCCCAGACTGCGCTAATCATGCCTTTGTATATTGCAACTTCCGGCGCTGCGCCGAGAAGAATTATAGGCGCGAATTCCACTGACTGATTGATGAGTATTTCCAGCGAATGAGATCTTGCGCCTGAGAGCCAGTCAACCGTTTTTGGAGAATGATGCGCCTCGTGCGTCCGCCAGAGGAATCTGTTGTTATGCTGCCAGCGGTGAAACCAGTATATATAAAAATCGTGCGTTATGACAAAGAATAAAACCTGAAGCCATACCGGCCAGTCGCCGATCAGACTGTACCGGTAAAGATCTGTATTGAATTTGACCCAGTTAAGAAATCCGAAAATAATCAGTCCGAGCAGATAGCTCTGAACTATGGAATACATAATGATGTCATTGAAAAAACCCTCCCGGAAGATCCTCTGACCTTTTGTATAAGGAAAAAGTTTTTCCAAAACCACCATTAAAACAGCGGCTGCGGAAATAATTATTAATGATAATAACTGAAGTGACATGCTACAAAAATAACAAAGGGGAATTTTTAATTAAACTCATTAATTCGGTTTGCCCGTTTCAAAAAAACTCTCATCAATAAAAAACGCAGCGGTAAGACTGCGTTCACAGGTCCGAAAAAATGACCTGAAATAATTAATTAAAAACTAAAAGTAATTTAAAATCTATAATTTACATTTAATTTGTAACTCTTCTTAATTTCTTTCTCTGTCCGTTTTCACTTTCGTATACTTTTTTCACGCCGTCTCCGAGAGATCTTTCAATGTCCCTGATGTTTTCTATTAACTTCACAAATCCGCCAGGCTCCACCGAAGCAGCCTGATCGCTTCCCCACATTGCCCTGTCGAGAGTGATGTGTCTTTCTACAAAATCAGCTCCGAGCGAAACTGCAGCCCATGTCGGAGCAAGACCGGTTTCATGTCCGGAATAACCAATCGGAACATTAGGAAACTGCTTTTTAAGAGTTCGGATCATGTTAAGATTAAGTTCTTCCAGTTTACAGGGATATGATGACGTGGAATGAGCTATAAGAAGATTTTTTTTGCCGAGTAACTTCACAGCATCCCTGATCTCTTCCATTGTGGACATCCCCGTTGATATCATCAGCGGTTTGCCCGTGGATCTTTTTTTAATAAGAAGTGAATGATCAGTAAGAGAAGCTGATGCGGCTTTGTAAAAAGGAACGTCAAAATGTTCTATAAAATCAACTGATTCCTCGTCCCAGCAGGATGCTGTCCATATTATTCCAAGCTTTTTACAATATCTGTCAATTTCAGAATAATCGTGAAGATTTAATTCAACTTTGTGTCTGTAATCAATGTAGGTCATTCTTCCCCATGGCGTATCTCTTTCAATATACCACTGGTCCTTAGGCACACAGAGATCGGGAGTCCGTTTTTGGAATTTTACGGCTTCACATCCAGCTTCAAAAGCATGCCTGATCAGTTTCTTTGCAATCTTCAGGGATCCGTTATGATTAATACCGATCTCTGCAATTACGAAAACTTTTTCGCCTTCCCCAACATATCTGTTTCCCAGTTTTACTTTTGACATGATAGTTGTACTTTAATTATTTTTATAAAGTAACTTAATAAATTTTTTAAAAAAAAGCATTAATTCTTTATTAAAAAATTATTAAGGGTCAGGAATGATGAAAAAACAGCCGGAATTAATTTTATCCTGTAAATTTATTTCTTAGGTTTCATATTAAAATTTCCGGTTTTTCTGAAAACCGGTTCGACAGGTTCCCCTTTCAGCGAATCTTTTACTTTGTTTTCTTCTACTGCTTTTTTCAGAACAGGAAGTACATCTTCATAAGCTTTCAGTATGTATTCAATATCCCCGCCGGAATGACTGAAGCACATATTGTGAAATCCGCACCAAAGCACTCCGCGTTTGATCATTTCCTGCTGCACTAATGATTTCATCTCAAGCGGATTGCCGGCTTTTGCGTCAAATGTGATTATAGTCCTGCAGTTGTATCCCATGCATTTAGTATAGTCCATACCGAGTTCTGATACAATTTTGTTATATCCGTCTTTTAATTTCTTTCCCTGCTCAGATAAAAATGCCGGAACATTTTTTGTTATTATCTCATCTATAGTTGCCATAGCAGCTGCAAGCGAAAGCGCTTCGCCGCCGAACGTCGTAAAAAAGAAAACATCTTTATCCAAAAGCCTCATAACATCCTGTCTGCCGGTGATTACAGACAGCGGCATTCCGTTTGCAACGGCTTTGGAATAGCATGCAAGATCCGGGGTTACTCCGAAATATTCCTGAGCTCCGCCCGGCGCTATCCTGAATCCCGTCCACATTTCGTCAAAGATGAGAAGCGTTCCGTTCTTTTTGCATACTTCATGAACCTTTTTCAGGAAATCATTTTTCTCCTCTTCGAAAACGAATGGCTCAAGTATGACGCATGCTGTATCCTCATCAATTGACTGTTCCAGAGAATCAATGTCATTATAGTTGAATGTAAATGTAAGATCCTTTACCGCTTCCGGTATTCCGGCGTTTCTGTCGGTAACAGCAATATACCAGTCATGCCAGCCGTGATATCCGCAGCATAAAACCTTTTCCCTTTTTGTGAATGCGCGGGCAACACGGACAGCCGCAGTGGTAACATCGCATCCGGTCTTTGAGAATCTGACCGATTCAGCATTTGGTATTACATCTCTTATCTTTTCTGAAAGCTCCACTTCCAGCGGATGTGTCATGGAAAATGTAATTCCATCCTCAAGCTGTTTTCTGATCGCATCATCCACCTTGTCATAACAGTATCCGAGAACGATCGGACCTATTCCCATATTAAGATCTATGTATTCATTTCCGTCCGGATCCCATACATGAGAGCCTTTTCCCTTTACCAGGAATTTTGGAGCAATCCCTCTTATCCACTGGGTCGGACCTTTGGCAAGAGTCTGGGAATAAGCCGGTATAAGACCTTCGGACCTTTTAAAAAGCTTATCGGATTCCGAAATATCAGGAAAGTCCGGATTGAATTTAACTTTGTTTGCCATAATTAAAATTCTCTTAACGTTTATTATTTAAAGAAATATTCTCAATTATTTTCCCGGCTATTTTTTTCCCCGTGAATCCTTCGTATTCAATGACATCATTAAGCAAAGCCGGCTTGAACCATTTATTGTTGAGCGCGAAAGGTATTACTTTTTTACTAATGCCTTCTCTCAGAAAGATCTCTGCAATTATTGAGTAAAGTCCACCGGTGAGAAAGTGGTCTTCAAGAGTTACAAGCATATCGGAGTTTTTTGCGGCATTGATTATTGCTTCCTCGTCAACCGGTTTTAAGCAGCGCAGATTTATTACGCCGGTTTCCACCTGCATTTCCCCGAGAATTTCCCTCGCTTCAAGCGCCTGCTTTAAGAGAATTCCGTATACAAGTATAGTCGCATTTTTACCTTCTGAAATAATCTCAGCTTTTCCTGTCCTGAAATTTTCAGAATGTTTAACTGACGGCTTTAGATTGTTATATCTGATATAGAACGGAGAATCGCTTTTCAGAACTTCCGGAAGTCCTATCAGCATGTCTTCCTCATCAGCGGGACAGAATATATTCATGTTCGGAATTCCCCGCATTAATGAAATGTCTTCTATTGCCTGATGAGTCGGTCCGTTTGCTTCAGAGAGAAATCCCGAAAATCCGCCGATGAGTTTTACGGGAAGTCCGCTGATGCCTATATCCGAGCGGATGAATTCAAAAGCTCTCATTGTAAGAAAAGTGGCCAGCGCATGCGCCACGGGAATCCTGCCTCTGAGCGCAAGACCGCATGCAGCGCCGACAAGAGTCTGCTCCGTGATACCGGTATCAAGGAATTTGTCTCCGATCTTATCGGGGAGATTTCTGATCGCCGCCCTGTTCTCCGCAGTCAGCACCATGAATCTGTCGTCACTTTCGATAAGTCCTGTCAATAAATCTTCGTATGTCATTTTAAATGTAAAATTGTTTCAGTAAGCTATTAAAATTGAGCAAAGCAAACAATTTAGAAAGTAATGTTAAATTTTAAATTTTTAACTTATAATATTTAGTTTAAAAAAAATCATATATAAATGTAAAACTTGTAATTTATTATCTCTTTACTGATAAAGGATTTTTTTATGCTTTTTTTTTCGGAAATGTTTTACATTGTTACAGAAAATTTTAATTCATAGATTAATTTCAGATAAAAAATGTCTGCAATAATTTTAATGGACAAGGTCACAGGTGAAGAAAGATTTTATGACACATTCAATGAAGCCATAAATCAAGCTGACAAAGGTGATCTGATCAGAATTACGAAAAATTTTGATGATCAGAATGAAGAACAGTTTGATTATCAATTAGAGATCACAAAAGACGTTGATATTATTTTTGACAAAGGAGTTAAGTTTAAAAGGAAGAAAGATTCTCCTCCTCTGATCATTGTAAATGAAAATTGTAAGGAACTGATAACATGTAATATATCAGGAATAAATATTGAGATAGTTTTATGAAAATATTAGGGAAATATTAAGAATGAATTTTTAATTTTAATACCTTCCACTATGGCAACAGAAGTATCCCTCCGGAAAATTAGTTCAGGACTAATTACATTTTATTCTACTTATTCAGATGCAAGTGATAATGCTGAAGAATATGACGTGATCAGTATTTATGCAGATCTTGACGAACAGCTTATTTTAAAAAACCTTTTCGATATTTACATTGAGCCGGGTACTGTCATTAATTATTCAGGAGAAGAGCCGACTATTTATGACAAAGATGTTGCAGTATGTAATATTACAGGGGGCGGCATTATAAAAAATTCGTATTCCGGAACATCTAAGGTAGAATGTATTGCCGTTTATAACAGTGGGTCAAGTGTTAACATTGAATGTTTAAGTATAGAATGTACAGGTGATAATAGTAGTTCGGTCGGCGGTGCATGTGTAAATGTAGAAGCGGCAGAAAGATTCAGCTTAAAATGTAAAAGCGTTTCAAATAATTATAATGCTGCGATCATCATTTCCGACTGTAATGATTATTTTATAAATATACAGGAAGTCGAATCAGGAAAACCAAATACTCCCAATGCCGGAGCACCTGTGATTTCCATTGACGGATCAGGTTCTGTTTATATTAATTCTCTGACATGTACCGGATACGGATCATGCCTGAAACACTCAGGAGGAAATCTTGCAGCTACAATTTATAAAACCAATACATTACTTCCGGCAAATGAAACTCCACCCACTGCTGAGCCTGTAGTAATGGTGGAGGAAGGAAACAGTCCGCCTGAACTGGTATTATATTTTAATGAAATAAAAAATTACAATTCAAATGATGGTGATGCTGTAAAGGTAACCGGCGGAAATGCAACTCTAATCGGAAATAATATCTATTGTGTAAACGGATTATCTCTAAATCTGACAGATAATATACAATCAGCATATATAAAAAGTGATAATATAATCAGTCTTACAAAAGGGATAAATATAGATAACGAAAATGATCCGATAGTAATAGAAGCAAATTATATAGAAGGAAGCAATGGAAATGACGGAGTGGTAAGGTCTGCTGCAGGTTCTAATTATGTTTTAAGGAATGCGAAGATAAAAAATACTTATACCGGAACTACCACACCATTTTCTATTGGTATTTATATTCCTGGTGGTAGTGCCAATGATCAGACTATTGAAATTGAAAATTTAATAATTGTAACCGGTACAGAAGAAAATGACTTTAGTATTTTTAGAAACGATATGACAAATGTAATTTCTATAAAAAATTTGGGTTTATTTGTAAATAGAGACATTTCAGATAAAGTAGAATTACTAATTGGAGATGATACAAATTTCAAATATATTTCTGATCCTTCTGTAGTTTAACAATAATTTTTCAAATATTAAAATTGAAAACAATAAATATTAAATATTATATTCTATTAAATTTATTAATATATCAATCAGCTTATAGTCAATATAATGAGGAATGGGTATTAAGAAATGATTTTGGTGGAATAGATGGCGCTCAAAAGATAATTATAGATAATACGGAATCTTTTTATATAATTGGTAATGGAGGTTCTCAAAATTATGATATGATAATATTAAAATATTCTGTGTCACGTGAATTACAATGGATGAAAATATATAATGGACCTGCAAATAGTCATGATTTAGTAAATGCATCTGTTCTTGATGATTTAAATAATATTTATATTGTAGGATCAAGTACCGGAAATCAATCCAGTGATGATTTTACAGTGATAAAATATAATCAAAATGGTGATCAGCTTTGGATTAAAAGAATTACTTCATCCGGAAGTCATCCTGATATAGCATCTGATGTAATATTAGACTCTGAAAATAATTTGTATGTAACTGGTATAATTTATAATGATATTGGAGGAAGTGATTGTGTAACTATTAAATACGATTCATCAGGAAATCAAATATGGGAAAATAGATATAACAGAGGTGTAGATAGGAGAAATGTTGGGATTGAGTTAATTATTGATGATTCCGGTAACGTATATGTAACAGGTCAAAGTGGCGGTGATATTTTGACATTAAAATATAATTCTACAGGGATACTTGAATGGTCATCAATTTATGATGGACCAGCTAACTTTGATGATATTGCTGGTGAAATTTTAACTGACAGTATAGGAAATGTGTATGTAGCAGGCTCAAGTATAGGAGAATATTATAGAGACTTTATAACAATAAAATATAATTCTGTCGGTGAGAAGCAATGGGAGAGAAGATATAACGGAAGTGCAAATTTTATTGATGGAATTACATCAATGAATTTTGATAAAAATGAGAATATATATGTAACAGGACGGAGCACTGAAACAGGACAAGGTTATAATATTACAACAATTAAGTATAACAGCGACGGTGATCAAATTTGGTTTTCAAGTTATGATAATGGTCTTAATGATTATGCATACTCAAGCTTTATTGATGATTCAGGATCATTATTTGTTACAGGGCAAGGAGATGGAAATGGAACGGGTTTTGACATAATTTCTTTAAAACTTGATTCTTCAGGTAATCAACTCTGGGTTCAAAGTTATGATTATTCAGGACAATATGGAGATTATGGAATATATATTACTTCAGATCAAATTGGAAATATTTATGTCACCGGACAAAGTAACAGAGATTTTTTAACAATTAAATATTCACTGCTTACAGGTTTAAATACAACATTATCAGAAATTCCGACACAATATTCACTATCACAGAATTATCCAAACCCATTCAACCCAAGAACAGTTATAAGTTACGAGTTAAGGGTTACGGGTAATGCTGAGCTTAAAGTATATGATGTTCTGGGGAATGAAGTCGCAGAGCTTGTCAATGAGAAGCAGAATGCCGGGAGTCATTCTGTGGAGTTTGACGGCAGCGGTTTTGCGAGTGGGATTTATTTTTACAGTTTACTGATAAACGGTAATACTATTGATACGAAACGTATGATACTTTTAAAATAAAATTAAATTAAAACATTATGGCATACGAGGTATCATTAAAAACAGCATCTACAGGAGCTTTGACTTATTATTCCACATATGCGGCAGCAAGAAGCTCAGCAGCAGCAGGAGATGTGATAAATATAAGGGCAGATCTCGATGAACAGATAATTCTAAAAGACGGAGTTGACATTATTATTACTTCAGGAAGAATTTTAAATATGACAAGTGCTAATCCTACAATTACTGACAACGGCGTGAAATGTATCTGCAATATCTTTGGAGAAGGCATTATACTTAACTCCTATACCGGTTCTACAAAACAGGAATGCATAAAGATCACAGATGATGAATCCGAAATTTATATAGAGTGTGATTATCTGTCAGCTCCCGGCGGTGAGACTTCCGGTGCAGGAAATTTCCCGACAGTAAATGTGGCAAATGCAAAAAAATTCACTCTATACTGTAATAATATATATAACTCCAGAAATACCGCTGTGAAAATTACCGACTGCAGCAGCTTTTTCATAAAGTCTAAAAAAATTACATCCGGAACTATTGATACTGGAAGTAAAAATCTTGGAAAATCTGTGATTGAATTCAAAGGCAGCGGTTCTGTCTTTGCCGATGAAGTAATTTGTGACGGATACGGCTCATGTATCGAGCAGACTGGAGGTATTGCGTTTTTTAAAATTCTAAAGATCACAACATTAACTAATGCCACTGCTGCTAATCCGACTGTATTGGTGGATAATGTGACCGGTGAACAGTTTCTAAATCTGAATTTTGATGAAATACAAAATCTGAATACAACTGACGGAGATGCAGTGACATTAGCTGAAGGTAAAGCAAAGCTTACCGGCAGACGTATTTATTCCGAAAAAGGATTATCATTAGATCTCGGCGCAAATGCAAATATTATCTGCAGTGAAATAATCAGTGTAATGCAGGGTGTCAATATTACAAATTCTACTTCAGAAAAAATAATATTAGATGCTGATCTTATAGAAGGTGCAGGGGGAAATGGCGGAGTTATTTATGCTGTGAATGATGCAAACTTTACTATTCGAAATGCAAAGATCAAAAATACTTCTTCTACCGGATCATCATACGGTATCTATCTCAATCCCGGAAATGGAAATCCTTTTATTACTCTTGATAATGTCATAGTGGTAACCGGAAATCTGACTTCCGGAGAGACAATTTACTGCCTTACAGGTTCGAATGAAACATACATTTATAATTATGGAATGTTTGTGAATAAAGTTTTCGGTGGTGTGCAACTATTAGTCGGAGACAGTTCAAATTATAAAGTGATCGATGACATACTAATAACATAGAATTTAATCTCTAATTAATTTCATTTTAATTTCTTAAGAGGGGTTAGATTTTATAAATAATTTTATTTTTTAAATTTTAAAAATTTATCATGGCTACAGAAGTTTCAGTATTGGATAAATACGGCGATACAACCTATTATTCTAATTATGCGGATGCAATAACAGACATAATTAATTCCGAAATTGAACATCCGCTTGTTCAGATATGGGCTGATCTCGATGAACAAATAATACTTTTGGATGGAGTGGATATTTGGATAGCTCCGGGGGTGACTATTAGTAAATCAGCAGGAAATACTATCACAGATAATAACGTTGCTGCGAAATGTAATATATATGGTGAAGGAAATATAAAAAATTCAGGGAGTGGAAACAGTATAAATATCTCCCATGGAAATTCGAAACTCAATATTGTTTGCAATTTTATAGAAAATTCAGCAACAAATGTACAAACTACCGCTGTAGTTGTTACTAAATGCGAAAAATTTCACTTACGTTGTAATAAAGTAATAAGTAATGGAAATGGATTATGGATTGGATTTAATGATACCAATATGGCTGAAGATTTAAATTTAGAGGTTGAAAATCTTGAAACTGGAAATATCGCAACTTCTTTCACTGGAACATCTTTATATACAAATGCTAATGGATTTTTAAAAATTGATGAAATATTATGCAAGAAAAACGGACACTGCTTTAGACAAAGTTCAGGAACCATTATAGCAGAAATCAGAAAGTTTAAATCTATTCATGTACAAGATATTTCTACTGTACATATAGATCAAGGAACTCTCGAATCACAAAAACTTAGCTTATATTTTGATGAAATACTAAATTTACATAGCATTGCTTTAAATCATCATCAAGGTTCAGGAATGTTTATTGGTAGAAATATTTTTAGCAAAGATGATTCAGCGGTTGACATGTCGGGAAATAATTTAAAAGGATATGTTAAGTGTAATAAAATTATTAGTGAAAATAAAAATGGTGTTAGATCCGATGATAATGATCAAGAAATTGTTGTAAATTCAAATTATATAGAAGGTCACTCCTTATATGGCTGTATTTATTTACAAGGTGATGCAAACATTTTAATCAAAAATGCAAAATTATTTAATAATAGCTCTTCAGATTCAAGATGCCTTGTATTAGAGAAGTTAGATAATAATACTCCAAACTTAACACTAAATAACGTTAAGTCAGTAACAGGTAATCTTGTTGATGGCTCAATAATCTTTTTAGCTAATTTTGATGGAATTGATATTAAAAATTATAGTCTATTTACCAATATTTATTTAGATCCTTCAGAGAATATTACATTATTAATAGGTAAGTTAATTAATTATTTGTATATCACAAATGAAGATTTAACTTAAAATTTTAATAATTAGAAAGTATTATTCAATTGATTGATTTTTTTACAAACAGCTTTTAAAATATTTTTTTTCTAAAATATCATATTTTACTAATTCAATATTTTCAGATAAACTATAATATTTATGTTCGCTCTAAGATTTAAATCATCAAAGATAATATATTTCTTCTTACTTATATTTTGCATCTCAAATTCAGGTTTTTCACAAACTTCAGGCTGGTATCAACAAAGATTTCAAGTAGGTGACTCACTGCTTTCTGTACATTTCGTTAATTCACAAACTGGTTGGGTCTGTGGAAAAAACAGCTTAATATTGAAATCAACAAATGGGGGAACTGACTGGAATCAGCAGGTTACAGGATTTAATAATACTTTAGAGAATATATATTTTACGTCAATTCTAAGTGGTTATACTTCCGGTCAAGGTGGATTAATTCTTAAAACTACTAATCAGGGAATAAACTGGATACAACAAAATAGTGGAACCACAAATTATCTGAAATAAATGTCATTTGTTAACGATTCTACCGGATATATCGCAGGAATGGGTAACACAATATTAAAAACAACAAACGGAGGAGAAAATTGGATTAATGTATTCATAGATGATTCTTTAGAATTTTTTTCAATCTATTTTATAAACGAAAATACCGGTTGGGTAAGCAGCAGATTAGATCCTAATGTATTTCCACCAGAACCCGGCTTAAGAATATACAAGACTACTAATGGAGCTGAAAATTGGTTTGCACAATATGAGAGAACAATTGAACATACTCCAATATTGTCTCTAAATTTTATTAACGAATTTTATGGTTGGGCATTTTTTCAATATGGTGCGATTGCTTTTTGTGATATATTAAAAACTACAGATGGAGGAAATAACTGGTCAACATATGGTATTGGTCCTAATAATTATTTTTCTATATATTTTGCAAATGAAACAAAAGGGTGGGCTGTAGGTGATTATAATGGACCTGGACATACCGGAATAAAATTTACTTCAAACGGAGGTACTGACTGGATTTATCAAAATAATCCTGATGGTGGACATCTTCATTCAGTTTTTTTTATTGATTCATTAACAGGCTGGGCTGCTGGTGAAAGAGGTAAAATTTTCAAAACCACCACCGGCGGCATTCTCACCGGCTTCACAA
>JAFDZR010000041.1:0-14119 GCA_018266875.1 Bacteroidota bacterium
CGCAGCAAATTTTGAGTTGGAAATTTTATCGCAATTTTTCACGAATTCAGGCAATCATTCATCCCGAGTTCTCGGGACGACTTTTCTTTGGTACTTTCTTTTGGTCGTACAAAAGAAAGTATGTTTACTCCAGTAAATTTTGATTTCTTATGCTAAACGTTTTGGACACTATTGAAATAGACACATAGATTTTCAATATATTAATTCTTAGGAAATATTAATAACTTTCGCGGGGCAACAATCCTTATAAATTTCTTTTCCAATTTCTTTTGAAATCTCTTACACAGATCCCAAGACTTTTCTAAAACTAATGATATGTTTCCAGGACTCTAATACTTGCAGTTAGAAACCATTAACATAATCACCTTTGAGTCTTAGAATTTTTGAGGCGATAACTACTAAATTGTATTCTGTCAGTCTGCTTTGATCTGGGAAGGTTTAGTTTTATCTGCAGCAGGGGCGCTGAAGTAGAAATTTAAAAAATTCAGTCTCTTCAGCAGATTTATTTGTTTTTCTGCTTATCCGGAGTCATCTTGCCGGCTGAGTCCGAAAAGTCCGGGAATCTGACTGGACAAAAAGGATTACTCCGGGTCTTTGGGGTAAAACTTTTAGATAATATTCCGAAAGTTTATTTGATTTTTCTGTCTCCTAACAGACCTGTAACATAAGTTAAATTAAGCTGCAAAATATTCATGTTAAGTCTCTGCTTTTCACCATAGGAAAGTGAATATTTTGCGGAAGTATAAAGTCTGTCCTTCCACGGCCAGTAACCTATCTGAAATGAAGCAAATCCAATTTTATCTTTTACAGACTTATCCCACCAAACATCATTTCCTGAATCTTCACCCACCTGAAAATTATTTCCTCCCATTACTGTCAGTTCAAGTTGTTCACTCAGATACTGACTGATCCCGTATTCAACCGTAAACCTGCTTCCCGGGGTGACGTCAACGCCTTTGATCTTAGAATTCATTTCATAACTTCCGGAGAGCATTAAAGCCATTGCCTGTGAAGGTTTGCCTTTTATCTTCAGCGGATAATAATATCCGAATGCCTGGATCAAATGAGACCAGTACCCGAGTCCGACATTATCACTTGCACCTTTTTCATATCTTCCCGTGGGCGCAAAAAAATCGTAACCTGCCGTGAAATCAAACTGATCCGAGTGCCAGCTTAAGAACAGAGGCATTACGCGTATATCTCCGAATCCGCTTACTTCAGCATTTACATTGCCAGATAACTGCAATGTATCTATCAGACCTATCCTCTGGTATGCGAGATTTGGATTTACAGTGGTATAAACCGGTGTTAAAGCGAATAAAAAAACGGCATTACCGAGAATTTTTGTTTTCTTGGCATAAATCAAAGATAATACATTAGCATAGCCCTTTACGTCAAGAGAAAGATTTGTCTGAAATCCCAGCGGTCCGGTAATACTTTTGACTTCATCACCGTTTTTATTGAAATACTTATCACTTTTTAAGTACATATTATAATCAAGCACATAAAGACCTGTAGCGGGAGGCGTTGCAAGATCACGAAGGCTGAATATACCCGGAATGTAGTGCCCGGTATTTAAAGGTGATGGAAGGTCCAGGTTCATAGGCTGCTGAGCAGATGAATAAAAAGAAACTGAAAAAACAAATAAAGCAACAAAAAGACTTTTGTAGTAATTTTTCATTTTCAGAGTTTTAATTAGATTTTTCAAAATTAAAAATAATTTAAAGTTAAAGCAATGATTTTAAAAAAAAGCGTCAGTTTAACATTAAAAAATTCGGTATTACTCATTCTATCAATATTTAATCCATTACCTTATTAATAATTCAATAGCATTTTATAAAGATATAATTATTATTAATTTGTATTTTAAGCATAAATTATTTGACTGCTGTGAGGAGTTTTTATAAATATATTACTCTTTTTAAGCAAATAAGCAAAGCACAACAAAACAAACATTATGAAAATATTAACAGACGGGAAGAAGAAATTAAATACTAACGGTAAATCTGACATTAATACCGGGGGCAGATCTAATGGATTAATTAAAAATTCTGACAAAGCAAAACCGAAATGGGAATACTCAAAATCCATTGAAGATAAAAAACATATCAAGCTTAAAGATAAATACGATCTGTTCATTGGCGGGAAATGGGTTAAGTCTAAAAAATATTTTAACACAATAAATCCGGCTACCGAAGAAGTACTGGCGCAGGTTGCTTATGCTTCAGACTCCGACGTTGACAAAGCAGTCAGATCAGCCGAAAAAGCATACGACAAAGTATGGAGCAAAATGGCTCCAAAAGAAAGAGGAAAATATATTTTCCGGATTGCCAGGATCATACAGGAAAAAGCCCGCGAATTTGCTGTTATAGAAACAATGGACGGAGGAAAATCCATAAAGGAATCCAAGACAGTTGACGTCCCTCTTGCTCTGGCACATTTCTTTTATTATGCAGGCTGGGCTGATAAACTTAAATATGCATTCCCGGGCAGGAAGGTTTCATCAATAGGAGTAGCGGGACAGATAATTCCCTGGAATTTTCCGCTTCTTATGGCAGCCTGGAAAATTGCTCCGGCGCTTGCCTGTGGAAATACTGTCGTAATAAAATCAGCCGAAACAACTCCTCTGACATTATACAAACTTGCAGAAGTGATCGAGGAAGCCGGACTTCCCGAAGGAGTTGTAAATATTATTTCCGGTGACGGAAAGACAGGTGCTGCAATTGTCGGTCATCCCAAAACAAAGAAAATTGCTTTCACAGGTTCAACTGAAGTAGGAAAGATCATAATGAGACAAACTGCCGGGACAGGCAAAAAGCTTACTCTTGAACTCGGCGGAAAAGCTGCGAACATTATATTTGAAGACGCTCCGATTGATGCGGCTATTGAGGGTATCATAAACGGTATTTATTTCAATCAGGGTCATGTATGCTGTGCAGGTTCAAGACTCCTGGTTCAGGAAAGCGTAAAAGAAATAGTGATAAAAAAACTCAAGCACAGATTAACATCATTAAGAGTCGGTGATCCTCTTGACAAGAATACAGATGTAGGCGCGATCAATTCACTCATGCAGCTTGAAAAAATAAAGGAGCTCGTTCAGGCGGGCATAAACGAAGGAGCAGAGATCTATCAGAGCAAATGTGATCTTCCTGAAAGAGGTTATTTTTTCAGGCCGACTTTTTTTTCGGAAGTGGCACAGTCTCACAGAATAGCTAATGAAGAAATATTCGGACCGGTATTGTCAATACTTACATTCAGGACTCCATCCGAAGCTGTTGAAAAAGCCAACAATACATTCTACGGACTTTCAGCGGGTGTCTGGACTGACAAAGGTTCGAAAATATTTAAAACACTGAGTAAACTTAGAGCCGGCGTTGTATGGTCCAATACTTACAACAAATTCAATCCGGCATCTCCTTTCGGTGGTTACAAGGAAAGCGGATTCGGTAGGGAAGGCGGCAGACAGGGTCTAGATGCTTACGTTGTATGAACCGCATAGGATTTTTAACCACATAACCACATAAACACATAAACACATAAACACATAAACACATAGACACATAACCACATAGACACATAGACACATAGACTTTTGAAATATAAATAAATAGACAAAAAGAGAAATGAACAGACAAATAGAAAAAAAGAGAAAAGAATATTAAGAAAAAAGTGAAAAGTCTGTTAGGGAAATAGAGAAAAGACTGTTAAGAAAGAATAGTAAAGACTGTTAGGAAAAAAAGAGAAAAGACTGTTAAGAAAGATTAGTAAAGACAGTTAGGAAAAAAGAGAAAAGACTGTTAGGAAAAAAGAGAAAAGAATATTAAGAAAAAAGAGAAAAGATTTATAGGGAAATAGAGAAAAGATTGTTAGAAAAAAAGGGAAAAGAATATTAAGAAAAAGGTGAAAAGTCTGTTAGGGAAAAAGAGAAAAGACTGTTAGGAAAAAAGAGAAAAGAATATTAAGAAAAAGGTAAAAAGTCTGTCAGGGAAAAAGAGAAAAGACTGTAAAGAAAAAGATAAACAGAGAAATAGGTGAAGTAATCAGATATTGGAGTTTGGTTTTTTATATAATTTGTTGTACTGGGATTTAGACATAATATCCAAGACAGGTTTTGAGAACATATTCTATTACACATACTATTACATATTCTATTACATATTCAATAAAGAAACCTTTCTATATTTTTTTTCTGAATACTGATTAAAAAACAATACAGCAGCAGCAATTGTCAAAAGGCATAATTACCGTAAGGGATCTCGTTAAGAAATATGAAAAGCTCACAGCCGTAGACGGAATAAGTTTCAGTGTAAAGAGCGGAGAGATATTCGGACTTCTCGGACCAAACGGCGCGGGGAAAACAACCACTCTTGAGATCATGGAAACTCTTCGCGACAAGACTTCAGGTGAGGTTTTCATTGACGGACTATCAGTTGATAAGGATCAGAACGAGATCAAAAAAATAATAGGCATTCAGCTTCAGGCGGCTGGATATTATCCCAATCTTCATCTGGACGAACTTATCGCTTTATTCGCAGGACTTTACAATGTAAATGTAGACCCTGATGAATTATTAAAACTTGTTGATCTCAATGAAAAAAAGAAATCAAAATTCAAGGAACTTTCAGGAGGTCAGAAACAGCGGTTCTCAATATGTACAACTCTCATTAACGATCCTAAAATAATTTTTCTGGATGAACCGACAACCGGTCTTGATCCACAGGCGAGAAGAAATCTATGGAATCTGATCAGTGGTATCAAAGCCAAAGGTACTACCGTAATGCTTACAACGCACTACATGGATGAAGCGGAAATCCTGTGTGACAGAGTCGGAATAATTGACAACGGCAAAATAATCACAATTGATTCTCCGGACAATCTTATTGACGATCTCGTTAAAAAAGGATTTGAAAGACCGCGGCATGTAAAACTGGCATCTCTGGAAGACGTATTTATCAGTCTCACGGGACATGCCATCAGAGATGAATAATCTGTCTAACTCTATAAAAAACATTATCAAGTTTCCGCTCATATAAAAATGGAAAAAAACAATTACAGTCAGATCCGCGCAATGCTTTCTCTTACCAAAGCGAGTCTTACAGCGCTTCTGAGAAATCCTTCAGCAGTTGTATTCAATCTCGTTTTCCCGCTTATCTTTATAATTGTATTTGGATTCATTGGCGGAGGCGGATTCAGGATCGACGTGGCATTTGAAAATAATTCTGATACTTTGAATCCTGTCTATCAGGGATTGAAGAGCAGCGGTACGGTTAAGATAGAAAGAGACATGAAAGATGATCTCGCTTACTCTGAACTTGAAAAGGGCAGGATCGATGCCGTGATTGGAATTCAAAAAGATCAATCCGGAAAAACCGTAGTAAATCTTAAAACCACAAAAGCTTCGCCGGAAAGAGGCAGCATCTTAAAAATGATCGTGAATGAAATAGTGGACAAACAGAATCTGGCTGTTTCCGATGTGAAAATCCCGAAGACCGAACTCAAAGAGCAGGTGGTAGAAGGCAGGAAATTCAAAACAATTGATTTTATTTTGCCGGGTCAGCTCGGCTTTTCACTTCTCAGCGCAGGTGTGTTCGGCACCGCTTTTATTTTTATCAGTCTTCGCCAGACTCTCGTGATCAAAAGATTTTTCTCGACTCCAGTTAAGAAAGTTTATATAATTCTCGGTGAATCGCTAAGCCGGCTGATCTTTTCAATATTCACCTCTCTGATAATAATACTGATCGGATATTTTTTCTTCGGGTTTACACTTATAAACGGGTTTGTGACCTTCTTAAACATGATGATAATGTCCGTAATTGCTTTGTTAGTTTTCCTTGGATTCGGATTTGTGGTATCAGGCATAGCAAAAAACGAAAGCGCCGTTCCATCAATTGCAAACCTCATTACACTGCCGCAGTTTCTGCTTGCAGGAACATTCTTCCCGATTTCAAATTTTCCGGAATGGCTGCAGCCGGTTAGTCACGCTCTTCCGCTTACTTATCTCAATGAAGCGCTCAGAAAAATTTCTTTCGAAGGCGCCGGACTTTATGATGTAAGATATGATATTCTTATTATGGCAGCGTGGGGAGTTGTTGTTTACGCTATAGCCGTGAAGGTTTTTAAATGGGAGTAAGATACAATTCTGTATTGTGAATTACCGGTTGCCGGTATACGGTTGCTTTTAAAAATTAATTACTGAAGTTTTTGAAATTCTTTCCTCCTGACCGGGAATTTAATTTCAGATTATTTTATAAGGATCATTTGTCTGGTCTGCGAATAATCTCCTGCCTTAATCCTGTAGAAATAGACACCGCTGGAAAGATTGAATTTACCTGCGTCGAGTTTAAATTCATAATCACCGGCAGCAAGTAAATCATTTACCAGATTACCTTTTAAATTTCCAAGCGGATCATATAAGTCAAGATTCACAGAACCGCTTTTGGCTGTTTTGAATTTTATGCTTGTAAATGGGTTGAACGGATTCGGATAATTCTGACTCAGTTCGTATTTATCAGGAACTGAATTTCCAACCGGTTCAATACCAACTGAATTAATATTTTTAAAAATGACAAGGGCGTTTGAGTTATGATTTGTTGAAGCTATGTCAATGTCGCCGTCATTGTCAAAATCATTTGCTGTAATTGAATAGGAATTACCGAGAGGATTCAGAATTATTCTTCCTGTAAATGAATTATTTCCATCGTTACTGTATACAGTGATGTTAGATGAGTTTGAAGCATTTACAGCCAGGTCCATGTCCCCGTCATGATCAAAGTCAGCATTGACTATAACCCTTGGATAGCTCCCGCCGAATGTCAACAGATAGGAATTAAAATTAATACCATTATTAACAAGAAGGGACAGAGAATTGTCATAAAGATTTGAGACACACATATCAAGAAAATGGTCTCCTGTAAAATCATTCCCTGAAATGGAATAAGGTCTGTCGCGCGTGAGTATGACAGCATAATTAATAAAGTTACCGTTGCCGTCATTTCTCAGCAGTGTGACTTCAGCCGGAGCAAAGTCTATACCAGCAGCGAGGTCGTTATCTCCGTCATTGTCAAAATCACCTGCCAGCAGAGAAAGCGGTCTGTAACCCGGATACAGATAATTGTAAAACTGGAAATTCCCGCTGCCGAAATTTTTATATAATGATACAACATCATCATCCCAGTCAGCGACTGCAAGATCAGGAAGGATATCCGGATCAAAATTTGAAACAACCATTGAGATCGGTCTGCGTCCGGTTAACAAACTGCTTATAAGCGTAAAGGTATTGTCACCGTTATTCTTATATACTCTGATCAAATTTAAATTTTCAAGACTGATAAGAATATCCATTCTGCCGTCATTATCAATGTCCGCAGCTTTCAGGTCTGAAATTACGTCGCTTTCCTGAATGATTACTGATTTGATGAAATTTCCGGAACCGTTGTTTTTAAACAATTCCACATTGTATGATAATTTGTTTGCCACTATAATATCGATATCGTTATCATTATCAATATCCTTTGAAATTATTTCACCGGGATAAATTCCCGTTATATAAATATTGGGATCCACGCTGAAGAAACCTGTCCCCTTCTGCGCCTGAACCGTGAACATCCAGTTCACCCCTTTTCCCATATGATTCCCCTGAGTATCCTGAATATTCCCGCTGACAGTTACAAAAATATTCTCACCTGTTTTAAAAGGTTCATCCGAATGCATAGTCACCGAGTGATTTTCAGAGTTGTATTTAAAAGATGGATTATAAAGCGCTTTGATACTGCCGCGGACAGTAATGTTTGATGGATTCAAAGAGGACTGTAAAATGTTTCTGCTGAAGACAATATTTATATCCGAGTCAGCAGCAATGTTCAGATAATTTTTTCCGGGATTTGTATTTTCTATCCATTGCTGTGAAAATGTTAACTGAACAGGTAAAATGCAAAATGACATTAAAAAGATAATAATTCTTAACATAACGTCTCCTTTTTCCGCAAAGGTATTTAAATTAGGAACAGAAAAGTAGTGCAATTTTTTAGCACCTAAAGCCGAATGTAATCCCTTTGGATTCTTATGGGTTTTTTCTTTCTCGCCAACCACAGTCTGATCCTCCATGCCCGCGGGGACTGTCAGGGTAAGGTTGATTGTTTCTAATAGTTTATCAAAGCTGTTTTTTTTTCCACGGCTCGGTCAAGCCGATCTTATATTCATCTGCTCCGAGGGTCACAGCTTCCGTTACGCCGGCACTGATCTCATCATTTGTAAGCCATCTTGATATTCCGTTTTCAGTTTTAAAACCGAGTATGATTCTTTTATAGAAAATGTTCCTGTATTTTGAAAATATCCGTTCAGTGTCTGAACTGATATTAGAAGGATTATAATAAGCGCTTCCGAGGATATTGTAATATTCAGAATTGATATTCTGTGAATTTAATAAATCGCCAATAATTTCATGGGATTTTTCAGAATGGGAATGTATCCAGCTTACCGCAATACTGACAGCACCTTTGGAATGAATGGATGACATAAGTTTTCCGGAAAGGAGGTCAGCATCAGAGTAGTCAGTAATAATTGGATTCAGTCTTTGAGGAAAATTTGATCCGGAAATGATTTTTTTAAAACCGTTTTCATGTCTTGCAATGACGGAAACGGTTTCACATTCAGAAAGGAATTTTTTTACAGCGCCGCTCAGCATTCCCGTTCCGCCTGTGATAAGAATGTGAGACATTATATTTTATAAAAATTCCATAAGTTCTTCTTCGTCAGTAATAAGCACATCACGCGCATTGGATCCGTTCTTTGGTCCGACAATTCCGGCTTCTTCGAGCTGATCCACAATTCTTGCAGCTCTTGCGTATCCGAGTCTCAATCTTCTCTGAAGAGTGGACGCCGAACACTGCTGAAGTTTGAAAATAAGTTTTGCAGCTTCACCGAAAAGTTCATCTCTGTCCTCTTCACTTCCATAAGTAATTGACTTCTTTTCTATTATGGAAGGCAGGAGATAAGGTTTGGAAAATCCTTCCTGATCCTCGATGAATTCAGCAACTTTTTCACATTCATCAGTAGTAATATATGCATTCTGAATCCGAATAGGTTTGGATGATGCAGATGAAAGATAAAGCATGTCGCCGTTGCGCAGCAGCTGATCAGCTCCGCCCATATCAAGAATTGTCCTTGAATCAATTTTGGAAGCTACCTGATAAGCAATCCTTACCGGGAAGTTTGCCTTTATCACTCCGGTTATAACGTCAACAGACGGTCTCTGTGTAGCTACGATGAGATGTATACCAACAGCTCTTGCCATCTGAGCTATTCTTGCAATCGGTTCCTCTATCTCTCTCTTGGCTGTTATCATAAGATCGGCAAGCTCATCAATTATAACAACTATATAAGGCATTTTTTTATGTCTGATCACATCATTGTCTTTCAGACTTCCCTGTGCATACTTTTCATTATATGCTTCAATGTTTCTGACCCCGGCATTTGCCAGCTTGTCATATCTGTTTTCCATTTCACATTCAACGCTTTTTAAAACCGATACTGCGTTTGAAGGACTTGTTACAATACTCTCGTTTATATCTCCCGAGGTAGCAAGGAAATGCTTTTTAAGTTTTGAATAAAGACTGAGTTCTATCTTCTTCGGATCGATCATTACAAATTTAAGATCAGAAGGATGCAGTTTATAAAGAAGACTTGCGATAATTGTATTTATTCCGACACTCTTTCCTGAACCGGTAGCACCCGCAATGAGCAGGTGAGGCATTTTTGCAAGGTCGTCTATGAATACTTCACCGTCAATTGTTTTTCCGAATGCGACGGGCAGATATTTGTTGCTGTCCTTGAATTTCTGGGAAGTGAACAGACTTCTTATCCTTACAAGCTGGGCTCTTTTATTCGGTATCTCAACCCCAACCGTTCCCTTACCCGGGATAGGAATGATCATTCTTATACCTTTTGCTTTCATGGCAAGGGCAATGTCATCCTGCAGCGATTCAATCTTGGAAAGTTTTACATCCGCAGCGGGAACAAGCTCGTACAGTGTTACGACAGGTCCGGGTGTTGCAAAGACTTTTTCCACTTCAATGCCGAATTTCAGAAGCTTTGCCTGAAGCAGTCTTCCGTTTTCCGTAAGCTCTTCATTCGGAATTGTATCGAATTCTTCTTTGGTCGGCTCTCTCAGTATTTCAATTACCGGAAATTTATATTTCTCAAGTTTTTCTTCCTTAAAATCCTCTTCTTTTTTGCTTTGAAGCGACTGAACGTCATTTGAATTTTCGGGATTCACGTCAAGTTCATCTTTTTCATTTTTTAATCCGGCACCGCTTATAAGTTCCGGTTCAGCCTGCGGTTCTTTCTGTTTCTTTGCCTTAATAACAATCTCACCGGGTTCATCCTGCTTCGGACGGTTAATTTCCGTTTCTTTGATCAGTCCGCTATTTTCACCTGATCTAATATCTCCTGACTTTGAGAATTTGTTTTTAAGGATCTTTTCCCTTTCCTTGATCAAAGCTTTTTCAATCTCGCTGTCTTCGCCTTCCACTTCATCCGGAATTGAAACTTTACCCTTTATTTCTTTTTGCTGAACCAGATCTTCTTTTTCCTTTTTGAATTTCAGAATAAGATTTTCAAAGAATAATCTGAATCTTACAAGCGTCTTAACAATGTTTCCGTCAATGAGAAGGAAACCTAGCAGTAAAATAGAAACAGAGAAGAAGACAGTTGCCCCTACATTTCCAAGTGTATGATAGAAAATTGATGCAAAATAATCCCCGGTGGTACCGCTGAGTTTTGGAGAAATGAATTCCGCTGAGGTTAATATTCTTATCAGTCCGAAGAACGAAGCAAGCATCATCATCAGCATAGAGGCATAAATGCTGAACTGAATTGTTCTGTTCAGCGGTCTTTTTATCAGCAGTGTAATTCCGAAAGCCGTAAAGATCACGGATACGATAAGTGAAAAATATCCAAAAAAATTATTTACGAGAAAAGAAGACAGATAAGCGCCGGCAATTCCAAGCCAGTTGTAAGTGACGAATGCAGTTGAATAGGATTCTTTTTTGAAAATATTCAGAAAGCTCAATCGCTCGAGAGTAGCCTGATCCTTGTCGGAGTATGAGAGAATTGCCAGACAGATCATGATCCCGAACACTGATACAAGGAATCCGAGGAGCTGCTTTTTAAAATCTTCAGAGATACTGATATCTTCCTTTGAAGAATTTCTTCTTGCCGGCTGATTACCGGTGTTTTTGCTGACCAAGCGGGATTTTTTACTTTGCTTCATTTCTAAATATTAAATTAGAAAATTTTATTTCTCCTACTTTTCTTTCACTTCCTCTTTTTTAACACCTATGTTTACTCTTTTCATTTTTGATTTCTGACTCGATTCACCTTCAAACATCTCCTTGAATTTCACCACACCGTTTCTGAATAATGGAATATATGGATATGAGTCCAGCTTCGAAGCTATTTCCAGATCCTTTTCAAATCCGATAGAGGAAAGATATTTACCGTGTTCCGAGATATTAAACAGTCTGAGTATTTTTTCCTGTGAAGGAACATTCAGAAGCATTGCCAGATCATTGCATAAATTCATAGCTGCAATTTCAGAGTCTTTCATTTCAAGTTCTCTTCCAGCGCTGAGCTTATTCAGAAGCATCCCTGCGCAGACTGCATCTTCGAGACAGAAATCGTTTAGTTTACCCGAGCAGATTATAGTAAAATCCTCATCAATTGAATTTACATAATCAACCACAGCGGAAATGTTTAAAAAACTTGCGAGCACACAGTTCTTTGCGAATTTTGATTTAATAATTGCCAGAGTTCCGTTAGTGGTGCTGAAAATCAGCGCTTTGTCCTTTACCACTTCAGGTGTGTATTCAAGGGGAGAATTTCCCAGACCGAATCCGTCAACGATCTTTCCGTTTCTTTCGCCGCAGAGAAGAGAATTTTTTGAACCCTTGGCAACCCTTACAGCGGTCGCAATGCTTTCAGTTGGAATAATTTCCCTCGCTCCGTTGGCAAGAGCTACCGTCATTGTGGTAGTTGCTCTCAGCACGTCAAGAATAATTACATTTTTATCCTTTAATACCAGGTCATCCTGGACCAGTGACTGTGTGAGAAGTATATTTATGCTTTTCATTTTACTTTACTGTTACCTTTCGATGTAGATCATTAATTAATTTTAAAATCCAAACTATACTCTGATCATTGTAAAAACGGCGTCTTTGTAATAGTTGCTTTTATTCTTTTATCCCTAACCAGAATCTCAACCGGAGTTCCGGTTTTGTTGAATCCGTTGTTTATGTAAGCAAGTCCGATGTTTTTATTCAGCATAGGTGAAAGACTTCCGCTTGTTACGACTCCGATCTTTTCACCGCCTGAATACACTTCCTGCCCGTGTCTTGCCGGCATTCTTCCTTCAACGACAAAACCAACAAGTTTTTTAACGGGATTTTCTTTTGCGTGAAGGACAGCTTCTCTGCCGTTGAATTCACCTTTATCCGGTTTAGTTATCCAACCCAGTCCGGCTTCTATTGTATTGTTGGTTTCATCCATATCATTTCCGTAAAGTCTGAAAGCATATTCAAGTCGGAGAGTATCTCTTGCTCCGAGACCTGCGGGTTTCAGACCGAATTCCTTTCCTGCTTCAAAAATTGCATTCCATAATTCCTCCGATTTTTTTACATCAGAAGAAGAGTAAATTTCAAAACAGACTTTCTCACCGGTATATCCTGTATGAGAAATAACGGCATCCTGTCCTGCAATTTTCCCTTCAGTAAACTTATAATACTCAAGCTGTGAGAGATCCGTATCTGTGAGCTGCTGAAGAATATTTATGGAATTCTTACCCTGAACAGCCAGCAGCGAAGTCTCATCCGAAATATTTTTCAGAGTCACATCACCGAAGAGATTTTCTTTCATCCAGTTTATGTCTTTGTCAATATTTGATGCATTTATGACAAGCATATAATGATCACCGAAATTATAGACAAGCAGATCATCCACAATGCCGCCGTCCTTAAGACACATTGCGGAGTACTGAACATCGCCTTTCTCAAGTTTCGAAACGTCATTGGTTGTAAGCTTCTGAAGATAAGCAAGCGCATCCTTACCTCTTACTTCCACTTCACCCATATGCGAGACATCAAAAATTCCCGCAGACCCGCGTACCGCTTTATGTTCAGCGATAATACCCTCATACTGAACCGGCATTTCATAACCTGCAAATTCAACCATTTTACCGCCGATACTTTTATGAATATTATAGAACGCTGTTTTTTTCAATTATAAAATATTTAAAAATTTTATTAAAGTTTATTTACCCTGGAGCTTTTCCCAGTCGCTTAAAAATTTATCAAGTCCTATGTCGGTCAGAGGATGTTTAGCAAGCTGTTCAATGACTTTAAACGGCATGGTTGCAATCTCAGCGCCGATCAGACAGCTTTCAACAAAATGTATAGGATGACGAACTGAAGCGACAAGAACCTGTGTCTGATAATTATAATTTCCGTAGATCTGTACTATCTGCTGGATAAGCTCCATACCGTTCTGAGAAATATCATCAAGCCTTCCGACGAAGGGACTTATTATGTATGCTCCTGCTTTAGCGGCAAGTACCGCCTGAGAAGCTGAGAAACAAAGCGTTACATTAGTTCTGATGTTTTCTTCGGAGAAGATTTTTACCGCTTTCAGACCTTCCTTTATCAAAGGGACTTTTACAACAATGTTTTTATGGATCTTTGCAAGTTCTCTTCCTTCTTTCAGCATATCTTCGCATTTTGTGGAAACCACTTCAGCGCTTATGTCACCGTCTACCATTGAGCATATTTTTTCCAGCATTGATCTGAAATCCTTATGTCCTTCTTTAGAAACAAGTGACGGATTGGTTGTAACTCCGTCCAGTATTCCCATATCTGCAGCTTCCCGGATCTCATCCAGATTTGCCGTGTCGATAAATATTTTCATTCTTATAGATTTACTTTATGAAACGTTTGTAATGTGAAGTAAAATAGTTAATATAATGAATTATAAAAAGAGAGAATATTTTGGAGAGAAGCGGTCTGCGGCAATACTGTCCAAATTAATTTTTAATCATAAGAAATGCTTTAATATTTAAAATCTTTTAAACTTT
>JAFDZR010000041.1:14264-18693 GCA_018266875.1 Bacteroidota bacterium
ACTAAACGTTTTGGACACTATTGGGTCTGCGGACTTTGAACTCAGGAATCGTCAATAGTAATTCCGGAGACCGGAAACAGTTGAGACAGGTTTTTATAACCTGATTACACAGACCTATTTTTTCTTATTTACTTTATTTTTTTCTTAGTTTCATTTACAAACTCAATTCCGTAATTCAGCCATTTTTCAAGGGCTTTTTCAGTTTTTATTCCTGAACTACTGACATAAAGAAATCCTTTCAGAGGTTTGCCTGTAAAATCCATTTCGCGTGCCGAAGGGTCTGAAAGTGCTTTCGCGTATTCAGATTCCTTAATTCTTACCATAAGATCATCTTTAGTTACTCCCGCCGCCATTTTTCCGTTTATCATGTATGCGATGCCTCCGAACATTTTTTTTTCTTCGAAAACAATTCCTTTCTTCATAAGCAGATCGCCTATACGCCGGGCTGTGATTTCATTAAATGCCATTATTAATTTTGATAATTTATAATTATTAATAGTTATTCAATACAATTATAGCCATTTTGTTTTTTATTTTATATACCCTGGTATTTTTTTTTGAATTTAATTTTAAACGCTAATAAAATAATTTGAAATGTAAAAAGTTCTTTTAAATAAAATTATTACTGCCATGAAAAACTCAATAAGAATTATTTTTTTCCTGTTTTTCTCAGTGATTTTTTTATCACCGCTTTATTCACAGGGAAATATCTACAATTACACAAATGCAAAAATCAGTTTCTGGTATCCGGATGACTGGATGGTAAGAGAACATTTGCTTCTTTTGCTTATGCCGCAATCTGAAAATCTGCAAATACAATTCCAAATTTCCGAAACAGTTAATCTAAACGAAGCAGTTAAAGAATCTATGAATGAATTAAAACTTCTTTATCCTGATGATTCTATATATATAGTTAAGGATTATACAATTCACAAACTTAAAGTCAAAGATATGGAAGGTATCATTCAGAACAATAAGGTAAAATACTTACTTCTTGAAACCCCTGAAAAAAAAATAATTAAAATCAGTTATTCAATACCAAAGGATTTAGCTTTGGAATACAATGACTTAATTCAGAAAATCATTAATAGTTTAAAACCTATTAACTGAACAACTTTTATTTTAACAATTTAAATTTTAATGCTTTATGAAAAAGTACATCAAATTTATATTTACTCTTGGTCTGTTGATCCTTTTAACAAGCAGCATTTCTTTCCCGCAGGAAGACAAATATTCCAAAGAAAGTTACAATATAGAAGGAGTATTTATCTGTGACTGGGGCGGACATTATTATGTCCGTCAGATTGGAAATGAGGTACTCTGGTATGGAGAAGAATCCAGCGAAAATCCAACATGGTCCAATGTTGCACATGGTACAATAAACGGTAATTTATTAACACTTACCTGGGCTGACGTTCCTAAAGGATCTATATTACAGCATGGCAAGCTGTTGATAAATATTCTTTCAAATGATAATTTTGTTTTAAATTCCCAGGAGGGAGATAATTTCGGGAGTTCGAACTGGAACAGAAAAACTGAATAGATCCGGAATTATCATATTGAAAAACTAAATCAACAATAATAATTATCTCCGGAAAAATAATTCTTCTTAGAATAAATGTGAGCGGGATATCCTAAAGTGTAAATGTTGAATCATTATAGATTAAGCATGATTCTTTCTTTGGGTAAGGTTAAATTCTTTTCTCTTTCAGGTACGGGTGACTGCCTGTAAAAGAGTAATGAAAATTATTATAATAATTCGAAAAATCATTCATAATAAATTAAACATACTTCTGCAAAAATACTCTTACAGCTATTAAGAAATATTCAGGAGAAATACTTTTTACAGGTTGTTTAATCTGTTTAATAATATTCCGGCAGCAACAGCAGCCGTCAGTCCGGCAATAACAGTTGCCGATATCAGAGATCTGCGGGATAATTTTCCGGAAAATATTATTCCGGAAATGATCCCCGCGATAAATCCTCCTGTAACATACCAGAAGATAACAGCTCCGCCTTCAAATCCAGCTGATGAACTTAAAGTAAGTCTCCCAAGATATCCTCCAAAAGCCGACAGACTGATGCTGAGAAAAATTGTAAAAAAAGTTCTTAATAAAAATCCAGCTTTTTCATTCATAGAATGTCCGTTAATTTCCGGGATTAATTTTTGTATTTTTCATCCAGCTTTCCGTGCCTTTCCGCAGCCTCTTTATCCCATTGCGGAACGACTGTTTCAAGAAATACTTTTTTGCTTTCTATCAACTTATTCATATCAAGTCCAATATACTTCTGAGCTTTTTCTTTTGTGGAAATATCAGGAATCTCCACCGGAAGTTTAACATTAAGCATTGAGAGTAATTCAGCAAGTAAAACTCTCGCCTGTTCGGATCTCCCGATTGAGTTGCCAAGGATTCTTGCGCATTCCAGCGGAGCGTGAAAACTTCCGCCGTGACTTGCGGAAACAAAATCCCATCTCCACTGTGACTGTCTTATAAGATCGAGTATGGGTTTCATCTGTTCTTCGGATGCCCCGTTATCCCAGGCAGTTTTTGCTTCAATATGCGCTTTCACAAGCGAATGAGTAGCAATCTTCGAAAGTTCAAGTATCTTATCCTGTCTGTCATAAACGTTTTTAGTGAGATCAGCTTCGGATTCCCTGTGGCAAACCTGACATGAATTTGAAATATTATTAAGAGGACTCTGGATATGATGATCGGTGAACTTAACACCGCCCGATGTTTTGTATGGCATATGACAATCCGCGCAGGCAAGTCCTCTTTCGGAATGAATACCCATTTTGAATATCTCGTAATCCGGATGCTGAGCTTTAAGGATCGGGGTTTTACTGATAGCATGAACAAAATCCACATGCTTCACGCTGTCATAATACCTTTCCATATCTTCAACAGTAAGTCCGTCATCCCATGGAAAGGTAAGATACTTTTCTTCCTTACCTTTAAAATAATATTCAACATGACACTGAGCGCAGACCAGCGATCTCATTTCCTGATGAGTGGATTTCGTAATATCCTTTCCCTGTCTGTTGAAAGCTTCAACTAGCGCAGGTCTTGTAATTCTCAGGTTCATGGATTTTGGGTCGTGACAATCCTGACATCCGATAGCATTGGCAATTTCGCCTCCCAATTCCTTAAACGGTTTTTTATAAAATTCGCCGGCTCCCATAATATCCATTACTCTTGGGACGTCAGTACTTTTGCATGAGTAACATGTGCTTGGCTGAGGAACATCAGTTCTCAGGGTATTTCTGAGATCCTTGATTGCATAGTAATGACCTCTCCCCTGATTATAATCCCTTGAAAAAGCATAACCCGCCCAGAGTATCACCATATCAGGATATCTTTCTAGCATATCAATTTTCTTTCCTCCGCCGTGTTTACTTGCGAAAGAAGTATCAAGCGTTAAAATATATGATTCGAATTCTCTTGGATAATTCTCTCCCCAGACTTCATTCCGCGGTTCCCATTCAGCAAGCGGTTTTACTTTTTGAAGGATTAAGTTTGCTTCACTTCTTCTTTCTATGATGGAACTTCCAAGCAGTCCCAGAAGAAAGACAATCACTATAGTTGACAAATAAAGAACCCATCCAAACCAGGGTTTCTCGGCAACTATTTCTTTAATTTTTCTCATTTTTCAGTATTTAAATTATAATTTTCCAGCCAGTCAGGAAGTAATTTCGCCGGCTTATCTATATTTACATTCGGAAAAGATGAAAGACTGTTGACAGTTCCGTGCGGAGTCTCTTCATGACAGCTCCAGCACTTTCTTTCCCCGTCATTTTCTTCCGTTCTAAGATTTGTATGATCAATAAGATTCTGATGACAGCGTTTACAGTTTTCCTGAACAACACCGGCTCCCATGCTCTTTATTCTTATAGTCTGGGGTTCCAGCCTAAGAGTAAATATTGTGGAATGCCTTAGTCCATCTGAAGCTTTGAATAAATATTTTCTTACAAAATTGTCCTGGGGGACATGACAGTCGTTACAGGTAGCAACATTTGCATGGGAACTGACTCGCCAGGAAGCATACTGGGTGTTCATTACATGACAGTTAATACATGTTTCCGGTTTATCAGAAAGGTACGATGCTGCATTTCCAACATACAGGATCCACAGTATCATTCCGGTCATCACTCCGCTTACGATGATCACAGAAACTTTCCATGCGCTGGGAGGTTTCGTATAACTTATTATTCTCTTTACATATTTCATTTATTCAAAAATAACCAAAAAAAAATTAAATGTTATTGATCTTTGTCAAAAAATTTAGAAATAGTAATTTCAGGATCCTGAATAAAATAGTCAAAGCCGGAATCAGAAATATTATAATTCAATTGTGTCCAAATCGTTTAGCTTAAGAAATCAAAATTTACTGGAGTAAATGTACTTTCTTTTGTACGACCAAAAGAAAG
>JAFDZR010000042.1:0-22106 GCA_018266875.1 Bacteroidota bacterium
CTTCATTGTTTGACATTCACTGAAAATTGTTTCACATTCACACTTCATTGTTTGACATTCACACTTCTTTGTTTGGCATTCACTCTTCTTTGTTTGACATTCACTGAAAATTGTTTCACTTTTACTGAAAATTGTTTCACTTTTACCGAAGATTGTTTCACATTCAGCTTCTTTGTTTGGTATTTACGCTTCTTTGTTTCACTTTCAGACTGATTTGACTGACATTTTAGAGTCTTCGCCTGAATCCATGACTTTATTGTTTTAGACTGACTGGTCTTTGTTTGAGATTCAAAATTATTTCTCTGATCATCAAATTCCTTCTGATTTCATTTACTGATTATCATTTAATTTTGAAATATCTTATTTCAAGTTCACTTTCGTTTTATTCATATCAGATATTGGTTTACATTGTTATATTTTTTAAGACCTGTTTTCTTTGGTAAAGATCATTGCCTAATTATCAACTTCACAAAACACTTTTTTTCCCCTATTACAAAAAGCGGGAGATACATAAATTATTTTTCAGTCTTTTAACGGGATCATTATATAACACAGCTTCACGCTCAGAGAGAAATTGTTACAACTTATTACTTAATTCGATTTTGACTTACTGACTTTGTTATAAGCCGGTTTCGCTGCTTTAGTGATTTATAAAATTGGATGTATGTCAGCTTTGCGACTTAGTTTCTTTGCGTTAATTTGATAATGCTTTCTTGAGAGCGCAGAATTCCGGAAAGCTGAACAAAAAAAAATCCGCAGGATTGCACATTACAAAACCCTGCGGATGACTAAACTTTTGAGGCGACAAATGTCGTTATTTCAGAAGTATCATCTTCTTCCTGTCAGAGAACTTTTCAGTGCGGAGTTCATAGAAATATAAACCGCTCGCAAATCCGCTGCCGTCGATTTCTACATTATAACTCCCTCGCTGCAGAAATCCATTCACATAATCCCCTATTGTTTTTCCGCTGATGTCATATACTTTAAAACTAACATTTCCGTCTTCCGGGATTGAAAACTTAATATTCGTATTCGGATTAAAAGGATTCGGATAGTTTTGTGAAAGTTCATAGCCTACAGGAACTGATGAGCTGACGGGAGTAATGCCGGTCGTTCCTGTAACACTTTCCATTACCGCCTGCTGGACTTCAGAGTTTCTAAGGGATGATTCTTCTCGGTATACATAAATTACAATATTACAGTTTTCAGCATTCCATGAAGCATCCAGTGTCGTCTGGAAATTCTTTGAGATCATCTGACCGTTAGACCATGTGCCGCCTGAATTCAGATTCTCCCCTGCTGCTCCGTTGATAATATTTCGTGTAACGTGATCATGAGTATAATTCTGGACTATTCCCGGAGTTCCGCACTGTGAATAAAAATTCTGCTGATAGATAATATTATCTTCAGCGATCACAGCAGTAATTTTATACTGTCCATTTAAATCTTCAAGAGCAGATGCTTCGACATTTACAGTAAGTTCTCTGTTAATTTCATTATATGATTTTGAAATAATGTCAATATTCACGGGAGCATCCGGAGATGTACCATATCTGTCATTTACACTTGCTGTCCATAGGGGATAATTCAGTGTGCCGATAAAAACATTTCTGTCAATCGAAGAAGTAGGCGTCGAGCTGAATCCAAAGAGTCCGACGATCTCGTTGCCGTTGAAATTTCTGAAAGGGTCATTACTGAATGCATGATATGCAAGAACTATAGTATTCGGGTGCTGATTCAAAATTGTATTAACAGTCTGATGCCCGCAGGGACAGTTACCGCACCAGGTGCCGGTGACGTATTCTATCAGGACGTTTCGCGGAGCGGCGTTTGTGTTTTCAAACCCGAAGGATAATATCACGAGGGCAGTTAAAACAAAAAATAGATTACTTTTCATATATAAATTAAGTTTGATTTGAATAAATGTAATTTAAATCAACGGGGAGTACAGATATTTTTAGGAATGCTTTTTTACCAAATTAAATTCCCCTGTTTAAACTTACGTAATCAAGTTAATCCTAAAATAAAGATAATGCAAAAGAAAAAAACTCAAAACCTACCAGAAAAAAATCAAAGTCAGAATCCGTTTTCTGAATTCTGACTTAATTAGAAATATTTTTAAATGTGAAACACTTTTTCAGGAAATACTTCTTTCTTAATAATTAAAACTTAGGCAGGCTCTCAAAATTATTATCTTTAAAGAAATCAGCTTTGGCACGGAAGTAAGCATTATAATCCTTAGGATGAATAAGCTGGTAACCGATCACTACAATTGCTCCCGCATCCTGAAGAGCAATTGCATCTTCAGTTTTTATTCTGAGTCCGTTTTCAAATTCGATCTGCTTCACTATGGTTTTTTCCTGATTGATCGCTGTGGGTTTCAGACATACGCATGCAAGTTTCCCTTCAGGAATTCTCAGAGTTGATTTTTCAGGCTTTTCAAATATTTTAAAAGGCGGTGTCAATTCCCCCTGAGCCGCGCGGTCAAAGACTTCTTCAGCGGAAATGGTTTGTTCCTGGGAATCAGACCTTTTATATGTAACTGAAACAAGCTTCTCATTATTGCTGTCATAATTAAAACTTTTCACAGTAACTTTTTCCGGCTGAAATTTTTCATCGGTTCCGCTTGCTCCGGCAGCCGCAAATCCTTTTGAATTCACAGCAAGCTCATCATATTCAGATGTAACCAGATAGCTAATTTTATAAAGCAGTTCATTATCCGGATTTGCCGTATGAACCGGAATGGAAGCTGGTATTGAATCAAGCACGGAAAGGTTGAATCCTCCTTCACTGTCAGGTTTGGCTATTTGCACAATTCCGGTCTCACAGCAGTTAATATCCGGTAATGTCTTTCCGTTAATTTTCGCTTTGATCTCATTGTTAACAATTCCTTCGGCAATTACTTCAGCTACTTCAATAATGATCACTCCTGCGACAAAGCCGATCCCTGCTCCGATCAGGACTGCGGAAAGAATTCCGCCTGTGATCAATCCAACGATGAAACCGATTATCCCGCCCGCGACTCCTCCGGTAATACCTCCGAAAAGATCACCGAGCAGACCCATGTCAACATCTGTGTCCGTATCAATTGTAAAGCTCAGAACACTGTTGTTAACAACCGGCTTGATAGTAAGAGTTATCTTCACATGAGGATCGGGAATGAGATCTATGATCGGAGAATCCAGAGGGATGTCTCCTTCAAGCGTTATCACTATCTTTCCGTTTTTTGGCTTCATTGAAACCTTAGACCAGGTTCCTTTTTTATTTTCTTCATCCGGAAGAGGATGCGAACCGTCTTCAGCTCTCAGATTTGTGTGCCAGATATTGTTTGCGAATCTCGGGAAAGTATCTTTCCCCATTCCGAATGCCGAGTCTTTTCCCATTGGGAGAAAAGACTGCGCATCATCAGCATTACCACGCTCTAAAAATTCTCCCGGCGGTAACGGTTCATCAGACTGAGGCTCGGCATGAATATCAAGATTAGCGAGCAAAGCAATTACATTTTCATGATCAGCGTCACCTGCGAGTTTTACAAGTACAGGAGGAGCGGCGAGATTTTTCAATACGCCGAATGGTATTGTCCGGGGCGGGATCTGAGGAATGTTTGTCGTAAGTATTAATTCATCTCCGCCGGCGCTCAGTTCTGCTCTTGCAAAAACAGGTATTGCAAATCCTGCTATTGTGATCTCCAGATCCCAGCCGGGATCAAATGTTATCTGAACGGCGGAAATAATAATTGGTATTCCCGGAGGACCGAGCAATCCGTTGTCGTTTAACAGATTTAATGCTGTTAGAAACCATTTTGATCCGAGCTGAAATTCAATGTCAAATCCAGAGGAAATTCTTGAAGTGTCCATTACAATATATATTAAAGTTTATGTGAAAATAGATTCAGATTTCGCAGTTACTTTTTTTTCAATATAGAGAAATTCAATGTTAATTAAACTAAATTAAACTGTTCGTTCTTAATTTAAATCAAAATGCCGGTCTTCTTAAGCAGGTCAGTCTGTCCGGAAACGCCTGATATTCCCCCGGGACTCTAATCATCTGAGTTTAAACCATTAAAATTATCACCTCTGTGAATTAGATCCGCTGAGACGATAACGGGGATATAGTTTTCGGCAAGTCCCGGACTTGTGAATGGAAATAAACTATGCCGGCTTTTGGAAATGAAAGTTGACTAACTAAATTAAAATGCAGTATCATTTTCAAGGATCCACATAAAAAAAATCCGCCCGGAAATTTCCTGAGCGGACTTTTATTATTATAGTGTTGAGGATTTTATTTTCCCGTATCGTCTTTTATGTAATCTTTGTATTCCTTGTAAAACTTTCTTACTTTCGGAGCTATTACCAGCGAACAGTATGCTTTGTCTTTATTATTATTGTAATAGTCCTGATGATAATCTTCGGCAGAATAGAAAACATCAAACTTTGTTACTTCAGTTACTATCGGATCGTCCCATAATTTCTGTTCAGTAATTTTTTTGATTACTTCCTCTGCTGTTTTTTTCTGGGATTCATTGTGATAAAAAATTGCTGATCTGTACTGCGTGCCTTTGTCTGCACCCTGTCTGTTAAGCGTGGTCGGATCATGAATGTGAAAAAATATTTCCAGTAACTTTTCATAACTCAGCACTTTCGGATCGAAAATGATCTGTACCACTTCAGCATGTCCGGTGGTTCCCGAACATACCTGTTCATAGGTCGGATTTTCTGTTTTTCCTCCGGAGTATCCTGAAACTACGGATTCCACTCCTTTTAGATCCCTGAAAATTGTTTCAATGCACCAGAAACAACCTCCTGCAAGTGTCGCTACTTCCAATTTATCAGACGCTCCTTTCGGGTTATTAATTTTCTGAATTGTCATATTCTTTGATGTGTCTTCTTTTCCGCTGCCGTTAATAAATCTGAATCCGATTATTCCGGCAAGGATAAGTAAAACTGTTATAATAGTTGTTTTCAATTTTTTCCTTTTAATTTAACTAAATTCTGAGGCAATTTGTATAACTTAAATAAAAAGCTATAAGTTCATATTTGCTGATAATCATAGTACAATCTGAGTTTATTTTCCTTCAATCCTTATTTTCATGTTTATCTCTGTGTCAAAAGCGTTTGTATACAATGACTGGTTTTTAATGCAAAAAAAAACCTCTGTACGAATAAAACCGCACAGAGGTAATTAAAGGAAGAACAAATATGAAAGAACGTGTCGGCTGGCGCCGACATGTATAACTTAAAAAAAATATTTCATTTATCCAATATATAATTAAATATTTTTTTAAAATTTCTTAATTGATTAAACTCTTAATTTATTTCGGCGAATGTAAAGCAAGCTTGTTTCCTTCCGAATCAGTAAACATCGCCATATAACCTACTTCAGGTGAGATCTGTGTTTTCGGAGTAATGATTTTTCCCCCGGCTCCTTCGACTCTGTCTAAAACAGGCTGAAGATCCTCACCCCCGTTAAGATACAGGATCGGTCCGTCCGAGGTCGGTTTGTGTTTTTCGCTAACAAAAATATGTCCTCCTACTCCTTCCTGAGATTCCATAGGAAAAAAAGCCATGTCCTGACCTCCCATATTATGGATCTTCATTTCAAATCCGAAAATAGTATTGAAAAATTTTACTGATCTGTTAAGATCGATTGCCGGAACCGCGAACCAGTTGATTGCGTTTTTCATGATTTTTATTTTGTTTAATTTATAAAATATTTACGCTAATATAAGGATAAACAATTATTAAGACTTATCGGAAATTGCTATTTTAATTTTTTTTAATATAATAAATGAAAACTTTACTGATAAATGCAAAAGTCAGGTGTTCGCGGAATAACTATTCTGAATCCGTAGGTTTTGATTCGGATACAGGGAATATTATTTTTACCGGAAGCGGATCTGAAGCGGAAAAGATAAAAAAGGATTTTGATGAAGTGACAGACTGCGGAGGAAAACTTGTAATGCCTGCTTTTCATGACGGTCACTGCCATTTCATTGAGGGAGCTTATATTAGTTCGCTGCTTGACCTCAGAGATGCTTCATATAGAAATGATTTTAGAGACGGGATAAGGGAATACAGAGCCGCTGCAGATGAAGGATGCATACAGGGAGGATTTTTTGCCGAATCAAATTTTAAGGAAGAAATCAATCTCAGCAGGGAATTTCTGGACAGTATATGCGATGATATTCCTGTTGTAATATCAAGATTCGATACGCATGCGGCGTTTGCCAATTCAAAAGCCCTGGAGCTATCCGGCATTTTATCCAGGGAGAATGATTTTACAGAGGAAGAAATTATCAGAAGAAACGGAATCATAACAGGTGAGATAAAAGAGAGAGCCAGGGAATTTATACTTTCTACGCTGCCAAAACCGACCGTTCAGAGCAGATTAAAAGCCGCCTTAAATATCATGAAGAGATTCAACTCTTACGGCATTACTTCGATCTCCGATATTACTATTGTTCCCGATCTTGAGATCTATTCACTGATGCTGGAGAAGAATTCTCTTCTGATGAATGTAGACGCCAGACTTCATTTCCCGGAATTTTATAACATTGAAAAACATAAATCCAAATTCGAAGAATACACGGAATTAATTAATTTCAGATCTTTCAAGGCGTTTTATGACGGAACACTTTCCAGCGGAACGGCTTACATGCATTCCGATTACAAGGATATTCCCGGAAGAGGGATCAGGACAGAATATGTTAACAGCGGGGAATTTGAGAAAACGGCATTTGAAATTGACAGAGCCGGTTATCAGATTTCCGTTCACGCCATCGGCGACAAAGCAGTGACAGACCTGCTTGATCTCAATGAACGACTTGATTCAGTCAACGGAAAAAGGGACAGAAGATTCAGGATAGAGCATGCTCAGCATATCAGGGAAGAAGATTTTGATAAATTCAGGGATCTGAATGTGATAGCTTCGGTTCAGCCGGCTCATCTCTTCAGTGACGCATTGACTTCTTCACGCATGCTTCAGGATCCGGCTTTGGAACATAATTATGACAGACTATTTAAAAACGGAAGCAGGGTTTGTTTCGGAACTGACTTTCCGATCGTCAGCGAAAATCCTTTTGAGACAATTTATTTTGCAGTAACGAGAAAAGCCGATGGATTTGATAACGGATTCTATCCGGAAAAAAGCATTTTGCCTGATGATTGCATTGATGCCTATACAATTAATAATGCATACGCTTCTTTCAGCGAAGATCAAAAAGGAACAATCCAAAACGGGAAGAGAGCAGACTTAATAATATTGGATCAGAATATTTTTGAAATCAGTGCGGATGAGATAAAAGACTGCAGTGTTAACAGGACTTTTTTCATGGGAAAGGAAATATATTCCGCATAGAATTGTGAAAGTTCTCCGGTGATGTATGTTTTCGAGAATTCGGATTAAACTTTTATAAACCTGGACTGAAATAATTATTCATCATCAGGAGCCCGATGTTCTAGTAACTCTCACGGAATATAAAACTTTATTTCTGTGTAATTTTTTCTCCGGGACATTGAAATGGAATATGTATTTTATTTTTTAAACTGCGGGTCCCGGATTTTCAGATCAATCAGGAATGTCAGTTCAAAGAATTTAACAGCTCCCCCGCTTTTTTATAAGCATTAAGCATATCAATTACTCCGCCTGATTTCGACAGTTTTGAAAACAGCTCTCTTTTTTTCGGACCTTTGACTTTTACGGTTAGTCCTTCATATTTCCTTGCCGAGCTCAGTATCACGTCCTTTAACTGAGAGGCCGTTAACTGCGGATAATATGCTTTCAGCACAGCAGCTATGCCGGTAACAGAAGGAGAAGCCATGCTGGTACCGTCGAGAAATTTATATCCGCCGCCCGGAATTGCTGAATATATCTGAACACCTGGAGCAAATATATCAACTACATCTTCGGAATAATTACTGAAAGGAGCTGCAAGATCGTATCCGGCGTTTTTGTTCTTCGGATCTTTCTCCTTACTCCATTTTTTCATCCAAGAATTCGCCCCGACAACGATCATATTGCTGAAATATTTTCTGACTCCGTTTTCCACAGTATATTTTCTCGGATAATTTACAATGTCCGTAATATCATCGCCTTCATTACCGGCTGAAATCACAAAAAGAACTCCCTTGCTCTCAGCGTATCTGACGGCTTCAGTTACGTAATCCGGATCCGGAGAAAAATATTTTCCCGCAGACATATTGATAATTTCAGCTCCGTTATCAACTGCGTATCTGATTGCATTTCCAACGTCCTTATCCCTTTCGTCTCCTTCATTGGGAACCGCCCTGAGCAACATTAATTTTGCAAACGGCGCCTGACCTGTTTTCTTTGAAGCGATCACGCCGGAAACGTGTGTTCCGTGCTCTTCGGATTTTTCCGATACATCATTATTTCCGTAATTGGTCTCATCAAGTCTTAACGGATCATCTCCAACAAGTTCGCTCACATCCGTCGAATCAAAAAGAACTCTGTCCTTGATTTCATACTCTTCGGAAAGTTTTGCAAGATCGTCTTTTTCCATTCCGAACAATAAATAAACCCCGAGCACAATAGAAGCGGCATCACTGGTTTTTCCTTCCGGAAGACTCATGGAAATTCCCTGCAGTTTTTTAGGGTCCGTAGTGATATTGTTTTTTCTTAAAACATCTTCTGCGGCTTCCAATTCGGAAAGAGTTTCGTTTATTCCTTTCAAAGAAGCTGACACCTCGTCTTTTTTATCTTCAAATTCTTCTCTGACTTTCATAAAGTAGGGATCATCTGCGGGAGTGCCGAGTTTTTTTAATCTGTAATATTCTCTTGTTACTTCATATGAAAGATATTTTGCATTACCGAGAAAGTTCCATCCGTAAAAATCATCCACATATCCGTTATTGTCATCATCTACTCCGGGGATACCGTTTACCTCCGCGGAATTCTGCCATACATTGTCTTTAAGATCAGGATGTTCAATATCAAATCCCGAGTCTATTACAGCGACTAAGACATCACTTCTGTTAGGTTCAGTGGAGAGTGTTTTAAGATATTCATAAAAGGCTTTTGTCCTTGTTCCCTCATATCCGTCTTTTTCAGGATCGAGCTGCGTCCAGTCCGGAAGTTCTTTACCTTCGGATTTTATCCGGTTTAAAAGACTGAATAATTTCTGATCATGTTCGTAATTTTTGTAATCCGGGAGTTCCAGCGCGGACAGCGGCTGAAAGACAGCCAGAAGTGAAACAATAAAAATTAATCTCATAACTTTGCTTTTTAATTTCATATAACTAATAGCTTTAAATTTATATATTGATGTTTAAATTATGCATTAAGACTAACATTTAGAAGTCTCAAATAATTACAATCAATACATATCATTCAAAATGACAGGACATTACGAAGTATATCTTGAGTACAAAAAAAAGATCGATGACATTCTCTTCAATCTTATTCAGAAGGACAGACCTGAAACATTATACGGACCCCTGAAATATCTTCTGAGCAGCGGCGGGAAAAGGATAAGACCGATGATGGTAATGTTCTCATGCGAGGCTGCCGGAGCTGATCCGGATCTGTCAGTGAATGCGGCGGTTGCCATAGAGCTGCTGCACAACTTTACACTCGTGCACGATGACATCATGGACAATGCCGATACGAGAAGAAATCTAGAGACAATTCACAAAAAATGGAACGACAACGTTGCAATACTCACCGGTGATCATCTTATCGGTCTGGCGTATCAGTTCCTTTTCAGAACAGAATCCGTGCGGCTTAAAGAGATAGGTGAAGCATTCACCGAAGGAATAATAGAGGTCTGCGAAGGTCAGAGTTTTGACAAGGAATATGAAACCCGGAAAAGCGTTTCGCCTGAAGAATACATAATGATGATAAACAAGAAGACAGCTAAGATGCTTGAGACATCAGCCGTCATCGGAGCTTTATCGGGAAATGCTGACAGGGATTTACTGAATAATCTCAGATATTTTGCCTTTTATACCGGACTCGCATTCCAGATACAGGATGATCTTCTGGATATTACCGCAGATGAATCGGAATTCGGCAAAAAGATCGGCGGGGATATTCTCGAAAGGAAAAAAACCTATCTGCTTATCAAAGCTTCTGAAACAGTAAAGAATGAATCTGACAGGATGATCATAGAGCAGCTGATCAGCGATGAAAATATTTTGATTGATAATGGAATGATATTACAGATAAAGAAGATTTACAGTGAAAACGGAGTAATAGATTCAGCAAAGGCAGAGATTGAAAATTACACTAATAAAGCTGATGAATTTCTCAGAAATATCCCGGACAGCGGTTCACGTGAAAGACTTAAATGGTTTTCCGGAATGCTGATGGACAGGAAATTTTAACTGATAAATTTAATCAATATATTCCGGGAATTTGTCGAAACCGAATTTTAATTTTTAATGATTGAAAAAGAAGTTACAATAGTAAACAAAGCGGGAATGCATACCAGACCTGCGTCTTACATCGTAAAGATTGCTGCAAAATACAAATCCGACTTTTACATTTCAAAGAATAATTTTGAAGTCAACGGCAAGAGTATAATCGGCGTAATGACGCTTGCCGCAGAGCAGGGTTCCACTCTTATATTAAAATTCGAAGGCGAGGACGAAGAAGAATTCTCAAAGGAAATGATTGCTTTCTTTGAAGACGGATTCGGAGAAGTAAAATGAATACCCACATCAGGGAAATACGCGACGCGGTTTTCAGCTCAGAGCCTTTTAAAAAAATTCCGGGGATCAGGGATCAGAAAAACATGAAAATACTTTTCAAAGGTATTTACGGGTCCTTAATTTCCCTTGTCAATGAGTCTCTGTTCCGTAATGTTTCATCCCAAATTATTTTCATTACACACGATGATGACAGACTTGCCAAGATAAAGGATGATACAGGATTTTTAATTGATGACGTGAACCTGACCTCTTATACCGGACGTCCCGGTGAGAGCGATCCGGTATCCAGCTTACTGATGAACCTGACAGGCAGCGATGAGTTTATAGTATTCCTTAATGTAAAAGCGCTTGAGGACCGGACGATACCAAAGGAAAAATTCCTCTCTTCGCTTTTTGAAATTAAGAAAGGAGAGGAATTCAGTTTTGAGAAGCTTATCGGGCTGCTGAATGAATACAGATTCGAAAGAAAGGATTTCATTGATACCGAAGGGGATTTTTCCGTAAGAGGAGGTATCGTGGATCTGTTTTCTGAAAATCATGAAACGCCCGTCAGGATTGAATTCTTCGGCGATACGGTGGAATCAATAAGAGAATTCGATCTGAATTCACAGAGATCCGTCAGGGAAATTGATTCCGTGAAGATCGGTATGAATCTTTCGGCGGAAGAGGAACTCACTATACCGCTTACCGAAAACATTACTGATTTTTTCCCCGACAGCGCTCTTATAATAATTGACGAACCAGAGATCACACTCAATGAGATCAGGGAAGAGAGGATCCTTGATGTCCTTAACCGTCACAGACAGATACATATCACCGCATTTTCGGGAACAGGAAGTCTGCATTCCGAAGACAAGGATTCGGAAATAATTTTTCATTCAAGACCTCAGCCGGATTTTCATTCAAACTTAAAGCTTCTTTATCTTAATCTTCAGGAAAATATTAAGAACGGTTACAGAGCGTATATTATGACATCAGACGAGAGACAGGCGGACAGGATTAAAGAGCTGATAGAGGATTTTGAGGATGAGAATGTGACAGATCAGGACAGGATTATACATAATGAAAATTCAGGTGAAATCGGGACTGAGAATGTTCAGCCGGTTAATTTTCCCGTAAAAGATAAATTCACGGTAATTCCGGAATCTTTTCATTACGGATTTTTATCTGAAAATCCGAAAATACTTATTTATACCGAACATCAGATTTTCGGAAGATACTTCAAGCAGATAAGGAAAAGAAAACAGAAATTCAAAGGACTCACATTCAACGAACTCAAGGAACTGAGTTACGGGGATTATATCGTGCACAGGGATTTCGGCATCGGGGTTTATTCAGGACTGAAAAAAATTACGGTTGGAAGCAGCAATCAGGAAGTGGCTGTTCTTTCCTATCACGGCAATGACAAGCTGTTCCTCAATCTGAACAACATTAATCTGATAAAGAAATATTCGGGATCGGAAGGGCACGTTCCCGTGCTGACAAGACTCGGCGGCGGCGAATGGGACAAGCTCAAGGCAAGAACAAAGAAGCAGGTAAAGGATATTGCAAGGGATCTGATACTTTTATATGCAAAGAGGAAAACAGAAAAGGGATACAAATTCCCATCGGACACTCACTGGCAGAAAGAGCTCGAAGCTAACTTCATGTATGAGGATACGCCGGATCAGTACAGCGCAACTGTTGATACAAAGAACGACATGGAATCCGAAAATCCGATGGACCGCCTGATATGCGGGGATGTGGGATTCGGTAAAACGGAAGTAGCGCTCAGAGCTGCATTCAAAGCGGTGCTTGAGAACAAACAGGTCGCTGTGCTTGTGCCGACGACAATACTAGCCGTTCAGCATTACAATACATTCCGCGACAGACTTGCATCCTTTGCGGTTGAAGTTGACAGCATCACCAGACTGAAACCTGCAAAAGAGCAGAAGAATATTTTAAAAAAACTTGAAGAAGGAAAGCTGAATATTCTCATCGGTACACACAGAATTTTATCGAAGGATATTCAGTTCAAGGATCTCGGTCTGCTTATAATTGACGAAGAGCAGAGATTCGGTGTAAAAGCAAAGGAGAAACTTAGGAGCATAAAGCCAAATGTTGATACACTTACACTCACAGCGACTCCTATCCCGAGGACGCTGAACTTTTCACTTCTCGGAGCGAGGGATCTTTCAATAATCAACACTCCCCCGAAAAACAGAAAGCCGATCATAACGGAGATAATAAAACTTGACTGGAATAATATTTCAAATATTCTGAGAAATGAATTTACACGCAGCGGTCAGGTTTATTTTGTAAATGACAAAATAAAAAATCTCCATCAGCTCGGCGATCTGATCAAGACCTATGTACCTGAAGCAAAGATCGGAATTGCTCACGGACAGATGGAAGGAAGGGATCTTGAAGATGTTGTAATAAGATTTATTGAAAAAAAACTAAACGTACTTCTGTGCACTAAGATCATCGAGTCAGGTCTTGATATTCCGAATGTAAATACTATTATAATAAACAACGCCGATAAATTCGGACTTGCGGAACTTTATCAGCTGAGAGGAAGAGTCGGCAGGAGCGACACGCAGGCGTATTCATACCTTATCGTTCCCAATGAAGGAAAGATAACCAGGACTGCGGTAAAGAGACTTCAGGCGATTGAAGAATTCACCGAACTCGGATCAGGATTTAATCTTGCAATGCGAGACATGGAGATCAGAGGAGTCGGGAATCTTCTGGGAAGAGCGCAGAGCGGATTTGTTCAGGAAATGGGTTTTGACATGTATATAAATATTATTGAGGAAGCGGTACTTGAACTTAAGGAAAACGAATTCAGGGATCTGTTCAAAACCGAAGCTTCCCTGAAAAAGATAAATGACAGCATTGAGAAAAAAATGGAAGAGAAACATACTGTTATAGAAAACGATGTGAATGCGATCATTCCAAAGGATTATGTAAACAACGATACCGAGAGACTTAATATTTACAGAAGACTGTATGAGATCAATGACCTCAGCGAACTGGAAAAGATAGGTCATGAATTAAAAGACAGGTTCGGAGATTATCTTGAAGATGTGGATAATTTACTGAAAATTATTGAGCTTAAAATAACAGCAACCGAATTAGGGCTTGAGAAAGTTGAGATCAGAGATAATATTATTTCGCTTCATTTCCCTTCTGACAAGGATCATTTTATTTTTGAAAGCGGTTTTTACAAACTGCTTATTGATAAAATTTCATCTGACCGAAAAAGGAAATACAACATTTCTCCTGTCCGGGAAAAGCTTATAATCGAAGTAAGGACTGACAGCGCAGAAGACAGCGTCAGGTTAGAGGAAGCAAGGAATGTACTGAAAACAGCTCAGGAATAAAGCATTAAATTTGTAATTTTTAAATTTACTCAGCAGAAGTAAATTATTCATATCAATTTTTATTATGACAAAAACAAAAATCAGCTGCCCGAACTGCGGCGTAGACATTGACGTTGACGAAGTTCTCAAGCAGAAAGCCGAAGAGACAATTAAAAAAGATTACGAAGATAAGCTGACCAAGCAGATAGTAATCTACAACAAAAAGAAAGAAGAAATGGAAGCCGAGAAGCTCAGGGTAAAGAAGCTTATCGAAGAGCAGGATGACATAATCCGCGGCAAGCTTATTCAGGAACGCGGGAAACTGATGAAGGAAGCGGAATTCAATGTAAAAAGAGAGCTTGAGTTTGAAATGATGAAACTCAAACAGGATATGGATGCAAAATCAAAGGAGAACCGTCAGTTCAGAATGAAGGAACTGGATGTTCTGAATAAAGAGCGTGACCTGAAAGAAAAGGAAGAGCAGATGAAGCTCGAGATGAAAAAGAAAATGCTGGAGATGGAAGAGGAAATTAAAGAGAAAGTGATCAGAGCAGAAAAAGAGAAGAATGAAGTAAGAATTCTTGAAGTTACAAAGCAGCTTGATGAACAGAACAATCAGCTGAATGAGCTGAAGAAAAAAGAGATTGAGTTCAAAAATAAAGAGCAGGAATTAAAAGACAGAGAGGAACAGCTGAAAATTGAAATGGAAAAGCAGATGTTCGACAATGCAAAGATCATTGAGGATAAAATATTAAAGAGAGAGCAGGAAAAAAACGAACTGAAGAACAGAGAATATGAAAAGCAGCTTGAGGATCAGAAGAAACTTATTGACGAACTGAAGAAAAAGGCAGAACAGGGTTCGATGCAGCTTCAGGGTGAGGTACAGGAACTGGCGCTGGAGGAATTCCTCAGAAATGCATATCCGTTTGATAAGATCACTGAAGTGAAAAAAGGAGAAAAGGGCGCTGACGCAGTTCAGATCGTTGTCAATAGTTTTCAGCAGGAATGCGGCAGGATAATTTACGAAAGCAAAAGGACAAAGGCATTCAGCGAGGGATGGATAGAAAAGCTGAAGGAAGATCAGAAAAAGCAGCAGGCGGATATTTCCGTTATTGTAACTGAATCAATGCCTAAGGATATGGAAAGATTCGGACAGAGAAACGGAGTATGGATCTGCAGTTTCAGCGAAGTAAAAGGACTTTCGCTTGTACTCAGAGAAATGCTTTTAAGGACGCATAGTATGAAATCAGTAAATGAGAACAGAAGCGATAAAATGGAAATGCTTTATTCCTATCTGACAAGCAATGAATTCAGACAGCAGGTGGAATCAATCGTTGAAGGATTTACATCTCTGCAGAATGACATTAACAAGGAAAAGATCGCAATGGAAAAAATGTGGAGCTCAAGGGAAAAGCAGATAAGGAAAGTGCTTGTAAACACTTCATCAATGTTCGGATCCATAAAAGGACTTGCCGGAAATTCCATACAGGACATCAAAGCTCTGGAGATGCCCGATGAAGAATAAAAATACCGCACCCTGATCGATACAAGGATGCGGTAAATTTAAACACCGGATTTAAAATGAATAACCTACTCCGGCAAAAATCCTGAATTCATTCTGCGGCTGGTCTCCGTTCAGACTCTGGCTGACCGGCAGCTGAAATGTAAGATCCAGGGAATAACTTTTATAATAAAAATCCGTTCCGCCTGTTGCGAACAGTGCATCGCCACCGCTGTCATCCACAATATTCCCGCTTTGTTTATCATAATTTGCATGTTCAAAATAAACGCCTGCATGCGGGAGGATTGTAAACTGCGAAGCAGTGATCTCATAAAAAGCGGTACTTGTAACATTGAACCTGTTTGCAAATCTGTAATCATTTTTGTTTTCACCGTTCAGGGAATAGATCACATCAGTGCTTAGCCCGATTCCGGATTTAATAAATTTCATCAGATGATTTGCGGAAAATATCAGGTCATAGCTTCCCGTTCCCGGCTGGAAGTGCGGCTCAAGCTGACCGTAAACAAATGTCTTATTGTAAACTCCCGTAGGAAGTTTTACTCCGCCGCCGAGAAAAAATCTCTGCCAGAATTTTGTATTCCTGTCAATGTTTGTATTATACAGCTGATACTGAAGAAATATTTTTGCATCGCCTGCCCCGTTCAGCTGTTTATTATCAATTTCATTGAAAGAAAACGGGATGCTGAAAAGCAGTTTTATTTTTGGAGTAAAATAATACCTGCCGTATAATTCAATGCTGTTATAGTACTCATTTGATTCAGATCCGTTGCTTTCATGATCAGTCTGCGGTTCATTTACGGAATGCGCATCGGAATGGAATTTAAAAGTATGATATCTGAGACCGACCTGATTATAGCTGTAATTCGGGTCCAGTCCCATGTAGCATCCGCAGAGATCGCAGGCGTTTTCCTGAATGTCATTCAGCCCGGATACTTTCTTTGGGAAATTAATTTTAATATCTCCGCCCGGATCTGCCGCTTTTACAGATGTAAATATCAGAGAAATAAATATAAAGCAGATTAAAGTTTTCATTTCAGTTTAATTAATAATTAATGTCAAAATAAGTGTCATACCATAACGAATTCTTAGTCAGTCTTAATTTAATTCTCCATGCGCCGTTCTGATCCAGACTTAATCTTCCGTTATAATGTCCGATCGAAGAATGTGCGGGATTTACATTTCCGGAAGTCGTATGTCCGTCAGCGAGAAATTCAGGAGTCATATCTATTGAATAGCCGCTTTCATACGGGAACAGTTCAGGTTCATTTCTGTGAATTGTAAATTCAAAATCATTAACGCCAGTTGCGGGATCTTTCGGACTTACATATGAAAGAAACAGCTTTGTACTGTCCGGCATAGTGATCGACTTAAAGCCGTCAGAATTATCTCTGACTGTAAAACCTTCAAACTCCGCCTCGCCTTCGGGTTCGCCCGGCGCCTGATGGTTATGAACCATTACAGTAAAATGCCAGTGGAGCACACTGTAACCGTTTGAATTATTGTCAGCAGCCTGGGGAGCCGTTAAAATTATTGCTCCCGGAAATTTATTCTCAACGGCATTTTCATCCGGGTTTTCAACCGGACAGTAGTGTCCGTGATTCAACGGGAGAATCTCGACATGAGCATCCGTCATCAGATTTCTTGTTACGGAATCGTAAAGTACAAAATATACCTTATTATAGCCGACTTTAAGAGAATCCTCCGCATAAAACAAAACTGCTGCTCTGCCGCCTAAAGCATAAGTTGAATCAAGGAAAACGAGATTCTGAACATTCGGTGGAGCCGGCGGTGTGCTGACGGTATCGTCTGAGCACGAATAAAATATTACAGGAATTAACAGTAATAAAATTTTAAAATAATTTAATCCGTATTTCATAAAATTTTTTTGATTAATAAAATAATTATTAAAGCGTAAAGAAATTTTACACTTTATTTGTTTTTAAATTTTATATGACCGGATTAAAGTCTGGGAGGGAGCTCTAACTGCTTGCGGAATCCGTCGGAAATATTCGTAAACTCCGGAGTAATAAAATTACTTTCAATCCCGGACAAGAGATCAACGGATTTTGCTTTAAGGATGAATTCAGATATTTTTAACTTCTGTTCTTTTACTGAGTTGGAATTGCTTTGCGAAGGGCTGTCATTATCCTCTTCATAAATTTTTTTATTCAGGTAACATTTGGCGTTACAGCAGGAGTTCTTTTTTTCGCAGACTGTTTCAGAAAGATCTTTTTTGTTCAGAAAATAAAGAGAGTAATAAAACCCTATAAAATTCACATGTACAAACAATGTCAGGACTACAAACAGCGTAAGAGTATTTTGTAAAATCTTTTTCAACTGAAATTTAATGCATTTGTAAGAAAATTAACATTAACCAAAATTAATTCAAGTCACTTAACAGAATCATCTTTTTTATCGAAGTCCACTGCAACGGAATTTATACAGAATCTCTGTCCCTCCGGACCGGGTCCGTCATCAAATACATGTCCGAGATGCGCATCGCATTTTGCGCATTTGACTTCTGTTCTTATCATTCCGTGACTTCTGTCTTCTTCATATATCACTGAATCTTCGCTGATCGGATTAGTGTAACTCGGCCATCCGCATCCCGCATCGAATTTTGAATCTGATTTGAAAAGAGGATTTCCGCAGCAGATACATTTGTAAATACCGTCATCGTCCAGTTTATAATATTTTCCGGTAAACGCTCTTTCAGTTCCTTTCTGTCTTGTAACCTGATATTGTTCAGGTGTGAGGATCTTCTTCCATTCTTCTTCGGTCTTCGTGATTTTTTCAGGCATGATTAAATAAGTTATAATTGTTTGATTGATAATTTATGATATATAATATAATTTAGAAATATAATTTTTTGATTAAAATGTTTTTACCCATGAATAAGAATAAGAATAAGAATAAGATTAAGAATAATTTTTTTAAGCCATCAGAACAAAAAAGTCTTTCGTTTGATGTTTATAATGACCGGGAATTTGCTGACAGTTATTCAAACAAGGCTGAATACAATTCCCATAATGCTCTTTATGAAAGACCTGCTATGCTGTCTATGCTTAATGACATTAAAGGCAAAAAAGTTCTAGACGCAGGATGCGGACCTGGACTGCACAGTTCAGTTCTGATAGACAGAGGCGCGGATGTGACAGCCGTTGACTACAGCGGGGAAATGGTCAGACACACTCTGGAGGCAACAGAAGGTAAAGCGAGAGTTTTGCAGACTGATCTGAATCTTCCTCTGGATATGTTTGAAGATGAGGAATTTGATGTTGTTTTTTCTTCCCTAACCGTTCATTATGTGAATGACTGGATAAAGCTTTTCAGTGAATTCAACAGGATATTAAAGCAAAACGGATATATTGTGTTCTCGACTCACCATCCTTTCATGGATTTTTCTTTTCATTCTGACGGTAATTATTTTGAAACCGAATTGCTTACTGATGACTGGCCATCCTATAATGTGAAAATGAAATTTTACAGAAGATCTCTCGGTGAAATATTCTGGATCCTGAAAAACACCGGGTTTGAACTCGTTGAACTGTCTGAACCCCGGCCGGTTAAGGAATGCGGAGAGAAATTTCCTGACGCTTACAATACACTTACCAGAAAACCCTGGTTCATAATTTTTAAAATAAAAAAATCTGACAAATGAAAGCAGGTTATCTGCAGTTCAAACCGGTATTCGGCGATCCTGAAGCAAACATTAAAAAAATAATTAAACTGACCGGCAGAAAGAAATTTGATTTGCTTGTTCTTCCCGAACTTGCAAATTCAGGATATTTGTTTTCAGACAAAAAAGAGCTCACAGAGCTTTCCGAGGAAATACCCGACGGAAAATTCTGCAGCGCTCTTAAATCGCTCAGCAGAAACAAAAATGCTAATATTGTTTCCGGCATCTGCGAAAGATCAGGGAATAAATTCTTTAACTCATCTGTGCTTGTGTGTCCGGACGGGAAAATTTTTACTTACAGAAAAATTCATTTGTTCAATACCGAAAAGAAATGGTTCACGCCCGGAGATCTTCCGCTGAAGACCTATGAGATCACTGTCAGAGGTTCAGGTAAAATTAAAATCGGAATGATGATATGCTTTGACTGGATATTTCCTGAGACAGCGAGAACTCTGGCTCTGAAAGGCGCGCAGATTATCTGTCATCCTTCCAATCTTGTAATGCAGTACTGTCAGCGTGCTATGTTCACAAGAGCACTTGAAAATCATGTCTTTACAATAACAGCAAACAGAACCGGAAAGGACATTAAAAAGGACGGCGGGATCTCATTTACCGGAATGAGTGTGATCTTATCCCCGAAAGGAGAATATCTTCACACAGGATCAAAGAACAGGGATGAATGTGTAATAATTGAGATCGATCCGTCAGTTTCCACCGATAAAAAGATCAATCCGAAGAATGATCTTTATAAAGACAGGAGAAAAATGTTTTACAGAATTCATTAGATTTTTTATAACTTTATAACTTATTATATATTGAAGGATCTTCTTCTTCTTCACGGAGCAATTGGCTCATCTGTTCAGCTTGAAAGTTTAGCCGGATTACTCAAAAAAGAGTATAACGTAATACTGCTGAATTTTTCCGGTCACGGCGGCAGGGAAATTCCGGATGAACCATTCAGTATAGAAATGTTTGCGGAAGATGTTATTTCTTTAATTGACAAATGCAGAATTGATAATCCGGACGTTTTCGGATACAGTATGGGCGGTTATGTTGCGCTGTATATTGCGCGGCATTTTCCGGAAAAACTGAACAGAATCTTTACGCTTGCTACAAAGTTTGACTGGAATCCCGAAAGTTCCTTAAAGGAATCAAAAATGCTTAACCCGGAAAAATTGCCTGAGAAGCTTCCGGATTTTGCTGAAGAATTATCCGGCAGACATTCGCCTGCTGACTGGAAAATGGTTTTACAAAAGACAGCAGAGATGATGGTCAGTTTAGGTAACGGTAATAATTTATCTAAAGAGGATCTTTCTAATATAAAAAATGAAGTCAGGATAAGTGTCGGTGACAGAGATAAAATGGTAAGTATCGAAGAGAGTCTGGATGCGTACAGAAATATTGAGAACGGAAGTTTTCTGGTGATGCCTTATACTCCGCATCCTATAGAAAAGGTTTCGGTCGAAAGACTTTCCGGGGAAATTTCTTTGTTCTTTTCAGATAAATAAATTAATATAGTATTTTAATAAATGAAGACACAATCAAAAGATACAAGTCCTGAGTTTGAAAAGGTTTTAATTGAGAAATTAAGAAAAAAGAGCACTACCGAAAATCTGAGAACAGCTTTATCTTTATCTTCGCTTACTATTCAGTTATCTAAGAGAGTAATGCTAAGAGCAAATCCAGGTAAAAGTAAAAGAGCGCTTAATTTAATTTTTGCGGAAGTTCATTATGGGAAAATGTTTGCGGAAAAAATTGAAGAATATTTTAAATAAAACTGACGATGAATCTAAATAATATTTGGTGCTAATTAATTATAGTGGAATGTCATTCATATTTTTCCAATTCGTTCATATTCAATTTTCAAGTTTTATTGGTTTTAACTTACTTTCTTTTGCGCGACCAAAAGAAAGTAACAAAGAAAAGTCGCCCGCGGTGTAAAATTACCGAAATTTATTTTCCTTCGGACGTCTACGGCTCGTAATTGCTATAAAATTTCCAACTCGAAATTTGAAAAACACAAATTTCTCAAACAAGGAAATTTTATTTTAGCAATTACTCATAAATTTTTATCGGTAATTTTACACAAGCGGGTTTTTTAAAAAGCAAAATAATTATCGAGATGAACAAAATAATAATATTAAAAAGAAAATTATAAATAATTACGACATATTTCAAATAGGACTTAATATTTACATCAAATGATCATTTATAGAATCACTACAGAAAACATAACTACCGATAAGCTCGAAGGATTTTTTGTCGGATGGAATATATATCCTGATAATCAGAAACTTCGAAAATCAGAAAGACCTGCAAAATAAATAAGATATGATAATTGAAATTGACAGCGAACTTCATCTGGAATTATTAAATGAATCTCACGCTCAGGAAATATTTGAACTTACCGAACGAAACCGATCGTATCTTGACAAATGGCTTCCGTGGGTGAAATATACAAAGTCTAAAGAAGATACTCTGGTGTTTATAAAAAATTCCACAGAGCAGTATAAAAACAAAACCGGCATGCAGACTGTAATTAAATATGAAAATAAAATTACAGGGTTGATCGGTCTTGTAGAAATCAGTTATGTAAGATATGTGTCCGAGATCGGCTACTGGCTTGGGGAAGAATATACAGGGAAAGGGATAATGACAAAATCATGCAAAGCACTTACTGATCATACTTTTGATAATTTTAATGTCAAAAGAATTAATATTATCTGCGATGTAAATAATACAGCAAGTCAGAATGTTCCGGCAAGAGTTGGATATTTTAATCAGGGAATTCTGAAACGCGACAGTTATCTGAACGGGGAATACATAGATCATTATCATTTTGTGATGCGCAGACATGAGTGGGAGAAATAGTTAATAGTTAATAGTTAATA
>JAFDZR010000042.1:22169-26032 GCA_018266875.1 Bacteroidota bacterium
AATAGTTAATAGTTAATAGTTAATAAATTATAAAATATAAAATTTCATAATTACATTTTAAATTGTTCATTGAACATTGGATTCTGTCATTCCCGCGCGCTCCCTACCAATGTCATTCCTGCGAATGCAGGAATCCATTAACGTAATGTTTAGTCTACATTTTCATCATTCCTAATTCAATATTTCTAATTACTAATTGAACAGTGTTCCGTATCTTGACTTTTGAAATTATAGTATTTACTTTCTAAAAAATTAATAAAGGAGAAATTTTGAAGAACCTAATTGCTGCCTTTCAATCTGCTTGCTTGCTTGCTTGCTTGCTTAAGTTTCATCATTCCGGCTCATTCATTCAGTCAGCTTACTTATCCGACAAGATATCCTACTGCAGTCATTCCTCATAATGCAGATGGACACAGATTATTTTTCTTGTATATGCCAATGGAATATCAGGATAATGCGGGACAGGATACTTTTAAGTTGTATTATGTCATCGGAGGAACTCACGACAAAAGATATCTCGCTAGATCAACCGACTATGGAATAACTTGGACAGATACTCAAAGAGTTTATACCGATTCTACATATGAATCTATTATCATGAAAGCAGATTCTACAAGAAAATATATGGCTTATAATGGTTGGAGAGGGTCACCAAAAAAATCTTATATGTTTTCGCATTTTTCAGATGATGGAGGATTCAATTTTATAAATAAGACTCAAGTTATGGAACTTGGAGAGGATAAATCATTCATCTGGAATAATGATACACAAGAGTTTTGGGGTTATGTTAGACCAAGAAATATTGAACCTGTATGTAATAATCCTCAAACAATCGGAAATGGTGTTAGAAAAATTGCTTTAATGAAAAACAGTATGCGATTTCCAAGTTCCGGTGATTGGAGTAACAGAGATACTATTTTATTTGTTGAATCTTCAGATTATTCAAATTCAGGTTCACCGGACTATAGAACACAGACATATTACATGCAGGTATTTAGAAACGGTAATGACTGGTGGGGTTTAGTCGGAATGTACAGAGTTGGGAATAATGGAGAGGAAAGTAAAGCATTTCCATATACATTTCCTGAATATACTTCTGATGTAGAATTAGTTTGGTCTGATAATGGAGAAGACTGGTGTAGAACAAATAACAGACAACCAATTCTAGCTTTACACGATTCAATAAAAACGATTTATGCTGTTGGTACAATTGTTAATGACTCCGTGTACTTTTATTCTGCTGAAAGCACAATTCTACATGCATCATATAGAAGTATCAATGGTTGCACAGGATACATTCAGGATAGTGCTAAAAATGGAAAGTTTTATAGCATTTATTTGTATAAAATGAGTATAGATAAATTAAATGAATGGCGCCCTTCTTCAAATGTTAATATATATTGTGCAGTCGAAGGTTTTTTAAACACCGGAACCGGAAAACATAATTTAAGGGACACCTTAACTGCTGAATTACGAAACTCTACCTCGCCATATGGAGTGGCAGCGACTGTTAAATCTGTAATTGATTCCGTTACTTTTCTTGGGAACTTTAATTTTCCACACGTGGATCCGGGAAATTATTATTTGGCTATATATGGAAGAAATTCACTTGAGACATGGAGTGATAGTGTTATATCTATATGTAATGGTATTGATGCTGATCACAATTTTACTATCGGTAAGGCCTATGGAGGAAACTTAATTCAAAAAGGCAGTACTTACTTCATTTACTCAGGTGATTTAAATTCAGATGATTTTATTGATAATGATGATCAAACTATTGTAGATAATGATATTTCTATAGTTGCAACTGGATATGTTGTATCTGATGTAAATGGAGATTATGTTGTAGATATATCCGACGGTGCTATTGTGGAAAATAATGTCGAAGATTTTATAGCAACAATTCGACCATAATTTAAATTATTATAATAAAAATTTTTCTAAAAATTTAATTAAATATCATGAAAAACTTAAATAAAATATTGTTTATTATTACTTTAAATCTAACTTTATCATTTAGTGTAAATTCAACACCTATAAACCAATTCATAAACTCAGTATCTCCGCCGATGAATGCAAACAGTGTAGTGAAATCTTCAAATATAGTAATAACATTTGAACAAGTAATGAATGGTTCGACTATGACAGCCGCAAATGTAAAAGTTTTCGGATATCAGACGGGACTGATGACAGCGTCTCTCGATTATAATTCAGTTGATAATACACTGACTATTAATCCGGTAAATGATTTTAAAAACGGTGAAAAGATCAGTGTTACTTTGACTTCAGGGATAAAGACCGTTTCAAATCAAAATATATCACCGCTTGTATTTTCATTCAGGTCAAAAGCATTAGGTGGAACTGGTACTTTTGTAAAAGCATTTGAAATTAATAATATAATGAGTGGATCTTTTAGATCCGGAGATTTTGATGGTGATGGAGATCTTGATCTTTTATTAAACAATATAATATATAAGAATAATGGAACTGGTTTATTTTTATATTATTCAACTTTAAACATAAATGGAATATCTTTGTTAGCAGATTTTGACAATGATGGTGATTTGGATATAATAGTTAATTCAAATAATTTAAATCATTTCTTTAGAAATAACGGACTTGGAGATTTTTTGCTGGAATTCTCATTTCCCGGAGGACTTGAAAATTTTGGGGATTTTGATGGTAATGGCTTTTTAGATTTAACTTACTTTTCAGATATAAATGCAAACTTAATTCACACTATAAAAAATTCGGCAGGAAATTTTTCAAATGATACTGTATATAACATAACGAATCTTGCTGTTTGTAATCCAAGTGTGAATAATTTCAAAAAAATAGAAGTTGAAGATGTTGATAATGATGGAAGTAAAGATTTAATAGTTTGTAATTCAAATTCAAGCGGTAATATTTTTAATTACATTTATTGTGAAAATTTTATATTATTAAACAATTCGGGCTACGGAAGATTTGACTCTCAATTTATTTATAGTCATGATATAAATGACATAAATTATTTTATTCTGGACAGTGGTGATCCGAAATTATTCTCAATAAATAATGACGGTAATATTGATATTTTGACACAGGAAATAATTTTAATAAATATTGGAAATGGTGTTTATTCAAATGAGCAAGGAATTGGAATATTCGGTTCCAGTATTGATGCAGATTTTAACGGAGATTCTAACATAGATATGTTAACCTACTTTAGTTCCGTAACTCCATTAACAATGTTTTTAAATGATGGATCAGGAAACTTTTCATTTAGTTATCCCGGAGATTTTTCATTATATAATTCATCTTACATCTCCGGAGATTTTGATAATGACGGAGACATTGATATTGCAATGAAAGAAAATGGTAATGACAAAGTCGCCATCTTACTCAACGGTGACTCACCTTTACCCGTCGAGCTTTCTTCATTCACTTCAAGTGTTAATTCAAACTCAGTAAAATTAAACTGGTCTACATCAGGCGAGCAAAACAACTCCGGCTTTGAGATACAGAGATCGACTTTAAAGAATGAAACTCCGGATGCATGGACGAAGATCGGATTCACAGAAGGTCAGGGAAATTCCAACTCATCTGCAGATTACATTTTCGAAGATAAAAATCTAACATCCGGAAAATATAAGTACCGGCTGAAGCAGATCGACTTCAACGGCAATTTTGAATTTTATGATCTCTCGAATGAAGTTGTGATCGGCATTCCTGCATCGACTGAGCTGATGCAGAACTATCCAAATCCTTTTAATCCGGTAACAAATATTTCATACAGACTTTCGGAGAATGGCTTTGTTACATTAAGAGTTTTTGACAATTCGGGAAGAGAAGTAAAGACGCTTGTGAATGAATTCAGA
>JAFDZR010000043.1 GCA_018266875.1 Bacteroidota bacterium
CGGAATGTATTTCTATAAATTGTTTATAAACGGAGCGGTAATAGACAGCAGGAGAATGCTTCTGCTGAAGTGAGAGAAACCAAATTACCTTGGCATCAAGACACTTATAATAAATTTACTCCACAAAGATAACAAGGGAAAATTTATTTGATCAATATAGACACACAGAAAAATATTTATTTCAACTCCTTTTCATATTCCTAACGAACTAATACCATTATTGAGGTTGTGCATCTTGAGATTGTCACAGCTTAAGAATGTTAAAATATATTATTAAACTACAAAGACAATATACCACAAAGAAATTTTTCTAAAATTACTCATTTCCAAACCTAACGCATAATCTCCTCTTTGGAAATTTATTAAGTATTTACCAGGAAATAAATATGGCATTTCAAATTCCTGCTTATTTAATTTTTATCACAATACAATAAAAATTTAAATATAAGTTAATATAAGGTAATTCAAATATTTAGTAATTTTACTTAAAAAAAATCATGCAGGAACTTGAATACATTGACAAAAGTCTGAAAGAATTACTAAATGTTATGAATACTTTTGTTTCAGATCATAAGGATGTTATAACTTCACTTCACCCATTACAACGGATAAGCGCAATTAACCTTCTGCATTATCTTATCCTTAGAAATGAGGACTTGAGATCTTTTCAGGACAGGCTTCACAATAACGGACTTTCTTCATTGGCAAGTTCTGAAAGTCATGTTATGCGCCAGATCCAGATGATATTGAGAAGACTTGGCAATGAAATCTCTGATGATGAACTTGCACAACCTGACCATATGGAAGGAAAAAAAATTATTTCCATGAGATCAAGAGAAATGTTCGGTTCGAAAAATACTTCTGGAATTCCTTTTATTATGGTCACATTCAATTCAGAATTTGCGGAAAATTATGATCTTGTAAGAAATCTTCTGCTTTCTGGAATGAACATCGCCCGAATAAATACCGCTCATGATGATGAAGAAATCTGGTTAAAAATGATTGAGAGTGTGAAAAAAGCGGGTGAGGAAACAGGGATTCCATGTAAGATTTATATGGACCTTGCGGGACCAAAACTCAGAACTTCAATACTAGGAAAGGGCAGTAAGAAAGGTGAAGTAACTTTAAAGGAAGGTGATGAAATTTATCTTGCAGAGAATGATTCTGAATATGACAATAATTCCAAAATAATCGGATGTGATGAACCGGGAATAATAAAATTTCTCAAAGTAGGAGAAAGAGTTTTATTTGATGACGGACTGATAGAATCAAAAGTAATTTATAGTAAGGAAGGAATAGCGGCTTTGAATATTATTAGGGTTTCCAAAAAGAAACCCGTTCTCAGATCGGAGAAAGGAATAAATTTTCCTGATTCCAGACTTATCATTCCAGCTCTTACTGATTATGATCTTTCAATATTACCATTTGTTCTTGAACATTCAGATATGGTAGGTTATTCTTTTGTCCGGGATGAAAAGGACCTTAAACTACTCCAAAATAAGATCGGGGAATCTAAGTGCGAAATTCCGGTGATCCTGAAGATTGAGACCAGAGAATCTGTTAATAATCTTCCGTCACTTTTGATGCAGGGAATGAAATGTAAAAATTTCGGAGTGATGATAGCTAGGGGTGACCTAGCTGTCGAAATAGGATTTGAAAGAATGAGCGAGATTCAGGAGGAAATTCTCTGGATATGCGAGGCTGCTCATGTGCCTGTGATTTGGGCTACTCAGGTCCTTGAATCCCAGAACAAATCCGGTATTGCCACGAGGTCTGAAATTACTGATGCAGCGCATTCAATAATGGCTGAATGCGTAATGTTGAATAAAGGCGAATACATTCTTGAGGTTATCAAAACATTACTTAATATTCTTAAAAGAAGCGGCACTCACCACATTAAGAAAAGATATATTTTCAGAAACATGGAAATAGCAACAAGATATCTTGATAAACTTGACGAGGAAATACTTCAGAAGCAGCAGATATTATCTAATTAACAGGGAGTCCGGTAGTCAGGAATTCTGCAGAAAAAAATGATTAAGAGTTTTATTGATTTACTTTAACAAAATTAAACCTTATAACTATTAAGTATCTTCATATAGTTAGCACGTTCATATGCTTCGGGTTGGCTTACTGATCTGTAATCCATGCTGCCCTGCATTTGTGAAATGGAATCATATTCTTTTTCTTCCATCCAAATCTTCATTTCATTCAGCATCTCCGAAGCCCGGGAAATTCCTTTCTTCAGTAATTCGGAACATACCATTGCAACGTCACCGCCTACCATCATTACTTTAAGGATATCAGTGTAAGTATGAATTCCGCTTGTAGCTGCTAGTGACGCTCTGATATTTCCGTGAAGTACAGCTATCCATCTGAGAGGAAGTCTTAGTTCCCATTGATTACTTAATTCAAGATTCGGGAATACGTCAAGGTTCTCAAGATCAATATCCGGTTGATAAAATCTGTTGAATAACACAAGAGCATCGGCACCCGCTTCGTCCATCTTCTTGGTCATGTTAGCCATGGCAGAGAAATATGGACTTACCTTTACGGCAACAGGAATTTTCACAACAGATTTTATTGATCGGATAATATCAATATACATTTCTTCAACTTCCGTTCCTTTTTTATCGAAATCTGTTGGAATGTAAAAAATGTTTAGTTCGACCCCGTCTGCACCTGCCTGTTCAATCTGCTTAGCATAATTTATCCACCCGCCTCTGCTGGCGCCGTTTATACTGCCGATCACCGGAATTTCAAGAGCTGATTTCATTCGGCTGATGTGTTCAAGATATTCCGCTGGACCGAGATTATAATCCGAGATCTCAGGGAAATATGAAAGCGCTTCAGCATAGCTTTCGGCTGTCGTCGTCAGGTAATGATCAAGTTCACCTGCCTCATGTAAAAGCTGTTCTTCGAATAAAGAATAACATACAATAGCAGATAAACCTGCATCTTCACAGGCTTTGGCAGAGTCAATGGTCTTCGAAAGCGGCGATGCAGATGCAACTAAAGGATTCTTCAGTTTTATTCCCATGTACGTCGTTGTTAGATCCATAGTATTTTTAAGTTAAAGATTAAATTAAATTTCTATTTGAATTATTCTCATGCCTTTTTGGCTAATGCAATAATTAATTGCTCAGGAATCGAGTTTTGTTTCTTTTACAGGAGCGGCACTGTGATCTGTTCCGGTATTTATCAGTTCCATTTGTCCAACAGAAACTTCTTCAGAAAGCTTTTTATATATATTCCACCTCTTGTAAACGTCTTCCTGAGCAAGTTTCATAAGTTCCCGCGCATGAACAGGGTCAGTCTTTGTAAGCATTTTGTATCTTGCCTGTCCGTAAGCATAATCTTCAAGTTTCATAGATGGAGCCGAAGAGTCCAGTCTGAACGGGTTCTTATTTTCAGATTTCAGGCGCGGATCATATCTGAACAGCGGCCAGTATCCGCTTTTTACAGCATTCTTCTGGTGGTCAAGAGCTTTCTCCATATTAATTCCGTGTGCGATACAGTGTGAATAAGCAATAATAAGAGACGGTCCGTCGTATGATTCCGCTTCGAGGAAAGATCTCAGGGTATGAGTATCATTCGCACCCATTGCAACTTTTGCCACATATACACTGCCGTAATTTACAGCCATCATAGCAAGATCTTTTTTTGGAGTTGGTTTACCAGAGGTTGCAAACTTAGCAACTGCAGCAAGTCCTGTTGCTTTCGACATCTGTCCGCCTGTATTTGAATATACCTCAGTATCAAGTACAAGTATGTTAACATTCCTTCCGGATGCCATCACATGATCAAGTCCTCCGAATCCTATGTCATAAGCCCAGCCGTCGCCGCCTATAATCCATACTGATTTTTTTACAAGATAATCGGCAACTGATATAAGATCTTCAGCTGCAGGTTTTCTAATTAAAGATAATTTCTTCTTCAGTTCTTCAATCCTTAATCTTTGATCATAGATTCCTGTCTCATCCGACTGATCAGCATCAATGATCTCATTAACAAGCTTTTCTCCAATATCTTTACTGAGCAGTAATAATAATTCCTTACCAAATTCATTATGCTTATCAACCGAAACTCTCATTCCGAGACCGAATTCCGCATTGTCTTCAAAAAGTGAATTTGACCATGAAGGACCGCGACCATCGCTGTTTTTTGTCCATGGAGTGGTAGGCAGATTACCTCCGTATATTGATGAACAACCTGTAGCATTTGCAATTACAGCTCTGTCTCCGTAAAGCTGTGAAACAAGTTTTACATAAGGTGTTTCGCCGCATCCGGTACATGCTCCGGAGAATTCAAACAAGGGCTGAAAGAGCTGACTGCTTTTTACTAATGATGTATTTATTTCTTTCCTGTCAAATTCAGGAATTGAAAGAAAATATTCCCAGTTCTTTGATTCCTGATCTTTCAACGGAAGCTGCGGCTCCATGTTGAGTGCTTTGAGTTTAACCTGCTGTTTGTTTTTCACAGGACAGATCTCAAAGCAGAGTGTGCATCCCGTACAGTCTTCCGGAGCAACCTGAATTGTATAACTTTTATTTTCCCCGAATTCCTTCCCCTTTGCCGGCATATGTTTAAAAGACTGCGGAGCGTCTTTCAAATATTTTTCATCATAGCTTTTTATTCTAATACAAGCATGCGGACAGATCATCGCACATTTGCCGCACTGTATGCAGATACTTTCATCCCATACTGGAATCTGATGAGCGATATTTCTTTTTTCCCACATTGCTGTTCCGGATGGGAATGTTCCGTCAGCAGGCATTTCACTTACCTTTACATCATCTCCAAGACCTTCGATCATTTTCCCGAGAACGTTTTTCACATAATCAGGAGCTTTATCAGATACAACATTTTTAATTACAATAGATCCGGGATTCTTATTTTCCAGTTCAATTCTGAATAGATTCTCCAGGGTCTTATCTACTGCTTCGTAATTTTTAACTACGATTTCATCGCCTTTTGATAAATATGATTTCTTTATAGAATTTTTAATGTGCTGAATAGCTTCATCTTTAGGAAGGACGCCTGATATCGCGAAAAAGCAGGTCTGCATGATGGTATTTATTCTTACTCCCATTCCGGTTTCTGCAGCAACTTTGAAAGCGTCTATGATATAAAAATTCAATTTCTTATCAATGATCTGTTTTCCGACTTTCCGGGGAAGTTTCTCAAATATTTCATCTTTATTATAAATTGTATTTAGAAGGAAAGTACCTCCTGGTTTAATGTCTTTCAGCATATCAAATTTTTCCAGAAGAGAAAATAGATGACAGCCGATAAAATCAGGTGACTGAATAAGGTAAGTTGACTTGATCTGCTTTTTTCCGAATCTTAAATGAGAGACAGTTGTCGAGCCGGATTTTTTTGAATCATAAACAAAATATCCCTGAGCATAATTATCCGTTTCTTCACCTATGATCTTTATGGAATTCTTATTTGCGCCTACAGTACCGTCCGATCCGAGACCAAAGAACATTGCTCCGAATTGTCCGTCATCACCGGTTTTGAATTCCGGGTCAAAATCAAGACTAGTAAATGTCACATCGTCATTGATCCCCACTGTAAAATGATTTTTAGGTTCGTCTTTTTTCATTTCATCATAAACAGATTTTACCATTGCAGGAGTAAACTCTTTTGAGGAAAGACCATATCTTCCGCCTGTTACAACCGGCATTTTTGTGAAACGTGGATTTTTACTGTTCATCGATTCATTAAGCGCGGCAATGACATCAACATAAAGCGGTTCACCTACGCTGCCGGGTTCTTTTGTCCTGTCCAGTACGGAAATTCTTTTTACAGTTTCAGGTATAGAATTTACAAAACCATTAATATCAAAAGGTCTGTACAATCTTACTTTTAACAGACCGATCTTTTCATCATTATCTTTAGAAATGTGGTCAATTGTTTCTTCAACAGTCTCTGATCCGGATCCCATTATAACAATGATTCTATCTGCATCAGGAGAACCGTAATAATCAAAAAGATTATATCTTCTTCCCGTAAGTTCAAAAAATTTATCCATTGAATTCTTCATCACGGCCGGGAAGTTATTGTAATATTTATTCACAGTTTCCCTTCCCTGAAAATATACATCCGGATTCTGAGCAGTACCCCGGATGAATGGGTTATCAGGAGTGAGTGCATTGCTTCTATGGAGTTTCACATATTTATCGTCTATCATTGCCCTGATATCTTCAATTGTCAGCTGTTCAATCTTCATTACTTCATGAGATGTCCTGAAACCGTCAAAGAAGTGAACAATTGGCAGATTACCTTCAAGTGTTGCCTTCTGTGAAATAAGAGCAAAGTCCATTACTTCCTGAACTGAATTTGAACAAAGCATTGCAAATCCTGTCTGACGAACCGCCATTACATCCGAATGATCTCCGAAGATGGAAAGCGCCTGTGCGGATAATGATCTTGCGGTAACGTGAAAAACCGTTGGAGTAAGTTCTCCGGCAATTTTGTACATATTTGGAATCATCAGGAGCAAACCCTGAGATGCAGTAAAAGTAGTGGTTAATGAGCCGCTCTGAAGAGCTCCGTGAACTGTTCCGGCTGCTCCTCCTTCACTCTGCATTTCGATGACAACGGGAATTGTTCCCCATAAATTTTTCTGCCCCGCAGAAGACCATGAGTCCGAAAGTTCACCCATTGGTGAGGATGGTGTTATTGGATAAATTGCAATGACTTCGTTAACTTTATGAGCGACATAAGCCGCTGCTTCATTTCCGTCAACTGTGACTTTTTCTCTTTTCATATTCTTGTAAATGTTTTCAGTAAAAACTGAGAATTTAGTTTCTTATTTTTTATAAATTAATTTCAGGTATAATATAGAATTAACATTAATACATTGGTATGATTTTTATCACTAAATACAATTAAGAGGAAAAACAATAATTTGTCAATAATAAAACCATACTGATTATATAAACGCATCTTTACCTGCATAACAAATCAAGAGTGGGTATAACAGAGATTTTAATATATCAACCCTCAAGACTTTCCTGCTATATCAATCACAATAAAGAGGAGATCGAAAAACTCAATTAATGAATTGATTAATGCGGTGAATGTAATTTAAAAAATTGTTAATTTTAAAAATCAATTTTAAAATTTATTAAAACAATTAACACTTCAACATTTTGAAAACAGCAGAAGAGATATTAGAAAGAGAAAGTGTTGTGGTAAGATTTTCCGGAGATTCAGGAGACGGAATGCAGCTTACCGGAACACAGTTTACGGACACTACAGCTTTTTTAGGAAAAGACATCAGCACATTCCCTGAATATCCTGCAGAGATCCGTGCACCAGCCGGAACGATAGCCGGGGTTTCAGGTTTTCAGGTTCACTTCGGAAGTAAGGAAATATTTACCGCAGGAGATGAATACGACGTACTTGTGGCAATGAATGCAGCGGCATTGAAATCAGATCTCAGCAATCTTAAAAAAGGCGGGATCATAATCACAAATACGGCAGGCTTTGACGCTAAAAATTTACGTCTCGCGGAATATCCGGAAGGAGTAAATCCGCTGGAAGATAATTCATTGTCAGAATATGAGGTCTATGAAGTAAATGTGACTTCGCTTACAAAGGAGGCTCTTAAAGATACGGGTCTTAGCAATAAAGAACTTGAGAGATCCAAAAATATGTTTGTCCTCGGAATGCTTTACTGGATTTTTGATCAGTCACCCGATTATACAATTAACTTTATCCGTGAAAAATTCAGCAAGAAACCTGAAATAGCCGAAGCTAATATTATGGCAATACAAGCGGGAATAAATTTCGGAGAGACAACAGAAATATTCAACACAAGATTTAAGATCGGCACTTCTAAACTTCCGGCAGGAAATTACAGAAGCATAACAGGAAACAGCGCTGTTGCAATTGCGCTTGTTGCAGCATCAGAAAAATCCGGTCTGCCGCTATTTCTGGGATCCTATCCGATCACTCCCGCTTCGGATATTTTACATGAACTTGCAAAGTTTAAAGACTGCGGTGTCAGGACATTTCAGGCGGAAGATGAAATAGCAGCAATTTGTTCCGCTATCGGCGCATCATACGGGGGAAGTCTCAGTGTAACTACTACCTCTGGACCTGGAATGTCTTTAAAGACAGAAGCATTGGGTCTTGCTACCATACTTGAGTTGCCTTTGATAGTTATTAATATTCAGCGGGGAGGACCTTCAACCGGACTGCCGACAAAAACTGAACAGTCGGATCTGCTTCAGGCAATGTTCGGAAGACACGGAGAATGCCCTCTGCCTGTTATTGCCGCATTTTCTCCTTCGGATTGTTTTGATACAGTATTTGAAGCGGCAAGACTTACAGTCGAACACATGACACCGGTAATTGTCCTCAGTGACGGTTACATCGCAAACGGTTCAGAACCATGGAAATATCCGCTTGCTGATGATCTACCGGAAATAAAATCAGTGTTCATTGATAAACCGAATTCAGATGACGGAAAATTCTTACCATATAAAAGGGATGAAAATTTTGTAAGACCTAGAGTCAGACCCGGAGTGAAGGGACTTGAACACAGGATAGGCGGACTTGAGAAAAAAAATGAAACCGGAGATATTTCATATGATCCTTTAAATCATGAACTTATGGTAAAGATCCGTCAGGCAAAAGTTGATAAAATTGCTGATGATATTCCTCTTCAGGAAATCAGTACCGGAAAAGACAAAGCTGATGTGCTGGTTCTGGGCTGGGGCTCAACTTTCGGATCAATAAAATCTGCGGTGACCGAACTCATCAGCGAAGGTCACAGTGTTGCACATATTCATCTGAAATATATCAATCCCTTCCCGAAAAATCTCGGAACGCTACTTATGAATTATAAAAATGTACTTATCCCGGAGATCAACAACGGACAACTTATCAGACTTATCAGAGATAAATTCCTTGTTCCTGCAATAGGTCTTAACAAGATAATGGGACTTCCGTTTACAACGTCTGAGATAAAAAATAAAATACTTGAAATTTTAAATAAAAAATAAAATGGACGAATTAAATCAACTGCCAATTGTAGAGAAACTGACGTATAAGGATTTTGCACCTGATCAGGATGTTAAATGGTGTCCCGGTTGCGGCGATTACTCTATTTTGAAACAGGTTCAGGGGATATTCCCCGAACTGGGAAAAAAGAAAGAGGAATTTGTCTTCATATCAGGAATCGGTTGTTCTTCAAGATTCCCTTATTATATGGATACCTATGGAATGCACTCGATTCACGGCCGCGCAACAGCAATTGCCGCGGGACTGAAAGCGTCAAGACCTGATCTTGATATTTGGATAGTTACAGGTGACGGAGATGCTTTATCAATCGGCGGAAACCATCTTATACATCTTCTCAGGAAGAATTTTGATCTTAATGTTCTCATGTTTAACAATGAGATTTACGGACTTACAAAAGGTCAGTATTCTCCTACCTCTGATGTCGGCATAGTAACAAAATCAACGCCTTACGGTTCGATTGACCAACCGTTTAATCCTGCTGAACTAGCGCTCGGAGCTAAGAGCACTTTCTTTGCAAGATCTCTGGACAGGGATCCGAAGCACATGAAGGAAGTTCTAAAAAAAGCTCATGCACATAAGGGGACATCTTTTGTAGAGATATATCAGAACTGTCCTGTTTTCAACGACGGTGTATTCTTTTTATATTCAGAAAAGGGAACAAAAAAAGAAGAATCGCTGATCCTAGAAGAAGGAAAGCCGCTTGTTTTCGGCGAGAATAATGAGAAAGGAATTAAATTCGACGGATTCAGACCTGTGGTGGTAAATCTAAATGAAAAAAATATTTCCTTAAACGATCTGTGGATACATGATGAGAAGGACAGGATAAAAGCGACTATACTGGCAAGCTTTGCTGACGGATCTAACGGAGATAATCTGCCGAGACCATTCGGTGTATTCTATTCAATTGAGAAACCAACTTACGAAGATATAATGGCTCAGCAGATTGAAACTGTAACCAAGAAGAAAGGAAGACCATCACTGGATTCAATACTATCCGGTGACAAAACGTGGGTCCTGGGCTGACCGCTTCTTAACTACAAATCACAGAATAAAATCTAATAAATTGAATCCCTGCTCAAAAAGCGGGGATTTTTTTTTCAAAGATTCGAAAAAGTAATATCAATCTACATTTATTATCACATAAATTTTAATTGATTAAACTTTAAATTAATCTGCAGTATAAGACCCTCTATTCTCTTTGCTTTTTATAGGGACTTGGTGTCAAGAAAAGCGGTTACGGGTTACGGGTTACGATTTACAAATTTTAAATAATTTATAAATCCAACAGAAGAAAAATATTTTGTTCCATTCTTCTATGTTTCTATGAGTCTATGTGGTTTTAAAAAAAAGAACTGAAACTG
>JAFDZR010000044.1 GCA_018266875.1 Bacteroidota bacterium
AGTAAGAGATTAAACCACATAGACACACAGTAAGAGATTAAACCAAATAGACACATAGTAAGAGATTAAACCACATAGACACATAGTGAGAGATTAAACCACATAGACACATAGTAAGAGATTAAACCACATAGACACATAGAAAAGCATTATTTGAAAAAAGTCATTAAGTATATTTAAAAACATATTGCGCAGACCATTTAATAACATAAGATGGGAAAGACGGGAAAGATTATGCAGAAAGCCAGGAATTAATAACTTCCAGCTTTTTCTGAAAAGGGTAAATACCGAGTTTTAAATTATTTCGTCTTTCAGTTTTTTAAGGAGATTTAACGCTTCCAGAGGTGTGATATTTTCTATGTCAATTTCAGAGATCATTTTTCTGAGGGCTTCATCTTTGAATTCAGTGACGGCAGAGTCGAACATGCTTATCTGCAGATCATCTTTGCTTTTCCTACAGTATTCTTTATCCTCAAGTGATCTTAAAATTTCCTTTGCCCGCTGAGTAACTTTTTCGGGAAGGCCGGCCATCTGTGCGACCTGAATACCATAGCTGTGGTCAGCAGTTCCTTCTGTTATCTTTCGCAGAAAAATAACCTTGTCATTGTATTCCCTGACCTCCACTCTGAAATTTTTTATTCTGGGATAAAGATCGGCAAGGGCATTAAGTTCGTGATAATGTGTTGCAAACAGAGTCTTCGCTTTAATGTTTGGATTTTCGTGAAGGTATTCCGTCATAGCCCAGGCAATTGAGATCCCGTCATAAGTACTTGTTCCTCTTCCTATCTCATCGAGAAGGATCAGGCTTTTGGAAGTGGCATTATTAAGGATGTTGGCTGCTTCATGCATTTCAACAAGGAATGTACTTTCACCTTTAGCAATATTATCCGAAGCTCCTACCCGCGTGAAAATTTTATCTACGATTCCTATCTTTGCGCTTCTGGCGGGAACGAAACATCCTATCTGAGCCAGAAGAATTATAAGTCCAACCTGTCTGAGATAACTCGACTTACCGCTCATGTTCGGACCAGTAAGAATAAGGATCTGATTTTTGTCTGTATCTGCATTAGTGTCATTGGCAATGTATTTTTCTCCGGGAGGAAGCAGTCTTTCAATGACAGGATGTCTGCCTTCAATTATTTCAAGACTGTCGCTTTCGCTGATTTCCGGGAGTACATAATTATATGCTTCGGATACTTCAGCAAAACTTATAAGTGTGTCCAGCGTTGCTGTCAGAGATGCGTTCCTCTGGATCTGATCTGTGAATTCAAGAATTACATTCCGTAGTTCGTTAAAAATATTCTTTTCAAGTTCGTCAATCTTTTCTTCAGCATTTAATATTTTATCTTCATAGACTTTAAGCTCTTCTGTGATGAATCTTTCAGCATTTACAAGCGTCTGCTTCCGGATATAATCAGCCGGCACTTTATCAAGATTTGCCTTAGTTACCATAATGAAATATCCGAAGACTTTGTTAAAATCCACCTTCAATGAATTAATCCCGGTTGCAGCTCTTTCCCTGCTCTGATAATTTTCGATCCATGTTTTGCCGTTTATTAAAATATCCTTTATCTCATCGAGTTCACTGCTGTAGCCTTTGTTGATCATGCCGTAATTATCAATTCCCGATACAAAATTTTCATTTATACAGTTCTCAAGTTTAAGTATGAGTTCATTGATCTCTGTAAGATTTGTCCCGATGGCAGTGACAGCCGGGGACGGAAATTTAAGGAGCATGGATTTAACTGAGTTGATTTTTTTCAGGGAAATTTTAAGCTGGACAATATCTCTTGCAACGGCTCTTCCGGTTGAGATCTTTGAAAGAAGTCTTTCAAGATCTGCAACTGACTTTAATTCTTCAGAAAGTTTTTTTCTTTCATTCCTGTTGTCAGAGAAATCCTTAACCGCACTGAGTCTTTTTTCTATCTGGTCTTTCTTTTTCAGTGGTCTGGAAACCCATTTCTTCAGCAGTCTTCCTCCCATAGCAGTGCTGGTCCTGTCAAGTATGGATATCAGGGTCCCCTCCCTGCTTCCTTCTGCGATTGATGAAATTATCTCAAGATTTCTCTTTGTGGATGGATCAAGTATTATGTAATCTGAAAATTCGTAGTTGTATATTTTTTTAATGTGCGGAAGATTGTTTTTCTGGGTCTCGTTAAGGTAATTCATGATGCAGCCGGCTGCGATCACAGCTTCATTCATTTCTTCAATACCGAATCCCTTTAATGTCTGAGTTCCGAAATGATTGGTAAGAACTTCACGTGAATAATCAAGGTTAAAAACCCAGTCCTCAATTTTCGTGAAAAGGAATTTATTCTTCTGTCCGCTGAATGCCGCATCGGGATCATAGCTCAGAAGTCTGAATATCCTTTCCCTTTCTTTTTTTGGAATTAAAATTTCCGACGGATTAATGTTCTCAATCTGCTCTGCAAGATTTTTTGAATGGATTTGTGATGTTGCAAATTCTCCTGTCGATACATCACAGAATGAAAAACCGCAGAGATCATCTTTGAGATATACAGCGGCAAGAAAGTTGTTTGATTTATGATCAAGAAGCTTCTCGGAAAAATTTGCGCCGGGAGTAACTACCTCGATCACATCCCTTTTGACTATTCCTTTGGCGTACTTAGGGTCCTCAAGCTGTTCACATACTGCAACCCTGTAACCGGCTTTTACTAGCTTGGGAAGATAATTGTCAAGAGCATGATGCGGGAATCCCGCCAGAGGAACTTCAGATGCCGCGCCGTTTGATCTTTTTGTAAGCGTAATACCGAGAACTCTGGAAGCCGTGACGGCGTCATCTTCAAATGTCTCAAAAAAATCACCCATTCTGAACAAAAGAAGAGTATCAGGATATTTTTCCTTTATCTTTCTGTATTGTCTCATTAAAGGTGTCTCATTCTTCATGGTCACAGTCTCAAAGTTTTAAACTGAATATTGTCAAAAGTTAAAATGTGATTATAAAATTTAGGAATTCTGATTAACAGAGAAATGCTTTTAAAGTCCGCAACAGAGAATTATTTTGAATTTTAATTAAACTCCCGGATGTAAATTTAAATATCAGTAATGTTTAATCTTATCCTTCAGATATTTATTCAGAAGTTCCCTTCCCCTGAAAATATGCGCTTTGACTGTTCCGAGAGGAAGGTTGAGTTCTTTGGCAATTTCCTCATATTCCTTTTCCTGATTATGTCTTAATATAATTACGTCTTTGTATTTAGGCGGCAGAGAATCTATTGCTTCATCGAGAATGACCCTCAGCTGACTGTCAATGATTTTGTTATCCGGCTTGTTTTCGTGATCGGGAATTTCAAAACTGTATTCGCTGTCGTCGGACTGCAGATTTTTGTCAATAGAAAAAGTATATAGCTTTTTCTTCCTGAGATAATCAATTGCATTATTGGTGGCAATTTTAAAAAGCCATGTTGAAAACGCATACTGTTTGTCAAAATTTGCAAGCGAGTTGAATGCCTTAATGAATGCTTCCTGAGTCAGATCCTCAACATCCTCTTTTTTTGAGATCATTCTGTAAACAAGATGATTGATCATCGGGAGATACTTCTTCATCAGTTTTGCATATGAGGATTGTTTTCCGGCAAGAGCTTCATCTATCAGGATAATGTCCTCTGCCTTTGATTTACTTACCGGGTTTACAGGGTTATCAATTTTCATTTAAAAAGCGGGAGTGTGAGGCATTTAATTTTCATTGCGTAAAAATTACATCTATTTGAAATGAATTTCAACTAATAAAAAAGCATTTGAATTGAAAGTATAGTTTTATAATTTGGTTAGAACCTTCCAGAATAAATGCAATTAAAAAATTTAATTAATTTTACGCTCAGGGATCTGGAGAATGAGATCATTATTCTCGGAGAACCTAAATACAGAGCAGGGCAGATTTTTTCTTCCCTGCACAAAAAAAACGCCAGGTCATTTGATGTCATTTCCGCAATACCGGTTTCATTAAAAGAAAAACTTAAGGAAAATTTTTTTATTCCGGAATTAAAACTGCTTGAGGTCAGCGACTCGGTTAAATTCAACACAAAGAAATTCCTTTTTGAGTTGTCAGAAAATAAAAGGAAGTATGTTTTTGAATCAGTATTAATAAGTGAAAACGGAAGAAACACAATTTGCATATCCACTCAGATAGGATGCAATGTCGGATGTGAATTCTGCGCAACGGGAAAAATGGGCTTTTCAAAAAATCTAAGCGCAGGGGAAATAGTTCAGCAGGTATATGAGATAATTTCGAATACCGGGATAATTCCCACGAATCTTGTATTTATGGGAATGGGAGAACCTTTTCTGAATTACGCAAACTTGCTTGACGCTCTTAAAATACTGACAGAACCGTATGGTCTTGGGGTTTCTTCAAAAAAGATCACAGTATCAACTGTCGGATTTACTGAAAAAATCTCAAAGTTTGCGGATGACATTTCTTCTGAGGAAAACAGGAACCTCAGGAATGTAAAGCTTGCCTTATCACTTCATTCAACTGATAACGGTCTAAGAGAATCAATTATCCCCACATCAGTAAGGAACAGACTTCCTGATATTTACAACGAACTTGTTTATTTCTACCGAAAGACGGGAAACAAGATCACTTATGAATATATATTCTTCAACGGACTGAATGATTCGGAAAATGATATAAAGAGACTGGTAAAACTCTCCCGTATGGTTCCATCAAATATAAATATCATTCCGTTTCATCCGATTGATTTCAAACTCAACAAACCGTTGGATATTTTTAACAAAGAAAAAGACCTAAATAAATTACTTTCAAATAAAAATTTATTTCATTTTATTGAAAAACTAAAAGAAAACAAAGTAACAGTGAATCTCCGTTCCAGCAGCGGAGTGGATATAAATGCAGCATGCGGTCAGCTTGCTGTTAAGAAAACTCAGTCATAAAATTATTAAATTCTAATTTATTTCTTAAATGTTTCAGCTTATAATTTTCGGTCCTCCCGGAGTCGGGAAAGGCACTCAGGCAATAAGCATTGCTGAAAAATTAAATTTAGACCACATATCTACAGGAGAGATCCTGAGAAAAGCGGCATCAGAAGGAACAGAACTTGGAAAAAGAGCAAAGGAAATCATGGACAAGGGAAATCTCGTTCCGGATGACATAATGAACGGTATCGTAAAGGAAACTCTTGAGAGTATTAAAGGAGAGGGATTCATACTTGACGGATATCCCAGAACGCTTAACCAGGCGGTAGCGCTCACGCAGATATTTAATGATCTGAATTTCAATGATCTTAAAGTAATCAATCTCAGGGCTGATGATGAAGAAATCACGCAGAGACTTCTGAAAAGGGGAAGAAGCGATGATACGAGGGAGACAATTTTAAACAGGCTCAAGGTGTATTATGAATCGACTTCACCGGTTAAAAAATATTATGAAGACCTCGGATATAATATAGATATTAACGGAGTGGGTGAGGTTGAGGAAATCAACAGTGAGATACTTAAATGCATAAATTGATTATTATATTTTTATCAGTTTTAACGAAAAAATAAAAAACCAATTTTTAATAATTGCAATTTTAATTATAAACGCATATTTTACAATCTAAATTTTTTATATATGGCATCAATTAAAGAAACCGAATTAACCGACAAAGGTATCATTATTCTCACTCCAAAGGGAAATTTTGTGGGAGGGGAAGAAACAGATGAATTAAGGGAGGCAATAAAAAAGTACTCAGAACTTGGAAACAAAAAACTTGTGATCGATCTTGGCGATGTACTTTACCTGAACAGCACAGCCCTAGGAGTACTTATCTCCGCACATGCAAACTATTCAAAAAGAGAAGGCAAAATAAAATTATGCCAGCTCAATAAAAATCTTGAAAATCTATTTGTAATCACTAAATTGGCTCTTATTTTTGACTCTTTCAATACACAGGAAGAAGCTATAAACAGTTTTGATTAAAATTTTAAAATTATCTATAAATTAAAAATCTAACTCTATCAGGGTTAACGGAGGTTAAAAATTAATGAAACAGTCTGTCTTTATTACTGTAATCATAGTTGTTTCGATTGTGGTATCAGCATTTATCTTTATTGGAGTTTTCGGTAATGGAAATAATTTTAAAACCCCGGAGAAAAATACGCCAGCAAATATCATGGGTGCTATTTATCTCGGAGGTCCGATTGTTATTGCTTTGATGGCATTGAGTATCATGGTTATAACTTTCACAATTGAAAGACAATTATCTCTTTCTAAAGCAAAGGGAAGAGGTCCGATCGAGCCGTTCCTCAAAAAAGTTCAGACGTCTTTGATTGACGGGAATATAGACGAGGCAATCAGCGAATGCGATAAGCAGAAAGGCTCGATTGCCAATATAATCCGGCAAGGGCTTGACCGGTATCAGATGCTAGCGGCGGATAACAAGCTTGAATCTGATTCCAAACTACAGGAAGTCCAGGCCGCTGTTGAAGAAGCTATGATGCTTGAAGTTCCGCTTCTTGAAAGAAACCTTGTTGTGCTCTCAACAATCGCTTCTGTTTCGGTTCTTATCGGACTGTTCGGAACGGTAGTTGGTATGATCAGGGCTTTCCAGGCGCTTGCTTCTGCAGGAACACCTAACGCAGCTGAACTTTCAGCAGGTATCTCCGAGGCTCTTATAAATACAGCAGGAGGTTTGTTCGGAGCTATCGTAGGAACAATTTCCTATAACTATTTCGTTACCAAAGTTGGTAATATTACTTACATGATCGATGAAGCAACATACAATATGCTTCAGATACTTACACTTAAAGGTGCAAAGAAGTAAAAAGTAATCAGGTAAATCCAACTTAAAATTTTATTATAATGAAGAAAGCCAGATCTATAAAAAAGCCCGGTGTTAATATTGACATGACACCACTGGTTGACGTGATAATGCTGCTGCTTACATTTTTTATGCTCGTGGCAACATTCAAAGCTGAGTCTACTGAAGCAATAGAAGTTAAGCTTCCCGAGTCCGTTGTAACAGATACGACCAAACTGCCGGAAAAGGATATTATGACTTTGACAATTACAAAAGCAGGTGATGTTTTTGTTGATGTGGATAATTACAAAGTCAAAGAAGAAGTTTTCGGAAGTTCTGTAGGAATTGGTCTGTATCACCCTGATAGCACTTCAAAAAGTGAATACGAAACTTCGGGAGGAAAAATTAACGGAAAACCATTCAACAGACCGGTTACCATACTGGATAAGGAAACATTTGAAAAGACACTTAATGATCTGAGGCGCGCACTTAAAAGTCAGACAGGAGGAAAATCGGATTTCAGGATAGTACTCAAAGGCGATCTAGATGCGCAGTATGGTGTAGTCGAGGATCTTATGGATAGTTTTAAAACGACCAGGAATACAAGGTTCGCACTGGTTACTGATGTTAAATCAAGTAATCCGGAATAATTTTTTAATTTTTAAACAGAAGGAATTTAATTATGGCAGGTGGCGGTTTTGATGCCCCGGAATCCGGTGGCGGATTACACAAACAGAAAAAATATAAAAAAGGGAAAAAGATCGGTGTAAGGATCGACATGACTCCGATGGTAGACGTTATCATGCTTCTTCTAACTTTCTTTATCCTGACCACTACATTAAATACTCCCCAGATCATGCAGATCAATCTCCCGAAAGGAGATCAGGAAGATAAAATCAAAGTGGATATGGGTAATGTGCTTTATATAAGAGTTTCCGAAAATGAAAATGTATATTTTTCCTCAGGTCTTTCCGACGGATCCGAAGCGGAACCGGTTAAGGTCTCTTTCATTGACATGAAGAAAAAAATAGAATCGCTTTATAATGCAAATCCTAATCTTCTTATCCTTCTTAAATTTGACAGAAAAATGAAATACAGCTCTATGGTGGATATTCTTGACGAGATCAATAAAGCGGCGATTGAAAAACGATACAGCTTTATGAAAATGGAAGACGCCGATAAAGAAATAGTCACAAAAGCCGGAGGATAATTCTTCTTAGAAAATATTTTAATTAAGCGGTCTGAATTCTTTCTGATCGCTTTTTTTATTTGAATTTTGTTTCATCTAACTTCTTTTAACAACCTGAATTGAAAATATTTGTTTCTAAAACTTTACTGATAACAGTTCTCTTCTTTGCTGCTGCATGGTCAGCTTATGCGCAGACAGATCTCAATCAAGAGAGATCGCTTGCTGATAATCCTACCCAGCTTAAGAACTATCTTGTAGATGAAACTAAAATTCTGAGTCCGCAGGAAAGAAGGGATATTGTTGTTAAACTGGTAAACGAGGATAAAACCACTTCAAATCAGATAGTTGTTTATCTTATTAACAGTCTCAACGGAGAATCTCTTGAGGACGTTTCTATCAGACTTGCTGAAGCAAACAAGATCGGGAAAAAAGATAAAAATAACGGAGTTCTTCTTCTCATCGCAAGGCAGGACCGCAAGATCAGGATTGAAGTCGGTTACGGACTGGAAGGCGCTTTGACTGATGCTAATAGTTCGAGCATCATAAGAAATGTTATTACACCCCGGCTTAAGGAAGGAAATTATTATGAGGGAATTAATGACGGAGTGGATGCAATTATTTCAGCTATTAAAGGTGAATACAAGGCGGATGACAATGAACCATCCGGCAGCGGATCAGGTGCATGCTGTTTTGGTATTCCGGTTTTTATTATTCTGATATTCTTTTTTATTTTCATTTCAATCTTTACTTCCGTCATGAGAAGAATATTCGGCTTCGGGAATTTCATCAGAACCGGTAAAAAAGGATCGGGAAGCGGATGGGGAGGATTTACAGGCGGAGGATGGGGAAGCGGCAGCGGAAGCAGCGGAGGTTCCTTCGGAGGATTTTCCGGCGGAGGCGGATCCTTCGGCGGAGGCGGAGCAAGCGGAAGCTGGTAGGTAATTAATCATACTGAAAGAATTTATTATGCCAAAAAATTATATTAAAAAATATTTGTCTGATGATGATCTTGATGCAATTGTTAAAAAGATCTCGGAATCTGAAAAAAAGACTTCCGGAGAGATCAGACTCAGCATTAAAGTAAAAAAAGGATACAGGGAAAAGGAATTTACTCCCAGAGAAATGGCGTTGAAAGAATTTACAGATCTCAGAATGCATGAAACACGGGATAAAACCGGTGTGCTGATATTTATTCTTTTTGAGGAAAGAAAATTTGAGATCATCGCCGACTCAGGAATAAATTCCAGAATAACAGAAGACGAATGGAACGATTTGTCCGGAAAATTAAGAGATCATTTCAAGGCTGCAAGATATCTCGAAGGTATTGTGTATGTTATTGAAAAGATCGGTGAAAAACTTTCAGAGGAATTTCCGTTTAAAAGCGATGATACAAATGAATTATCAGACGAAGTGGTTATAAATTGAGAAAAATATTTTTTTATATTTTGTAAGTTGAAAGTTAGTTATATTAAATAACAAATTTCTATTAAGTTGGACGATCCCGAAAAACTTCTCAGAAAATACATCAAAAACGAGAATCTCATTAAACACTGCTATTCTGTACAGTCTGCAATGAAATTTTATGCAGGGATTCTGAATGAAGATACGGAAAAATGGGGCGCTGCTGGACTCCTGCACGATCTCGACTGGGAAATGTATCCTGATACACATCCGCTCACTGCTGTTCCGATCCTTGAGGAAGCCGGATATGACAGGGAATTCATAGATGCCGTTCTCGGACATGCTTACCCCGACCGCACTGACGTCAAAAGAGATACGCCTCTGGCAAAATATTTATTTGCATGCGATGAGATCACCGGATTTGTCATGGCGTATTCCCTGATGAAGGAAAACGGTCTGAACGATGTAGAATCCAAAAGCATAAGAAAAAAAATGAAAGACAAGGCGTTTGCAAGGAATGTTAACAGAGAGGATATTCTGAAAGGAGCCGAGGATATCGGAGTCGAACTTGATGTTCACATAAAAAATATAATTGAAGCAATGAAAAGTGATAACAGGGTAAATATCAGACAATAATATATGAGTATAATAACAACTAAAAACCTTTCAAAGGAATATCCGTCAAAAAGTTTTTCAAAGGAAAAAATTCTTGCACTGAATAATTTTTCCTTCGAAGTGGAAAGCGGAGAGATCTTCGGAATTCTCGGACCCAACGGTGCGGGCAAAACTACACTTATTAAAATACTTCTCGGAATCACCAACAGAACCAAAGGAGAGATCACGATCTTTGACAAGGAGATAAATGAAAATTCATACAAGAAAAAATTAGGATACCTTCCTGAAAATCATAAGTTTCCCAATTATCTCACCGGAGAGGAAGTAATGAAGTTTTACGGAAAGATGAGCGGCATGAGCGGTAAAGATGTGAAGAAAAGAACTGATGAGCTTCTTAAGATCGTTGATATGGAAAAATGGAGAAAAACAAAGATAAAGAAATATTCCAAGGGAATGCTGCAGAGACTTGGTCTTGCGCAGGCAATGATCAACGATCCGGAACTGATATTTCTCGATGAACCTACTGACGGAGTTGATCCTATCGGAAGAAAAGAGATCAGGGATATTCTTGAGGAAATGAAGGAAAGAGGCAAAACGATCTTCCTGAATTCCCATCTGCTGAGCGAAGTTGAACTAATTTGTGACAGGGTTGCCATTCTCAACAAAGGTTCGCTTGTAAAATCCGGAAGAGTGGATGAGATTACACTCGTTCCTGATAATTATGTAATTCACTGTTCTGATCTTGAAGAGAATATTATGAACCGGCTGCTCACCGGATTCAAGGTCACCATTCTCGGGAGCAATGAATTCCATTTCAAAACACAAAGCTACGAAGACCTCAACAAACTCATTGATTTTCTCAGACAAAACGGGATCCTGATCCGCGGCGTGCAGAGAGAAAAGAATACTCTTGAGAATATGTTCATTAATCTAATCGGAAGTCAGAATTAATATATGATATTTTTAACTCTTGTGCTGAGTACATTCAGAGAAGCGGTGGCAAAGAAAATATTTCTGGGATTCTTTGCTATATCCACTCTGATCATTTTAATTTTTCTTTTCCTGATCAACGTTGATTCTGTTGAAGGCATGGTAGATATGATGGGTGCCTCGGGAGAAGAGGGGATCCGGAATCTTGTTATAGGATTTGAAGTAGGTATGATAAATATTTCCTACCTCCTCATAATTACTTTCTGTCTGATCTCTGTCGCTTCCTTCATTCCTTCAATGCTTGAGAAAGGTAATATAGACCTGCTTCTGTCAAAGCCCATATCCAGGACTAATATAATCCTTGCAAAATTTACAGGAGGAGTCCTTCTTGTCTTCATGAGTCTTGTATATCTTATTGGATTTGTCTGGATCATCCTCTCTTCCAAGTCAGGCTTCTGGCATTTTCCGTTCCTGCTGACAATATTCTGGCTGACTCTGTCTTTTGCAATAATTTATTCTCTGATCATACTGATCGGAGTCATATCGCAGAGTACAATTCTTTCTATACTCGTCAGCTTTTTTCTGGTATTTATAGTTTGTCCGGTCCTTTATGTACGTGAAGAAACTATTTTTACTCTTGTTGACAATAATATTGTTCAGTTCATAATTAATTTCTTTTACTACATACTTCCGAAACCCACTGATATAAATAAGATCACTACTGAAATAATTACAGGCGAGCAGGTAAAAACATACATGCCTGTTTTCTCATCGGTTCTTTTTATGCTGGCGGTATTATCCGCTTCAGTTTTCTATTTTAAGAAGAAGGATTATTGATCATCTCCAGTTTAAAGTTATGAAGTTTAAAGCCGAAATATATTTACTTGTAATAAGTTTGGTTTTTACTCTGTCAGGATGCGGTTTCAAGCCTGAAGCCCAGCCTCTTCAGCTTTCAGTCCGTTCAACTCTTGGTCTCCTGCAGGAGGATCCTCAGTTTGTTATGTATCTTAATTTCAAGAATATGAGCCGGACAAAATTCTGGGAAAAGAATATTTCGGATTCACTTCTGAATGAGGAGAAAACATTCGGGAGTATTCTTAATACTTTCAAACTAGCTACGGGAGCTTCCATATCCAGCGGTCTTGATGAAATGTTCTATTCAAATTCATGGTTCGGTGAAAACTCAATCGTACTCAAAGGTCTTTTCAGCAAAAAAAAACTTGATGAATATCTGGCTTCTGACAGTACTTTTTCGGTTACTAAAACTGCTGAAGGAAAGGATATTTATATAAACAATGAGAATGGTCTGTATTTCTTTTTTAAGGATGACTTTACAATCTGCGCAAGTAATTATCTCAAACAGCTTGATGAAATGATTCAGTATAAAGACACTGTGGTTTCAGGTCTGCTTAAGAACGAGAAACTGCTGAATTCAATATCAGATATCATTTACAAGGATGACCTCTGGATGGTATCAACGGAGAAAGCATTTATCAAAGGTATTTATCAGAATTTTCTCGGCTCTGCAGCTGGAATCAAACCTGAAGACAACTCCGGGTCCGACAGTTCCAAAACACAATCCGATTCCGTATCTTCCCCTGAAAATGAAAAAGTAAATCTGGAAAACCTTTACACAAAATATAATTCGATCTCATTTTCCGCTTCGATGAATGAAAATATTATTATTCTTATACAGAATGACTTTATTGATGAATCTTCTTCTAAATTTTTCAGAAGCATACTTAACGGATTTCTGACTGTATCAAGAATCAGCGCGGGTGGAAAGCAAAAACTCCCGGCTGCAAAAATTCTTGACAAAGTCCGGGTTAACAGATATGATAACGAAGTTTATATTGATGTTAACATTGATAACAGCGATCTTGAAATCCTGAGAAAAACAAATCTAATGAGCGAGCCGGTTCAGTAAAACGGAAATATCCAGGTTAAGAGAATTTATTTCCGTAACAATTCAGTCTTCCTTTAAAAATTTTTCTGCCATTAAAACATCTTCTTCGCTTCCGATGAAAAGAGGAGTCCGCTGATGCAGACTTTCCGGCTTGATATCCATTATCCTGTTTTTTCCGTCGGAACTTCTGCCGCCTGCCTGTTCAACTATGTAACTCAGCGGATTGGCTTCATACATTAATCTCAGTTTTCCGTTCTTGTTCTTTTTATCTGCAGGGTAAATAAATATACCGCCGTATATCAGATTTCTGTGGAAATCAGCGACAAGCGATCCTACATATCTTGAAGAATAGGGTCTGCCTGATTCTTTGTCAACCTGCTTCAGATGATCTACATATTTTTTCATTCCGCTGGACCATTTGCTGTAATTACCTTCGTTGACAGAATAAATCCGTGATTTTTTCGGAATGGAAATATTTTCCGTTGATAATAAAAATTCGCCGACGCTCGGATCAAGAGTAAAGAGATGAACTCCCTCGCCGGCAGTATAGGTAAGCACAGTGCTGGAACCGTAGATCACATAACCGGCAGCTACCTGCTCATATCCTTTCTGAAGGCAGTCATCAATATCTCCGGGACCTGACTTTGATACCCTGTTGTAAATTGAAAAAATTGTTCCGATGGAAACATTAACGTCTATATTCGATGACCCGTCCAAAGGATCAAAATGACAGATGTATTTGTTTGAAAGGAATTTGTTGTCCGTAAATTTTTCTTCAAGGGAAATAAAACTTTCTTCCTCCTCTGAACATACAGCGCATATATGTCCTCCCTGTTTCATTACGTTTGTCAGAATGTCATTTGCAAATACATCGAGCTTTTTTACCTGTTCGCCCTGCACATTTTCTTCTCCCGTAAATCCCAGAATGTCAATTAGTCCCGCCCTGTTTACTTCAAGGGAAATGACCTTGCAGGCAAGCGCAATATCTGCGAGGAGATCAGAAAGCTGGCCTGTAGCTTCAGGAAATTTTCTTTCCTGTTCAATGATGTGTCTGTAAAAAGTATTGAATTTACTCACCATAATGAATTCGGTTTATATTGGATAATAAAAATTGTTTCGATGCTGAAATTTAAAACATTTAAAAATATTAAAGGAATAATCCGCCGGATGAATGCCCAAAAAATAATTATTCAGAAAAAATAAAATTATCTTACAGTTTCCAGATTATTTCCAACCCAGTCGATAATCCCGCCGGCAAGATTATTAACTTCCTCAAATCCGAGATCTCTCATCAGGAACATAGCCTGTCTGCTTCTGTTGCCTGACCTGCAGTAAACGAGATATTTTTTTCTTTTGTCAAGTTCGTCCAGTTCCTGCTCAAAATTCATTTTGTAAAAATCTATGTTAATAGAATCTCTTATGTGACCTGCTTCAAACTCTTCAGCAGTTCTTACATCCAGCAGAACATACGCATCCTGCTCGGTAAGATTCTTGAATGTGACTGTGTCAATATCTGTGTGGTTCATCTATAAAAATTAATAAAATTTTTTAAAATATATTTAGCTGTTTTAATTCTCTGAAAATTATGTAAAATCCCATCAGCAAAACTACAGCACCGAATGCTTTCTTAAGATTCTTTCCGGAAACGAATTTTGCCAGCCTGCTGCCGATCAGAATTCCCGCAACAGCAAATCCGAGAAATATCAGAAGCAGTTTCCAGTCTATGACATAATTACCGGTAAGGTCACCTGCAAATCCCGAAAGCGAATTTGCCGCAATGATCAGCAGTGAAGTGCCGATTGCGGCTTTCACCGGAATCCTCGCAAAGAATACAAGCGCAGGGACTATGAGAAAACCGCCTCCTGCACCGACCATTCCCGTTATAAATCCTACTGCAATTCCGTAAAAAATAAGTATCGCAGTTTCTTTTGCTGACATACTGTGTTGATCATCTTTCTCCTTTACATTTGAGAAGATCATTAATAGAGATGACAAAAGCATAATAACTGCAAAAAGCAGAAGAATGAATATATCCTTAGAAAGAACAAAATCACCGCTTTGAAATATTACTTCAGGCAGTGACGGAAGTATATATTTTCTTGTAATGAAAATTGAAATCAGAGAAGGCAGCGCAAATGCAACAGATGTTTTAATGTTTACCAGTCCCTGTCTGATGTATGAAACAGAGCCGATCAAAGTCGTAGAGCCGACTACAAACAAAGAATAAACGGTTGCAAGAACCGGATTGATGCCCATAAGATAAACCATGATCGGAACAGTCAAAATGGAACCTCCCGCTCCTATCATTCCTAGAACCAGTCCGACAAAGACCGCTGCGAGATAACCGTAAATTTCCGTCATCAGCTGAAGAGATTCTTATAATAATCCAGATCTTTCCTGCTCACGGATTTTGGTTTTTCACTTTCGCTTTCTAAAACGTGATTAATGTTCTTATCTTTGAAAACATTTTCTTCTGTCAGTTTCAGAAATTCCTCCGAACTTTTTACTTCGCATCCGCATGCTTTTGCAAGTCCGGTAATGTAGGAATCAGAACTCACTACAGTCAGATTCCTGTGATTATTGGAATCCTCGATCCTCTTTCTTATAAGTTCGTCAGCTGTCCTGCTCATTGAATAAAATATATTGTTAGCGGTGGTTTCACCGTGTCCGTCTAAATAAAATTCTATCCTGAAATTTCTTCCAAACTGCGTTTTTACTTTTTCTATGAATGAAAGTATCGCATGTTTCTTATCTTTGCTGAAAAGAGATTTCAACCGCGGTGACTTGTGTATCACATTATTTACATCTATCAAAAGATATTTTTTCATTTTGAAATGTATTAAATAACTTTTACAGTTTCAGTTCATTTCTAAGTTCAATTGAAATTAATACTTCTTCCTGTGAAAGTTATTATTTAACTCTTTTACAATTCCAAAGCGCACCTTCCGGGAGCAAATAGGGAATTGTAAAATAAAAATTAAAAAATTTTTTTTTAATTTACGGTCTGATCCTGTTGGGTCTTCTTGCAAACGGAATAGCTTCTCTTATATTTTCGAGATTGCAGATCCAGTTCACCATTCTTTCAATGCCGAGTCCGAATCCCGAATGCGGAACGCTGCCGTATCTTCTCAGATCGAGAAACCACTGAAATTCCTCCATCGGAAGATTGTGTTCAACAATTCTTTTTTCAAGTTCTTTCAGATCATCTTCTCTCTGTGAACCGCCGATGATTTCTCCGAAACCTTCAGGAGCGAGCACATCGACTCCAAGAGCGATCTTTGGATTCTCCGGGTCTCGTTTCATGTAAAATGATTTCGCCTCAGCCGGCCATCTGTGAACCATGACAGGTTTGTCATAATCCTCAACTATCGCCTCTTCATGCGGAGCTCCGAAATCCTCTCCCCACGGAAACGGTCTGATGTGATCTTCTCCTTTCTCTGTTTTTCTTATAAGTGGAATGTCTTTTTTTCTGAGAATCTCTATAGCTTCATCATATGTAATCCTTGGAAATGGTTTTTTAACATTCTCAAGTTTTGTAAGATCCCTTCCCAGTTCTTTAAGTTCGGTCTGACAGTTTTTGAGAACTCTCTGCACTACATATTCAAGGAAATCCTCTATCAGATCCATATCTTCATCAATATCACAGTAAGCGATCTCCGGTTCCATCATCCAGAATTCCGTAAGATGTCTCCTTGTCATTGAGTTCTCTGCCCTGAAAGTAGGTCCGAGTGTATATACCTTTCCAAGGGCAAGAGCTCCGGCTTCGGCATAAAGCTGACCTGACTGTGACAGATAAGCTTTACCGAGATCGAAATAATCAGTTGCGAAAAGAGTTGAAGTTCCCTCACATGCGTTTGGAGTAAATATCGGAGTATCAAAAAGTATGAAACCGTTATTGTACATGTAATCACGTATGGACTGAATGATCTCATTCCTTACTCTGAGAATTGCAACCTGCCTCGGTGATCTCAGCCATAGATGTCTTCTGTCCATAAGGAATTCTACACCGTGTTCTTTGGGAGTGATCGGATATGGTTCGGCAATGTTGACTATCTCAATGTCATTTACCTGCAGCTCATATACATTCTCCTTCTTGGGATGCTTTGATACTGCGCCTTTTACTATTACAGATGATTCCTGTGTTAATCTCGAAAAATCCTCCCAGATTTTTTCTGAAACTGCGCTTTTAACCACGACACCCTGAATAATTCCGGTGCCGTCCCTGAATTCCGGGAACATCAACTTACCTGAAGAACGGATATTGTAAAGCCATCCCTTTATTGTAACTTCCTGATCTACATAATCCGGAATCCTGTTTATATATACTCTTTCCATTAAACTGTTTTAAATTTAAATACTAATTTACCAATTTAACCAATTAGATGTATTAAATAAATTCAGTAGTGAGGGGATTGACAAATAATTTTATTAATGAATATTGCTTAAAACTGAGAAAAATAATAAAATACAGAATTTTTTTGAGGATAAACGGGTTAAATCCGGAACAGCGCCGATTTTAAACCTTTCAGTAAATTTAAAGAAAAGACGTATTAAAATCTCCCTGACTGCAGGGTCTGATCAATTAATAAAAAGTTGAAATAATGTTAAATCAATTTTAAGAAAAAGTTTGTATCTTTAAAAACATGTATCTGAATTTGAATAAAAGTCTTATAAAATTAATAATAATTTTTCTCGTAATTTCCTCTGCGTCAGCTCAGGAAAAAAAGGAAAAAATAACAGATGTGGAGAACATATCCGCAAGGAACATTTCCTGGGCAATACTACAGACAATTCCTTCTGTAACATGGATAAATGACAGGAATGATATTAACTCAAGAAATGCATTCGGATTGAAATGGAATATTACTCCATTAAATATCTCATTCAGTACTAATAAATTCGTGTCGCCTGTCCAGTTCTTTATGGTGAATCCGATGAGAAAGTATACCGGTTCGTTTGAAGTGTTTGTTCAGCCGGAGTGGGCTCTGACTTCGCTGGATTATTCCGGATATGACAGGTTTGCAGTCTCGGCAGGCGGAAGGATAAACATTCCCGTGAAAAATTACGGCGAGCATTTGTATGTCTCACTCGGCGGAAAATATAATTTCAGAAATAACAGTCTGACAGGAAAGAACGGATATTACAGCATCGAAGGCGGAATGTATGTTCTGTTCGGAATTTTCGGACTGACTTATAATTACAATTTCGATGACAGATCCAAGTACAGTTTCGGAATAAATTTTAAATACTGGTAAAGAATGAAAATATTTTTCAGAACAGCGGCGGTAATAATTTTAACTGTATCAGTTTACGGCTGCGGAATATTCATGATCGGACTTGAGAATGCCGGAAAGACAATATTCACAAATCCTGAGAAGCCTGGGAAGGTCGAAAAAAATCCGGTCAGAGATAATGTAAAACTGTCTGTTATGTGGGCGGGACATTCCTCAGCGCTGATTCAGATGTATGATAAGGTGATTCTGATCGATCCCGTTTTCAATAATGTGATAAGCGGAGTGATGACAAGAAAACAGGAGGCTGCAATTGATCTTACTAATGTGAAAAAAATTGACATGATACTTGTCTCGCACGCTCACATGGATCATCTGAGCATATCAACTCTCGCAGATCTTGAGGACAAATATTCATCCGCAAAACTTATATTTCCCGAAGGCACAGAGGAATTCCTTCCGGGATATAAATTTGATATGATTCGTCTGAAGACAGGTAATTCAAGGAAAAAAAATTATACGGGCGGATCGTATACTCTTGACGGAATAAAAGTCACTGCTGTTTATGCGCTTCATTACGGAGGAAGATTCGGGTTTGACAGCTATCTATGGCAAATGCCCGGTTGCACCGGTTATATTGTTCAGTATAAAGACCTGACTGTGTTCTATGCAGGCGATACTGCATACGACGATAAAGCCTTTAAGGAACTTGGAAAGAAATTTGACATCGATCTTGCATTGATACCAGTCGGACCATGCAGGGAATGCGATAAGGAAGATAATTTCAGACACATAGCCGCTCTCGGAGCTCTGAATGTTTTCGATGATCTGAAAGCCCATTACATGATGCCCGTTCACTACGGAGCTCTGACATACCGCAACGATCCTGATTATCCGGTTACTGTACTTAAAGAACTGATATCTGAAAGAGATGTAGATAATTCAGGTCAGTCAGGTGAGCCTTACAGCGAAAGGATCAGGATAATTGATGAAGGTGAGCTGTATATTTTTGAGTATGTCAAATAGTTCCTTTCCTCCAGCATTATTCCGTACATACCACAAGGACACTAAGGCACAAAGAAATCAATTATAAATTATAAATTATAAATTATAAACATATCCATATTAAAGTCTCGTTCCAGTCTTCTATGCTGTCCTGATACGGAACGAACAAATATCCAAATTCAGTAATAATTGAAATTCGTAATTCGTAATTATTTTCGGATTATTGAGGCAGAAACTATAGATTTACCTATGTGTCTTAGTGTCTTTGTGTTTAGTCAGGATTTCTCAAGATCTATCAGCCACTTCTTCCTCCAAAGTCCGCCGCCGTAACCTGTCAGCTTTCCGTCCTCACCAATCACTCTGTGACATGGTATCATGATTGCAATACCATTTTTTCCGTTTGCATTTGCGACTGCTCTGACGGCTTTGGGATTTCCCAGAAGTTCAGCCTGCTTTTTATATGAACGCGTCTGTCCGTAAGGAATAGTCTGTAAAATTTTCCATACGCTTTTCTGAAAATCCGATCCTGTCATAACAAGCGGTACATCAAAATCTTTTCTCTTTCCGGCAAAATATTCATTCATCTGCTTTTCTGTTTCCGGAAAAAATTTACTCTTCCCGGGAAAGATCTTTGAACGGTAATGTTTCTCGAGATTCTTAAGCTGCGTCTCAAGCATCCGTCTGTCTGTAAATTCCAGCAGACATAATCCTTTTTCAGTTGCAACTGCCATCATAGGTCCGAGCGGCGTAGTAAATCTTGTAAATGTAAGCGCGGGTTTTGCGCCGCTTTGATTCGGGTTGAAATCTGCGTTCTTTTTGAATGAATAATTAAAACCGCTCAGAGAACCGTATCCGTTTTCAAATGCGGCATTTATCACCTTGTCTCCGTTCTTAATGTCGTGAAATGCGTTGTTGATCCTCATCAGTCTCTGAAATCCCTGAAATGTAACGCCGTGATTTTTCTGAAACCATCTTCTGATCCTGCTGGGTTCGAGTTCACGTTTTCTAAGATCGTAATCCGATATTTTTAATGAGGGATTGCTGTTAATCTCATTGATGAGAGATTTTATCTCTGCGGGAATTTCCCTGCTGTATGAAAGCGGCCTGCATACCTTGCACGGACGGTAACCGCTTACCATTGCCTCGCGCTGTGTCCTGAAATATTCCACGTTCTCACGTTTCGGTTTTCGAGCTGTGCAGGAAGGTCTGCAGAAAATTCCCGTGGTCTTTATTGCCGCGAAGAACTGACCTTCGAACTCCGTATCTTTGCGGAGCAGAGCTTCATACATTACTTTCTCAGGTATTTTTATTCCGGTATTCATAATTTTTTTTATTACAAATATATAAACGTTTCATAAGTCATTCCACCGAAAATTTAACAGGCAATTTTATTTCAGCAGTATCATGGATCTTGTATCTGAAAATTCATCAGTAATCATTCTGTAATAATAAACTCCGCTGGGAAGGTAATTATTTCCTGCTGAAGCGGAAAAATCCACCGAATAACTTCCCGGCTCTTTTATCTCATCAGTAAGGATCCTGACTTCATTTCCAAGGATATCATATACGGAGATCTTAACTTTTCCTTTTACTGCGATATTATAATTTATTTTTGTAACCGGGTTGAAAGGATTCGGATAATTCTGATATAAACCGAATGACTCCGGGGATTCAGTTGAATTCGGATCAACGCCTGTCGTTCCGTTGTTAAAAATAAACAGAAGATCATCGACTTCATCAATACCAGCAAGATCCATGTCGCCGTCATTGTCCCTGTCATGAACAGTAATGCACGATCCCGAACTCGAAGCGGGTAGTACGACAGGTGAATTTGAAAAAATACCTGCGCCTGTATTTTCGAATACATTGAAAGTTCCGCCGCTGTAATTGCTTGATATAAGGTCAAGATCATTGTCGCCGTCCAAATCTCCGATATCCATTGCAAGAGGAAATGCCCCTGTATTGTAAGTCGTAACAGTACTGAGTCCGCCGTTACCGTCACCAAAGATCACGCCGATCCTGTCATAGCTTGAAAGCGCACCAGACACATCGACATTCCCGTCACCGTTAATGTCGCCGACTGAGATCGCCCACGGAGCTCCTATCAGATCGGATCTTGAGGAGAAGTTAAAATTTCCTTCCCCGTCTCCGAGAAGCAGAACTATCTCACGGCTTGTATAGCATCCTATGAAAGCGTCAAGAATTCCGTCGTTGTTTGCATCAGTCAGCATCACAGCTGTTTCTCCGCTGCCGACAGTGTTAATATTTACGCCGGCTGCAAAAGTCCCGTCCCCGTTGTTTTTAAAAATAGAAATATTGCTTCCGCCGCGGTTTGCAGTCACTACATCATCATCTCCGTCTCCGTCAATGTCACCTACTGCAACTCCTCTGACATTATTCGCAGCTGTGTAAGGGACTTCCTGCTGAAATACAGCATTACCCGAACCCATAAAAACACTGAGAATATTATTGCCGGCATTGCCGATCACAATATCAATCTTTCCGTCATGATTGAAATCAGCGCCATCATTCGGACTGGGGAAATTCCCCGCCGGAAGCGGATACACAGCAAACATTGTGTCAAAGCTTACTCCATTGTTAAGAAAAACCCTGAAATCTCTCGACACTTCGTTCACGACAGCCAGGTCGGTCTTTCTGTCATTATTCAGATCGACGCCGAGCGCTCCGTAACACTGTATAAGACCTTCGCCCTGTCTGCGGACTGGTATAGTCGCAATGCGGGACAGATTCAAGGTTCCGGTTCCGGCTTTTGACCAGAACTGCCATACGAAACCTTTTGCCATCGGAATGTTGCCCTGACTTCTTATGCCTTTTGAAAGTGAAACTGTGATCCATCCGCCCGCAAGGTATGGATTCGAAGGAGTAAATTTTATCTGCGTATTTCCGTTCAGGAATTCAAATGTTCCGGCTGCCTCTCCTGCTAATTTTTCGAAAACCCGGAAAGTCACATCGTTAACTGATAAGGGATCGATTGCAGTATTGAAATTCACAATGACCTGTGAATTTCTGTCAGCATTTATGACCTGTCTCTGAGGTGATACTGAAGTAACCATAGGCGCCTGAGCATTGACTATTCCAGCTATCAAAAGAATACTCAATGATACAATGCTTAATGTGAAATTTTTCATGAGTTAAAATTTTTCGAAAAATATGTTTATAATATAATGAAATTTCAATCTATTAAACGGAATGAAATAAAATATAAATAATTCGCAGTTGTCTGTGTTCTAAAAAATTTGCTTTTCTTTTCCGCAGTCCTTGGTGATCAAAAATTTTGCGCAATTTTTTTAGTAAGAGTCAAATAATCTTCAGGCAAAATTTTTGTAATTGCCAGCAACGGTGGGATGAATATAAAACAGCCGGCAGATATATTGTATCTTTCAACGGAGCAGATCTATCAAGCGGAGTATATTATTACAGGATAAAGGCAGGCAGCTTTGAACAGATACGTAAGATGGTTCTTTTGAAAAAAATTCTAATACTTTCAATAATAAGTTTCAATTTTTATCTTATATAAAAAAATAAAAAAACTTCCGAAATCTGAAAGACTCCGGAAGTTTAAAAATTGATCAATAACTATTGAACTTAATAATTGAAGCTTATTTTATCAGCATAAATTTCTTTGAATCTGTAAATCCGTTAGCTTCCAGTCTGTAGAAATATACTCCGCTGTTAAGTTCAGCTCCGTTGAATGAATAGGAATATGATCCTGCGCTCATTTCAGAATTAACAAGCTCATTCACCAGTTTTCCGTTAATGTCAAATACGCTTAATTTTACAAAACCGTTTCTGGCTATGTTAAAATTAATTGAAGTGACAGGATTGAACGGATTCGGGAAATTCTGCGATAATGAGAATTTCTCAGGAATTCCGGTTTCATTGGTCGTAAGTCCGACAAGTCCGACATTAAGAGAAACTGTTCTCTTGTGAACCGGTGTGCCGTTTGAACCGGCAGCTGTAAGTGTTACAGTATATGCTCCGGAAGTTGTACCCGGTGCGGCGTTTATCCTTACGTCAAGCGAATCAGGATAGCTGCTCAGTGTATTTCCGTTGGGGAATGATACCGTAAGCGCTCCGTTTGCAGGGGTAGGCGTTACCACTGCGCTGAATGTAGTTACATCAGTATAAAGTTTTACAGCCGGAACTACAGCTTTGAAAGTTGTAAAGTTTGAACTGTTTATATTGACGGATGCGGGATTTACTTTTAATGCATAATCCGGGAAATAGGAACCTATGTTCTTGTAATTTCCCGATCTGCCGTCATACCAGACTGAGTAAGAAGTCTTTGGATTTGCAGTCATACCGTCATAATCACCTCTGTAGCAGTTTGTATTCGGTGAACATGCCGGAGTGGGATACACCCAGGACTGATTGGTCAGTTTCTGATTCGGAGCGAATGTGGCTCCTCCGTCATCGGTATAAGTAGCATAAACATTAACTCCGTATGTTGCCGGATTGTCTCTTGTATCATACCATTTTATATAAAGTCTGCCTGTTTCCTTTTCGCACCATGTAGCCGGGAACCACTGATCGCTGAGCTCGGGATTCGGATTGTCATTTACAGTGATCCTGTTTGACCATGTAGCGCCCTGATCATCTGAATACTGAAGTATTATGTCAGGTTTGTTTCCGTTTCCCGGAGGTTCATTCGAAGCATATACGAGATAGAATCTTCCTCTGTGAGGTCCGTAACTGTTGTCCATTGAGATCATCGGATAAGGTCTTGTCCTGCCGTTATTTATAACAAGTCTTCCAGCTGTATTAAGTGTTCCTACATATCCGGCTACCGTTAAGCTCGACATTACCGTAAAAGTAGCTCCGCCGTCATTGGATTTATGAAATACATAGGTCACATTTGATGATGTACCTGTGTTTGTAACAAACATTACTGTTCCGCCCTGGATCGGACCGTTAGGACCGACTGCTATCATAACTCCGGGGATCTGATTCGTTGAAGTATAGGTTGTTGCCCATGTAAGACCTCCGTCTGTGCTTCTTGAGAAATTACCGGGAGTAATTGCTGCATAAAGATAATTTGAGTAAGGTCCTGCAGTCTGATCGGCTGCCATTGTGTTTCTGTCATTTCCGGAAACGGTTAGAATTGCAGGTCCGTAAGACTGACCGCCGTTTGTTGAATTGTAAACATACTGTCCGTTGACACCTGATCCGTAATGAAGTATTCCGAGACTGTCCCAGGCTGACCACGGATCGCAGCAGATGGAGGGATGATAACTCGGATTGCTTAAGGTCCAGTCATGTCCGTTACTTGTATAATATGCATTCTGTCCGCTTCCGCCGTTCACTCCGAACTGCATCTGGAGCGGATTTCTCGGATTTGATACCAGCATCTGCTCTGCATTGTCAGCGCCCATTTCGAAATTATCAAAACCCTGGGCATCTGTAATAACATCCGATGTCCCGTCACCCTGAACTACATGTGTAAGTGATTCTCTGGTTGGTCTGTCAATTAATGGATTACTTTCGTCATAATTAAGAAAGTAATTCATTCCTGTGCCCTGAAAGATCTCAGTACCCAGCAAAGCGAAAACTGCAAGCAATACAAAACCCGTTATCCCGCTTTTTAAAAATTTGGAAAGGTTTTTCATTTTATGTTTTTAATTAATTAAATTGTCTTGTGATTACAAAATAAAGTTATGACTTTTATTAATCAACTTAAAAAGTTGTTAAAATGCCATATCCGGTGTTTCTGTATCTGATCCCGTAGTTTTAAAGAAAATTGAATTTTAAGTAGCAAATATAAATTTTAAATTTAATTTCTAACTTATCCTGGCATTATTAAAATTTATTCTTAAATGATCTTCAGACCGAAAATTATTTTTCTGATATTCATGATCGCTTTGTCCGGAAAGTGTCTTCCGCAGGATAACTGGGTCAGGCAGAACAGTCCCGTCTCCTCGGCTTTGTTCAACTGCTTTTTTACGGACAGTCTGAACGGCTGGGCAGCAGGCGAGGAAGGGGTCATTATTCATACTTCGGACGGCGGCGTGAACTGGGTCATTCAGAATAATCCCGTGAATTATTACATCAATGACATTTTCTTCTTAAATAAGAACACAGGCTGGTGTGTCTCAAATGAATTCCTTCTCGACGGCACTACTATTTTAAAGACCACTAACGGCGGGAATGTATGGAATGCTGAACCGTTTCCGGATTCAACGGTTTTTTTCAGAACTATTTATTTTCTGGATTCGCTGAAAGGATATCTCGCCGGATTCTTCGGAGCAATATCAAAAACAACTGATGGCGGAAACAGCTGGTTCTCTGCATTTGTTGATACTTCTGTCTATTCGGATTATCCGATCAACAGAATAAAATTCCTGAATGCGCAGACAGGTTTTGCCTGTGGCGGAATTATAGATATAGCGGGAGTCATCTGGAAAAGCACTGATTCGGGGAATAACTGGACGGCAGCAGATTATGCAGCCGAGCCGTTCTATGACATTTCCCTGAAAAATCAAAACAGATTGTTCATAATAGGAGGAGATTTTGAATACGGAGCGCAGTTCGTAAGCTCTGCTGATCAGGGATCAGTGTGGAATTACAATCAGCTGGGATTCTTCGGACAGGGACAGTCTCTTGCATACAGGACAGAAAGTGAAATGTGGATGGCTCTCGGATTTTCAGGCGCCTGGGCTTTTTCCTCTGATTCCGGAAATACTTGGATCACTATTCCGGTCACAGATAATGCAGCTGTGAATTCGGTTAAATTTACGGATTCCCTTCACGGCTGGGCAGTCGGAAATTACGGCGCAATTCTGAAGTATGTGCCAAAGCTTGTCGGGATCAGTCAGAATACCGATCACATCCCGGAAAAATTCTCGCTCTCCCAGAATTATCCGAATCCGTTCAATCCGAAAACACAGATAAGTTTTACAATAAAGGATTCAGGACCTGCAAAGCTGATCGTTTATGATATTCTCGGAAATGAAGCCTCTTCACTTGTAAACGAATTTCTTACAGCAGGCAGCTATACTGTTAGCTTTGACGGAAACAATTTTCCCAGCGGTGTTTATTTTTATAAACTTACTTCGGGAGAATTTTCTGAAACAAAGAGAATGGTAATTCTTAAATGATTTCAGTTTTTTATACCGGCTTTAATCTTTCGGATTTTTCGATAAAAATGAATGTTCAGAGCGAAATTGAATTTCACACCAGGTCAATGAAACTGGACGGTGAGAAAATTCCTGTCCCGGCATCTAGAAATGATTTTGCTGAAGTGGCGGCCTGATATAATTTCTTAAGGAAATTAATTACCCGTCTTATTGAATTTTAAAAATAGTTAAACACCCAGTTAAGAAACTGATCACCCTGATATCTCTGCGAAAAGAAAACCTGAAGTCCGTTCCTCATCAGCAGTCTGTAAATATCCGTGCTTGATAATTTTACTATTTTATTGTAGTCCGAATCCGGGAACATGGCAATTATTGTCCCCAGATTGTAATTCTTTGTGATTTCATGTTTTGCCTTCTGAAGAGGTTTCATTCTGACTGTAAATACCGAATCCGAGGATGTTCCTTTCCCGGATCTTAATGTATCTTCTTTCTCTTCAGGCGGAGGGATATACAAGCTGTCTGATTTATAAACCGGAAGATCCTTTGAGATTTTTTTATCTATCACCCTTACATCCACTTTGTAAACTCCTCCTTCAAAAGGAGAATGACTGTATTTGCTTGAATAGTTAAGAATTGCAAATGGCTTTAGCACTATTATATTCATGACATTATTATTCTCAATCATTTCCTCCACATTCCTGTCAGAAAAAATCCTGTAAAAAGTTGAATAAACAACTGAATCATTTTCAGGTTTCCGGATATCAATTGCTGTATAATATCTTTCATATTCCATATCTGAGTAATCCAGACTGTCAATTATGTTGGGATCAACCGCTCCCCAGTTCAGAATAACTGTCTGAGGATTCAATCCGAAATTCGTATTGTCAATTGTGAAATTTTTCAGCGCGAGAAGTTTGTTGAAATTTATTACATCAGGATTCTCGCTCAGTTTTATAATGTTCTTCGGCAGCAGCGAAATGGAAGTATTGAACAGATCGTCATCTTTTTCCTCAAGATAAAACAGTTTATAATCTCCTATATATTCGCTTTTATAACTCAGCTTTTTCAGCTTATCTGAATAGCTGTCGCTCTTTACCACGGCAAGCTTGATATTATTCTTTTCAAGATAGTTTTTCATTTCAAGAAGATTGAGGTCTTCCTGCGAAGCGTTTTTATCCTTCTTTGGCTTTCTTTCGCTGATCACTGAAGCGGGAATGTTTCCCAGTATGAATCTCGAAGGATCGTTTGATAACGCCTGAACGGCAAACACGTCAAAATATCCCTGCACTTCCTCAAAATATATCTTCCCTTTTTCCCCGAAATAATTTTTGCCGTCAAATTCCTTAATGAGCTTACCGACTTCAAAGGTATCTTCCCTGAACGGCTGAGGATAATAAAAACTCCATACAATATTAATCAATATCACAATTGCAGCGAATATTACCGTGAGATATTTTTTGAATTCAAAAGACTGTCTTACCGCAAACGGCACGAACATCAGCGCGTTGATAACTATATATCTTGAGATCATATTCGTCCCGCCCGTTCCGAGTATTCCCTGAAGGATAAGAAGCGACAGCTCGAGAACGTTGAACAGTAGAAAAATCTTTACGGCGCTGACTCCGGGAGTCTTAAGCACATCAAGAATACATTTGAGAGAGAAGAATGTTGTAAGTGGAGCTATAAAAAAAATGAATGTAGGATACTGAACGAGTCTCTGCAGAAATCCGGCTGTATTGAAGGTCTTGAAAATTTTTGTTGTCTCCTCAGCAAAGAAAAACATGTTCTGATGATCAGCATAATTCTGTATTAGCCACCATAATATTGTAAATACTGAAATGAGAGAGATCAGAAAATTAACTGCAATCTGTTTTGTAAGTTTCTTTTCCCTTAGAATGTCTATCAGTACGAGTAAAATAAATACGGCGCTGAAGAGCCATCCTTCATATCTGAAGACATTTGAAAATGCAAACATAAAAGCTGAAAGCGCCAGAGCAGAATGACTTTTACCGCTGTATCTCCATTTCAGGAAAAAATAGATTCCAGTTATTACAAAAAAGAAAAAGATTGATTCGGGCAATCCGGATACGCTCAGCCAGACCTGAAACGGAAAGAAAATAAATATCAGAGATGAAATGAAAGCATTCCGTCTGTCAAAACAGAACTCTGCTGTCTTGTAAAAGAATATTACTGTAGCAGCCGAAAAAATAACATTAACAATTGTCGCTGCAAGGAAAAGATCCTTTATGAAGAACATTACAAGTCCGTTAATCCAGAAATGCGGCGTAAGCCAGACTCCTGAATCTATAACGGGTCTCTGAAGCCATTCGTATGATTTAACTGTTCTGCAGAAATCGTCAGCGGAAAGCCATCTGTATCCTGATCCGAGGATGATCATCTGAAATATGAATTTCACGATTATCAGAAAGATGATCTGTGTAAAACTGCTCGATATGAAATGATCAGTAATTTTTTTTATTTTCTCTGAAATGCTGTCTTTTTTATTTTCCGCTTTTATTTCCAATTAAAACCTGTTCCCGGTTAGTTATTATTCAGTTTTATTCTGAAGGTGGTTCCTCTGCCGACACTCGATTCAAACAGCAGCAGCTTTCCCTTGTGATAATCCTCGATGATCCTTTTTGAAAGACTGAGTCCTAGTCCCCAGCCTCTTGTTTTGGTGGAGTAGCCAGGTCTGAAAACGTCTTTCCTGAATTTTGTATCAATTCCTTTTCCGTTATCGCTTACATCAATAATGACTTCGCCGTTTGAATTCGAAAGATCGATCCTGATCAGACCTTCAGACCTGTCCATTGCGTCAATTGCATTCTTCATAAGATTTTCGATAACCCATTCAAAAAGATCGGGATTGATTCTTGCTTTTATCTCACCCGGACTGTTAATGTCAATTTCCACTTTTTTCTTTTTCTTTCCGTCAGCACTTATCAGAGTCGGTATCCTTTTTTCAAAATAATCTGATACTTTTTTAATCAGTCCGGTTACATTTTCTTCAGCGAGTTTTGGCTGTGAGCCTATCTTTGAAAATCTTCCTGCGATCTTTCCGAGCTTGTCAACGTCACTGCTTATTTCATTGGTGGTCTCAATAAGCTCAGGTGTCTGAGGCTCAAGATTTCTCAGCATTTCCACCCATCCCATCAACGAAGACAAAGGAGTGCCGAGCTGATGCGCCGTTTCTCTGGAGAGTCCGACCCATATATTGCTCTGCTCATTCTTTTTAATATAAGAAAACCCGATGTAACCGAGGAAAACGAAAATAATTGCTGTTATTAATTCGAATACGGGAAGTAATTTGAGTTCGGTAACAAGTGACGACTGCCCGTAATGAACATAATTCAGTATGACGGAATCCTTGTATGAAACCACGATCGGGGGATTGATATCATCCATTTCCCGCGCTTTTTTCATGAGATAATCCCTTCTCTTATTTTCCGGCATCGTTGTATCATAGTCAACATTCTTTGTAAGTATGATTTCCTTCTGATCTCTGTCAGTAGCTATTATAGGGAAATTTATCTGCGGCAGGATCTGGTCAAAAATAAATCCGTACTCACCCGTGGAATTCTCATCATTGGCAAGGTACTCCATAGATTTCGCATACAGCCCTGCGATGTCCCTTTCCCTGTCCTGTATGCGCTGTGCGAGGATCTGGGTATAGATGAGGATCACGATCGCTATGATAACGCCGATAGTAATGAGCGCTATCTTTATATTAAATGAGCCGAATTTATTCATTAAGCTATGAGTTTCGTTTTAATATATTGTATATAAATACTTATTTAAATTTAATTATTTTTAATTTTATTGTCTAAAAATTTTCTTATACTTCTGATATTAACTGCAGCTCTGCTGATAATGTTCATGTATGCGCTGACACTCGGCAGCGCAAATATCACAATATCAGAAATAATGAATATTTTTTCAAGCGGGAGTCAGCCGAACAGGGACATTATACTCAACATAAGACTTCCGAGAATCCTGAATTCTGTGATAGTGGGAGCTTCGCTTTCATGTTCGGGGATCATCCTTCAGTCAATGCTCAGAAATAACCTTGCCGAACCCGGACTTCTGGGAATTTCAGCCGGTGCCGGACTCGGGGCTATACTGACTTTTATTGCACCGTTATCAATATCATTTTTTCTTGTGACACCAGTTTCGTTTGTTTTTGCAATGATAACTACTCTGATAATTTTTTTCTTTGCCAAAGGAATAAAAAGTAAAAGCAGTGATTTTATTTCAACTAACAAAATAATACTTACCGGAATTGCCGTCAGCGCTTTTGTCTCTTCAATAAACGGACTTCTGCTTCTGCTTTCGGGAAGTTCCGTGATGCAGATAATCTACTGGCTGAACGGCGGATTTTCCGGAAGGGGATGGAATGAATTCAATCTCGGAATATTCTTTGCCGCCGCAGGTATTGCAGGTTCTTTTCTTGTTTCAAAGGATCTGAATGTTTTAAATCTCAGCGAGGAACTTGCTGTGTCACTCGGTCTGGATATTAAAAAGTTTCAGAGGATTTGCATAGTTTTATCTTCGGTTCTGGCAGCAACCGCTGTTTCAATTGCGGGGATTATAAGTTTTGTCGGTCTGATAATTCCCAATCTCTCAAAGCTCCTGATAGGAAACGACCACAGGTATGCAGTTCCGTGCAGCGTGATACTCGGGGCTTTGTTCCTGTTAGCTGCTGATACGGTTTCGAGAATGGTGATAGCGCCTTCGGAAATCCCGGTAGGCATTGTAACTTCACTCATAGGCGCGCCGGTATTCATCTGGCTTATTTTCAGAAAGAACAGATAACTAATAATTATGAAATTTAATCTAAGTGACACAATAGCCGCAATTTCAACTCCTGCCGGAGAAGGCGGAATAGCTGTGATCAGAATTTCCGGAAATGACTCGTTTAAAATTGCGGGAAATATTTTTTCAAAAACCAAAAATGGATCTGACGGAACAGAAATCAGTAAGTTTGATTCGCATACTGTTCATTTCGGATACATCTCTGATAATAATGAAATCATAGATGAAGTCCTTTTAACAGTATTCCGGGATCCTAATTCCTATACAGGTGAGGATGTGATTGAGATATCATCGCACGGTGGAAATTTCATTGCGCAGAAAATACTTTCGCTGATCATCAAAAAAGGAGCCAGACATGCCGGGCCGGGGGAATTTACAAAGCGGGCATTCCTTAACGGAAAGATGGACCTTTCTCAGGCGGAAGCGGTTGCCGATCTTATCAGTTCAAAAACAAACGCATCACACGCCTCATCAATAAAACAGCTGGAAGGATCGCTTTCATCTCTGGTCAACGGGGTAAAGGATGAGATAATAAATGTTACTTCACTTCTGGAACTCGAACTTGACTTCGCGGAAGAAGATCTTGAATTTGTAAAAAAAGACGAAGTAAAAATCAAAGCTGAAAAAATAATTTCACGTCTTGAAAAAATAATTTCATCATACATAAAGGGAAAGGTCATCCGTGAGGGAGTAAGACTGGTAATAGCCGGCAGACCGAACAGCGGAAAGTCATCTCTTTTTAATTACCTTCTAAAAACTAACCGAGCGATAGTAAGCGACATTGCCGGGACTACAAGGGATTTCATTGAGGAAAAACTCATTATTGAGGGAGTCCTTTTTAATCTTATCGATACAGCCGGAATAAGATCCTCTGAAGATCTAATTGAGAGCGAGGGAATAAAAAGAAGTTACAGTAAAATGGAAGAAGCGGATCTGATACTTTATCTGACGGATTCATCCGAAAAAGATGAAGAACTGAAGGAAGATACTGAAACATTTAAAAAAGCTTTCGATCAGAAAAAGTCGCTGATGGTTTATACAAAGTCTGATTTGAACGATCTAAAAAACAGGAAAGAAGGAATACACATTTCGCTTCTGAAGGACGAAACAATTGAAGCGCTGAAAAAAAAAATGCTGAAAAAGATATCGCTTGAAAACCTTACTTCCGGCAAGTCCGGCGAAATAATAATCACAAATCTCCGCCACCGCATCTGTCTTGAGAATGTAGTTGATTCGCTGAAGAGCACTCTTGCCACGCTTGATGCCGGCATGACAGGCGAATTCCTCTCAGTCGACCTCCGCAAAGCGCTCGCTCATCTGGGTGAGATCACGGGAGAGGTCACCAATGATGACATACTGAATAATATATTCAGGAATTTCTGTATCGGAAAGTGAAGTATTTTAAATGTAACTAGCTCAAACAAAGAACCTCTTTGCCGGAAATCAAAATTGGTTCTATGAAAATATAAACTTGTTTTAAATATACATCTCGTTTATTTTAATCCATTCATTCTTCTCAATTAAAAATATTACTTATCATGAAAGTTTTTCATTTTTTTCTGCTCCTTATCATACTCTGCGCCGTAAGGTCCAATGCTCAGTATGCTGTAATGTTAGGTAATCAGTCTGACTGCGAACAGACAGGTTTTGGTCCTTCTGAATTCAGCTGCAAAAAATATCTTACGGCAGAAAACGGATCGCTTACGGTAAACTATATTCCGTCTGAAGATAATAAATCAATGTGGGAAATAATTTCAAACGGAGCCGTTGAAAATGAAGAGGAATTGTTTTACATTAAAAATCTTTCCAGCGGAAAATATCTGTGCGCTGAAGACGGAATTCCTCAGTGCAGCGCTTCCGACGGCAGTAAACCTGAAGCGCAGTGGGGACTCTGGGAAACAGACGTAGCTACAGGAATTTATTATATTGTAAACAGAAGTAACAGTGAAATGCTTGTCACTGAAAACGGAGGTCTTAAATTTTCAAATAATGAAACAGCATATTCGGATGCTGCAAGATTTGACAGTAAGTACAATACCTACCGCTGGGTGACAGTAGAACCGGCTGCTAAAAAGATTTCCCCGACAGATCCCGGAATGGTTGTTACGGATCCTACTTCTGCGAATGTAGTTTCTGACGAGGCCGCAGCAATCCTCGAAAGACATAATTACTGGAGAAGTCAGCTGGGGATCGCGCCGCTTGCTTGGTCAGATGAACTCGCTGCTTACGCCCAGGACTGGGCGGATCAGCTTTCCGCTAAAGGATGTAATCTTGAACACCGCAAGAACGGGAAATACGGTGAAAATCTTTACTGGGCTATGGGCGGAAATCTTTCAGGTGTGGACGCTGTGAATTCCTGGGCTGATGAAAGGAAGGATTTTGACTTCAATACTCAGGAAGGAACGGGCGGAGTTGTCGGACATTATACTCAGATGATCTGGGAAAATACTACAAAGGTCGGTTGCGCAATGGTAAAATGCAGTGACGGTTCAGTGATCTGGGTCTGCAATTATGATCCGCCAGGAAATTATGCCGGTCAAAAGCCGTGGAAGAAATAATAACTTATTTTTTTTATCCGATAAACTTAAAGGATCTAAGGGAAAAACTTTTCGAAATACTTTTGATAATTAAATTACTGTGAATGCTGAAGATATAATCCGGGTTAATCTGAATCCGGGAAAATTTTAATTTAACATCCAGACTTTTAATTAAAAATTTAAACACCTTAAGTTTCAAACACAGATGTGACCCTGACTGTTAATAAGAGAATTTCAAAGTCCGATTTAAAAATTTCCAATTTATAATTTATAATTGATCAGATTCCCACCATCCAGAACACTATCAGCGCAAAACTTTCCTTAAGGCAGAACAGCGCTGAACCTTCTGCTGTCAGCACTTTATCTGATGAAATACAGTCTGCATTAATATTGTTGAAGCTGCATATTTCATAAGCTCTCTTCAGATGAAAATTATCCGAGATCAGAATGATCCTGTCCCAGTTCATTTTATGATAAAGGCTGTCGCGTATAAAATGTATCTGTTCGATCGTGGAGCTTGATGAATTTTCCAGAAAAAGATTTTTCTCGGGAACCCCGTATTTTATAAGCACATTTTTTGAGACTTCGCCTTCTGTTAATTCATTAGGCGAGCCGCCTCCTGTAATTACGATCTTCGGAATAATACCCTTGCTGTAAATTTCATAACCCTTGTTTATCCTGTCTTTAAGAACGGGCGAAGGTCTGTTCCCGCCCCAGACAGCAGCTCCGAGAATAGCGCCGGCGTCCGCTTTCCTGTTTCCGGAAGTATATATGAGTTCATCATCCTGATAATTATAAATCGTAAGGAAAATCACAGATATTCCGCAGATAAAAATTATTAAAAAAATCAGAAGGCTTCTTAAAAATCCGAAAACTTTCTTCCTAGAAAAAATAACGCTCAGCATTGAAGACAGAAGCCAGAGATTAATGATAAGGAAAATGCTTGAGAGAATAATCCGAAGGTCTTTCTGGAAATAAAATATTGAAAAATTCAGACAAAGAATTCCCGCAACAGTAATAATAAGGAGAAAATTAACCGTGAAACTTCCCGGATTTCTGCAGATAAACATATTGATGATCACGGACAGAGAAAGTACTGAGAAAAATATTGCTGAAAGAATATTCCCGGTTTTATTCTCAAATCCATTCAGTCTTAGATTCTGATTATCGTAACGCAGATAATACAGATAAAAGAAAGAGACTATGCTTAGGAGTAATATAAAAAATAATTTTAATCTGCCCTTTTTGATCTGACCGGGTTTAAATTAGATAATCTGTGATAAACTTAACTTAATTAATTTTAGATTTAAAGTAAATTTGAAGTCTGTTCACATTAAACGGAATAATTTAAGATATAATTTTCTGTCCCGCCTGTGTATCTGTTTCTTTTTATCAGGTTAATACTGCTCTTTACTAATTATTTATACGAAAAATTATTCTGTTATTAATTCTTAACCGGTAACAGGCAATTGATAACTAAAAAACCTGCAGCCAAAAACTACACGGTTTCAACTGATTGTAATAAATTACTTGAAACAATTCCATATTTAAACTAACTTGAAAACATTAAATCGGAGCATATAAATGGCAAAACTTCTTGAAGTTAAAAATCTAAAAACATATTTCTATACTGACGACGGAGTTGCGAAAGCAGTTGACGATGTCAGTTTTTCGCTGGAAAAAGGCGAAACACTCGGAATAGTAGGTGAGTCGGGATGCGGTAAAAGCGTAACTGCATTATCCATTATGAGATTAATCCCGGAGCCGCCCGGAAAGATCGCAGGCGGTGAAATTTATTTCAAAGGTAAGAACGTACTTAATTTTACCGAAAAGGAAATGCAGGAACTCAGGGGAAATGATATCGGAATGATATTTCAGGAACCGATGACTTCTCTCAATCCCGTTTTTACATGCGGTGATCAGATCGAGGAAGCTGTTATTCTTCATCAGAAACTTAATAAACAGCAGGCAAAGGAAAAAGCTCTTGAGATGCTGAACCTGGTAGGTATTCCCGCGCCGGAACAGAGATATAATGAATATCCTCACCAGCTCTCAGGCGGAATGCGTCAGAGGATAATGATTGCGATGGCTCTGAGCTGCAACCCGGAAATATTGATCGCAGATGAACCAACTACAGCGCTTGATGTAACTGTGCAGGCTCAGATCCTTGAACTCATTAAAAAACTTCAGAACGAACTCGGGATGGGTGTTATTATAATTACTCATGATCTCGGAGTGATAGCAGAAGTCTCGAATAATGTCTGCGTAATGTATGCTTCCAAAGTAGCAGAATTCGGATCTGCCGACCAGATATTTTATAACAGCAAGCATCCTTACACAATCGGGCTTCTCAATTCAATTCCTAAATTAGCGGCAGGACATGCAAAGCTCGCAACAATTGAGGGAAGCGTTCCTCCTCCTACAAGTTATCCAAAGGGTTGTCACTTCTGCACAAGATGCACTTTTGCAGTTGAGAAATGCTGGAACGAACAGCCGCCGCTTGAGGAAGTTGAGAAAGGTCATGTAACCGCCTGCTGGAGAGCCGGAGAGATTGAAAAATTTAAAGAGCAGCTTCTGAAAACCGTAGTGTAATTTTTAATTTGATTTTTTATTAACAACCCTGAATTTCATTTATAAATTTAGGGTTTTCTTTTTTATATCATGAATTTACTTATCAAAGACATAAGCCAGCTTGTAACCTGCAGAAACAAAGGGAAATTTCCAAAGGCAGGTAAAAAACAATCCGACATCGGACTCATTAAGAACGGAAATATATTTATTGAAAAAGGAAAAATTGCATTTGCCGGAAGCAGCAGCGAACTCAAGAGATTTCTGTCAGCAGGTTCCGCAAAAAATTATGATGTGATCGAAGCTAAAGGCAAAGTTATCACACCCGGTTTCATTGACTCTCATACTCATTTTGTATTTGCAGGTTCAAGGGAAGATGAATATGAAATGAGACAATCCGGAAAAACATATCAGCAGATCGCAAAGGCGGGCGGCGGAATTTTATCAACTGTTGACGCTGTGAGGAAGACCAATAAAGCCGGGCTGAATGAAATATCCGAAAAGAGACTTGGAAAATTTATTCGTTACGGTACCACGACGATCGAAGGCAAATCAGGATACGGACTTGATCTTGGAAATGAAATCAAAATCCTCGAGGTAATGAAAGATCTAAATGCGGAAAATAAATACGGAATGGATATTATTCCGACTTTCCTCGGCGCTCATTCCGTTCATCCTTCTAAAAAGAAAGATGAATACATTTACGAGATATGTCACAATATGATCTCAATTATTTCAAAGGAAGAACTTGCGGTATTCATTGATGTTTTCGTTGAGGAAAATTATTTCACAAAAGAAGATGCGGATAAGATCTTTACTTTCGGAAAAAAATACGGACTCATACCGAAGCTTCACACAGATCAGTTTAATTCCATCGGAGGAATTGAAACTGCGGTTAATCACAGCGCAGCTTCGGTGGATCATCTCGAAGTATTAAATGATGAGGATATTGAACTGCTGGCGGCTCATAATAAGGATAAGAGCAAAAGAAATATTATTGCAGCCGTGCTTCCGGGCGTGTCATATTTTCTTGATATACCATATGCGCCTGCGCGAAAACTTATTTCTAAAAATATTCCCGTTGCGCTTGCAACGGATTTCAACCCGGGAAGCTGCATGACTGAAAATTTGCAGACGATAATGTCTCTCGCATCCGTTCATCTGAAAATGAACGCCGCAGAAATTTTAAATGCAGTTACGATCAATGCAGCTTTTTCATTGAACATAGAAAATAAAACAGGAAGCATTGAGCCGGGAAAACAGGCGGACCTGCTTATTTTTGACATGCCCTCATACAAGTATCTGGTTTACAACTTCGGCGTGAACAATCTTGAATCAGTTATCAAAAAAGGAAAAATAGTTTTTCAAAATCAATAAATATTATAAATGAAAAGATATAATATATTTCTGTATGTGATTATTCTGCTATTGAATTTTAATTTTGTATCATGTAAGGCAGAAGACAAAAAATTAACGGAAGAAAAACCGAAAGAGGCTGTTAAGGAAAATAAAACAAGCAAAGATAATGCGGAATACAAAACCGAACTTTTTGCGGAAGATCTTTACGTGCCGTGGAGTATTGTATTCACCTCCCCGGAGAGAATGCTTGTTAATGAAAGGAACGGAAAATTGAGGATAATACTAAACGGAAAACTGCAGGATAACCCGCTTAAAGAATTTGAAGACGTTTCATCCCGCGGAGAGGAGGGACTGATGGGACTGGCGCCGGATCCGGATTATAAAAACAATAAGTACTTATATCTGAGTTATGCATATGACAGCGGTGATAAACTTAATGTTAAAGTCGTAAGATATACGGATAACGGAAATGAACTTTCAGATGAAAAAGTAATCCTGGATAATCTGCCTGCCGAGAGATATCACGCAGGATGCCGTATAAAATTCGGACCCGACGGAAAATTATATATTACAACCGGTGACGCCGGAGAAAGGGAGCTTGCGCAGGACATTAACAATCTTTACGGAAAGATATTAAGGATAAATTCAGACGGAACAATTCCCTCGGACAATCCATTTCCCGGAAATCCGGTCTGGAGTTACGGGCACCGGAATTCACAGGGAATCGACTGGTATCCCGGAACTGACATAATGTATTCCACAGAGCACGGACCATCAGGATTTGACGGACCGGGAGGAGGTGATGAAGTGAATGTTATTGTAAAAGGAGGCAACTACGGATGGCCGGTTGTATCTCATGAGAAAAGCAGAGAAGGAATGGTCTCGCCCCTGCTGGTCTTTACTCCTGCGGTTGCGCCGGCTTCAGGTATGTTTTATATTTCAGATTCAATTCCTGAATTTAAAAATAATTTTTTCTTCGGATGTCTGAGAGGAAATGCAATATACAGAGTCATTGTTGATGAGAATGATTACTCAAAAATAAAATCTTTTGAGAAGCTTGAAGGAATTGACTTCGGCAGAATAAGGGAAGTAATGCAGGGACCGGACGGAGCAATATATTTTTCCACAAGCAATAAAGACGGAAGAGGATCTGTAAGGGAAAATGATGATAAGATCTACAGGATCGTAAAGAAATAATCAGGAATTAAAATTACGAATTAAGAATAAACAGAATTGAAAAACCAACTTTTTTTTAATCTGTTTCTTTTGTACTGATGACATGGCGATTAAGCGGAGTAATTATGGACTATTTTACATCGGGAAGTTCTAACGATGTATCCTGTGATTCCAGATCCCTCCAGATCCTCTGACACGGAAACTGATTCTCATATAAAGCTCTTGAGATCATCACAGAGTCTATTGAAAGATGTTCAATGCTCATTACTTTTTTCAGATCAAGATAATTTGATATTCCGCCTGCCGAGGTGATCTTCAGATCCGTGTTGTTGGCAATTTCAAGAAGTCTTTCGATATGCGGACCGGATAGGTTTCCGACTCTTGTCACATCCTGATAAATGATCCTCTTTACTCCGATCGATTCCATCTTTTTTGCAAAATCCAGAGGAGTGATGTCTGCATAATTAATCCAGCCGTCAACTACTACATTGTTCAGCTTTTCATCAATGCCGATTACCACTTTGCTGTTACTGAATTCATCTATTGCAGCTTTAATGAAACCGGGATCATTCAGCGCAGCAGTGCCGATCACAATTCTGTAAACACCAAGTTCCTTAATGACTTTACGGGCAGTTTCAATATCCCTGATTCCACCTCCGAGCTGAACAGGAATATCAACTGACTCGGTTATCTCTCTGATAATATCAAAATTTTTCATATCACCGAAAAGGGCACCGTCAAGGTCTGTAATATGAATGCACTTGAAGTTTTCTTTACGGAAAAGTTTTGCCATGATGATCGGGCTTTCGGAATAGAACTCAGTGTTCTGATTCAGATCCTGAACTGTCCTAACGCATTTTCCGTCTTTTATGTCAATTACCGGTATTACAAGCATAATTTTAATTTACTTACTTTCGTACAACAGCGACTTTTCCGGTTCCCACCTTACTTCCGTCCTGATTGAATGCAACGATGATATAAATTCCGGTTGGAACAAGTTCGTTGTCTTTATTAAGTCCGTTCCAGGAAGCGATCCTTCCTCCCGGTGAATCAAATTCATTGATAACTTTTCCGCTTAGAGTGATAATTTTTATAATTGAATTCTCAATAAGTCCGTCGATTTTCAGAGTTACTCCTGAAGGAATGAGATATGGATTCGGAGAAGCAATGATCTTGTCAAATTCCTGCACAGGTTCAATTGCATTGGTTTTTAAAGCTGACATCCCGTTGAGAGTTCCGAAATAAGCGATGCCGGTTTTATTGCTGACTTCAATGGTTGTAATTTTATTGGATAAAATCGGACTGTTTGACGTATTGAATTTTTCTAACAAAGTAGCGCCGTCAGCTGACAAATGAAATACACCGTTTGTTTCGGTTCCGATCCATTTTTCATTTAGAATATCATTTGTAAGGGAGATGCAGTTCTCAGTGAACGGCACTCTTAGATTTCCTGAAATAATACCGAGTTTCTGCGGTCTTGGTTTATTGTTCGGATTCTGAACTGCGCCGTAAGGATTGCTTATAATAAAAACTCCGTTGTTTGTGGCAATCCAAATTTCATTGTTCTTTTCAACAATAACATCATTTACGTTTGTAACTTCAGATCCGAAATCCGCATTTTCGTAAATACCGAACACATCATCCGCAGGATTATCTATTGTACCATTCTCATTGAAGAAATAAACTCCTGACCTTGCTCCGCTCAGCACTATCCATTTTGTATTATAAGAATCCGTAACGGCTTCCGATAATGAAGCCCCGCCGATAAATGATGGATTCACAAAACCTACCCACTGGTTGTTTCCTTTGTATGCATAAAGTGAACTGCCCGAGTTGGAAGCAAAGAATGTAACCCACATTATTCCGTTATTATCATAAGTGCCGCCGTAACTTGCGCAGAAATTCGCGTTGTTTGAAATTCCCGGAAGAATTGAATTGGTCGTATTGAAATTTGTTATCGTGTTCCCGTTAATTTCCGTCGGACCTCCTCCGAATCCATAAGCCCATACTTTTCCGTTTCCGGATTTAATTCTCTGGAACCAGTTCCCACTGCCTATTTCGGGATGACTTGCGATGTTATAATTTTCCCAGACCGAGCCATTGAAGGAGTAAAAACCGTTATCAACGAGTCCTCCCGCAACCCAGATATGATCGTCATCATCAATCGTAATCTGACTGAACACGTTTGTATAGGGACTGTTTGGAAAAACAAAAGAGTAAGCATTGTTTACAGACAGGAAAATACCGTTGTTGGTCAGACCTGCAATAAGCTTATTGCTATTATCTGCCGTCAGAACTGAATATGAATTTGGATTCTGAAATTGTGTAATAGAAGAAAGATCATTACTGCTTGCGGAATAAATTGTAGAAACTGAAATAAAATACAGAAGATTACCGACAGTTTTAATGAATGGAGTCCTTGATCCGGAAACGTTATTGTTTGGGTAAGGCATCCAGTTAATACCGTCATAATAACTGAACCCTGTGCCTGAACCTGCAAAAACCTTATTGTCATAGGATTCGATCGTCTTAACTTCAGCATTCATTGCGCCGGCATTGTAATTCTGCCATGAAGAAGGATTGTTAAGGTTTGCATTAATGTCTGCATAAGCTACGCCGGTATTTGTCGCGGCGAATAATTTATTATTGCTTTCAGTAATTGAAAACACAGGTGTATTAATTGGGAAGCTGCCGAGTTTATAGTAAGGAGCGTCAACGAAATTAAAACTTGAAGTGGAAATTTTCTGCATACCGTAACCCGTACCGACAAACATATAGCTTCCGGACAGATAAATATAATTTATGAACTTGTTGGACTCTGTGGAATTCTTAATGTCATAAATATATTTCCAGCTCTGATCATTTGTGTTAAGAACGGATATGGAACCGTCTGTTGCACCGATCCAGAGTTTCCCGTTGTTGTCCAGGGCAATTGAAGATATATCATTATTTATGAGACCGTTAAGATTTGTATATTTTGTAAGAATATTTCCTGAACTGTTCTGAACCACAAAAAGACCTCCCCTTGAGGCGCAGTAAATCCTGTTCTGTGACGAATCAAAAGCAAGAGAAGTAACTGTTTTAAAGTCAGTATAATTCTCCCATTTTGAGTTCTGGGAAAAAACTTCCGGTAAAAATGATAAAAATATAACGAGAAATAATATACTTCTCTTCAGCATAATTTAATTAATTAATTTAAATATAAAATCAGAACAGGTAGAAATGATAATTCTTTAATAATCCCTTCGAAGATAATGAAAAAATTGCGGTTTTAATTGATAATCAGTTCCAATATTGAGTATTTAATATATAAAATCAATATAATTTTTTTATTCAATTTTTTACAACAGGGACATTAAAAGATATACTCATTAAAGAGCACAAAAAAATAAAAATATTATCACACAGACCGGCTGGTGGAAAAAGTTAAAGCAATCAGGTAATTACAAATTGCAAATTACGAATGTCAAATTAGTTACTCGTAAAAAGTAAATGGTTAATAGTGGGAAATTTACATTTAACATTTAACATTTAAGATTTAACTTTTAAGATTTAACATTTAACGCAGAGTCAATTCTTAACTCCAGATTGGGATTTTTTCTTCTTTGTTACTTGACACTTTGATAGTAAAAAAGGTTTTTGTCTTTGAAGTAAAAGTAAATTACATTAATTATTTATTTCATTTCTCAACTTAAATAAATATATTCAATCAACTTCCTTAATAAAATAATGCCGGAATTTATTCACTTACATAATCATTCACACTACTCGCTTCTCGATGCAATATCATCAATAGACGGGCTGGTGGATGCCGCTGTAGAGAATAAAATGCACGCTGTTGCGCTCACTGATCACGGTGTAATGTACGGCGTTATGGATTTTTATAAGAAAGCAAAGAAAGCCGGCATCAAACCGGTGATCGGTTGTGAGGTTTATGTTGCGCAGTCGGGCACAAGGTTTGACAAGGGAAAGAAAAACGTCAAGGCAATTGAAGAAATAGAAATTCAGGATCTCGAAGGTTCCGATGGTCTTACTTCAGCAAATATAAATTATGCGCATCTCATTCTCCTTGCAAAAAACGAAACGGGTTACAGAAATCTCATCAAACTCGTATCAATAGGTCATACAGAAGGATTTTATTACAAACCAAGGATAGATATGGAAGTGCTGGGGAAATATCATGAAGGTCTGATCGCAACTTCCGCATGCGCCGGCGGCGTGATATCATGTTATATAACAAGAGATGATATGAAAACCGCAGAGATAATGACGGGAAAATACAAGGATATATTCGGAGAAGATTTCTATCTGGAAATACAGGATCACGGTATTGCCGCCGAGAAGAAGGTATTGCATGCTATGCCTGTGCTGGCAAAAAAATTCGGAATAAAACTTATTGCCACAAATGATGTCCATTACATTAAAAAGGAGCATGCCGTTGCGCACAATATTTATCTGAATCTAAGCGCAAAGCAGTCTGCAAAATCATTCAGAAATTCCGGACCGAATGAAGTGCTTACCAATCTGCGTTACGGTACCGATCAGATATATTTTAAATCCGCAAATGAAATGTGCGATCTCTTCAGAGACTTTCCGGAAGCAATCAGGTCAACTCTTGAAGTCACTGAGAAATGCAATCTTGATCTGGATCTTTCAAAAAACCACATGCCGAATTACTCTATTCCAGATGATGAGAAAGATTCGGGGAATTACGATGAATACCTTGAGAAAATTTCATATGAAGGAATGAGAAAAATTTATCCCGAAGGGTCTGAAACCGCTGAGAAAAGACTTCAGTATGAACTTGATATTATTAAGAAAATGAATTTCTCGGGATATTTTCTTATAGTGAGGGATTTTATTAGTTATGCACAGAGTATCGGAATTCTGGTCGGACCGGGAAGGGGAAGCGCTGCGGGAAGTCTGGTATGTTACTGTATAGGAATTACAAATGTAAATCCTCTTGATTACGGACTGTTATTTGAAAGATTTCTGAATCCTGAAAGAGTATCAATGCCTGACATCGATATTGATTTTCAGGATGACAGAAGGGAAGAGGTAATCCGGTATGCGAGGGAAAAATACGGCAACGATTCCGTAGCTCAGATTGTAACATTCAACAAACTTGCCCCCAGGGGTGTTCTCAAAGATGTTGGCAGAGTCCTGAATTTTCCTTTCCAGGAAATTAACGATCTTACCAAAACCATTCCTATCATTTTCGGAAAGGTTAAGAAGCTTACCGAGTGCTATAAAGAAGAAGCTGATTTTAAAAATTATTTTCTTACAGGTGATGCGGCGCAGAAAGAAGAAAAGAAAAAGCTGCTTGAATACTGTCTTGTGCTCGAAAATCTGAATAAGAATTCTTCAATTCATGCATCCGGTCTTGTGATAGCTCCCGGTAATGTTACTGAATATGTGCCTTTGTCAAAAGCTACAGGTGTAGATGATGTATACTGTACTCAGTTTGATATGAATCAGCTGGAGGATGCCGGACTAATTAAAATTGACTTCCTGGGTCTTAAAGAACTTAAGGTAATCAGGAGAATTCTGGATCTGGTGAATGAAAAATATGATAAGAAGCTGACCATAAACGACATTCCTCTTGACGATCCTGCTACTTATGATCTTTTTTCCTCCGGTTCGACAATCGGCATCTTTCAGTTCTCGAAAAGCAAAATGCGTGAATATCTGGCAAAGCTGAAACCAAGGAACATAAACGACCTTGCCGCAATGAATGCATTGTACAGACCGGGACCAATGAATTACATACCTGAATTTATTGACAAAAAAAACGGAATTGTCCCGATCACATACCTGCATCCACTGATGGAAAAAACCCTGAAGGAAACATACGGAATTATTGTTTATCAGGAACAGGTGATGCAGATCGCAAGAGACATAGCGGGATTTTCACTTGCCGAAGCAGATAATATGCGTAAGGCCATGGGGAAAAAGATCAGGGAAATAATGATGAAGTTCAAAGAGAGATTTGTCAAAGGCGCGACAGAGAATAATGTGGATAAAAAAATTGCAGTTGAGATCTTTGATCTCATGCTGAAATTCGCAGACTACGGTTTCAATAAATCCCACGGAGTGGCATATTCCATACTTGCATTTTATACGGCATATCTGAAGACACATTATCCTGCGGAGTTTTTTGCAGTATCAATGTCATGCAGGAAAGATGATGATGCGGAGCTTCAGCAGCTTGCCAATGAATGCAGAAAAATGAAAATAAATCTTAAAGCTCCCGATGTAAATGAAAGCGAACTTGATTTTGCGATAAAGTATAACGGGAAAAACAATGATGAAGCCGAAATTCTCTACGGTCTGAGCGCAATTAAAAATGTCGGAGTAAAAGCCGCTCAGAATATTATAGATGAAAGGAACAAAAACGGAAAATACATTAATTTTCTTGACCTTCTCAAGAGAGCTGACCTGAGGCTTGTCAACAAGAAAGCCATAGAGAATCTCATTTATTCAGGGGCATTTGACACTACCGATCCGGTGCGGAGAAAACTTTTTCTGAACATAGAAAGAGCGACAATGTATGCTCAGAGATACAGCACAAGCGAAGCAGCAAACGGCCAGGAAGGTCTTTTCGGCGAGTCAAAATCATTTCAGAAAATCGAAGATATTATTATAGAGGATTATCCCGAATTTCCCGAATCCGAAAAATTCAACAGGGAAAAATATTCAATTGGATTTTACATTACAGGACATCCGCTTGCAAAGTATGAAAAGGATATCGAGAATTTCATTGATCTCACATTCGGCGACGATCCCGGAGAGATAGATTTTAAAAAGATAAGGACAGTTACCATGTGCGGCGTCATAAATGATTTTCAGGAAAAGATGTCCCAGAGAGGAAGCAAATTTGCCGTGTTCAATCTCGTGGATTTTTACGGATCCGGAGAGTGTGTTGCATTTTCCGGGCTGTATGAAAAGAAGAATCACCTTTTCAGAAATGACATGCCTGTAATAGTAAAAGGCAGACCTGATGAGAACGGGGATAAGATAAAACTTCTTGTGGAAGAGATATACAGCATAGATACATTCCTTGAAATTTTCACAAGGAATCTTGTAATAAATATTGACGAGAGGGAAACGGATATAAGCCGCATACATTCAATAAGAGACATGGTAATTAATAATTCGGGAAATTCAAAACTTTTTTTTAATGTCATCAGCAGTACAAACTGCAGGGCTTTTGTTTCAAAGGAAATAAAAATAAAAGCAACAAAGGAATTAATTTCAAACTTGAAATTATTAGTTGGAGAAAATAACTTAAAGCTAAACTAAATTTTTTTAAAAAATAAACTGAAAGGATAATATAATGAGTTTAATCGAATTCACAGACGACAATTTTGAAGATGAAGTCTTAAAATCTGACATTCCGGTGTTAGTGGATTTCTGGGCAGTCTGGTGCGGTCCGTGCAAGATGATTGCTCCATATGTAGAAGAGCTGGCAACTGAATTCAAGGGTAAGTTTAAAGTCGGTAAACTGGATGTAGATAATAATCAAAATGTTTCGATGAAATACGGGATCAGAAGCATACCAACCCTGCTTATATTTAAAAACGGAGAAATGGTTGATCAGCTGGTCGGAGCTTTACCAAAAGCCAAGATAGCTGAAAAAATAAATGAGCACATAAAAGAAGCAGTTAATTAAATTTCAAATATTTGAATTATGTAATACGGGATTTTACGGTTTTGTAAAATCCCGTTTTTTATTAAATTAATATCTGTAAAAATGAAAAAAGCATTGTTAATACCGGGTTTTTGGTTCAGAAATTTTGGTTTTGTTTTAATAATATTTTCAACCCTGTTATTCACATCCTGCGGTAAAGAAGATAAAAAAACCGGCACTTCTGAGAATCAGAAAACCGAAGAGAAAAAGGAAACTCCGGAAGGGACCTCTTCGGGAGATTTGAAACCATCGGATGATTTCGTGATCACTTTCAGTCTTCAGGGAGCTATGAACGGAGAAATGACGATGTACAGAAGCGGAAAAAAACTCAAGCAGGAGATAAGTTCCGATGTGATGGGAATGAAAAACAAAACAGAAGTTTATATCATAGATAATTTCGTATTTACTGTAACTGACATCAATGGCAAGAAGATGGGCATCAAAACTGACATTCAGGATTACAACAAGAAAAAACAGACTGCAGAGACAATAACTGATCCTAAGGAATTTGAAAATTATCTTGCTGATAAAAAGATCACAGGTTCGGAAAATATTCTCGGTATGAACTGTGATATTTATGATATGGGAAACAATACCTCCCTTTCCATACACGACAAACGATATGTCCTGAAAATCAAATCACCTCAGTTCGTGGCAACTGCCACTCGGTTCGAAGGTAAACCGTCCTTCTCCGGAAAAGAATTTGAAATACCTGCGGATGTGAATTTCAGAAGCATCAATACCGAAGGTTCTAGCATGGAAAAACTTGACTCAATAATGAAAGATGTAAAGAAGTATAAAAAATAATTTTGTTTAACGGGTCCTGAAAATCTTTAACCGGGTTTTTCAGGATCTGTTTTTTTTATTCCCCGATTATTTTTACCAGAACTCTTTTTTTCCTTTTTCCGTCGAACTCTCCATAAAATATCTGTTCCCACGGACCGAAATCCAGCTTACCTTCTGTAACAGCAACCACGACTTCTCTTCCCATTATTGTTCTTTTAAGATGTGCGTCCGCATTGTCCTCATAGGAATTATGTCTGTACCTTGAATGAGGCTTTTCCGGAGCAAGCCCTTCCAGCCATTTTTCATAATCCTGATGAAGTCCGGATTCGTCGTCATTTATGAATACGCTTGCAGTAATGTGCATTGCATTGCACAGCAGAATGCCTTCCCTGATACCGCTTTCGTACAGACAGGATTCAACTTCAGGAGTAATATTTATAAGCTCCCGCCGTTTTTCAGTTTCAAACCAGAGTTCTTTTCTGTAATGTTTCATTTCTTAAATTCATTTTTAAATTTATACATTATAGGCACGTAATCGAAAAAATTTTTCAGTTCTTCCTTAGAAAGTCTTTTCCTTTCCGCAAGATCCGGCTTGTAGAAATCCTTCCAGGGATCAGTTGAGGAATATAGATTTCCGCTGTCGTCCATTGTAATGGATTCAACTGCAATGCCGATTACATTGTCCATGTCCTTATGTCCGGGAACGGACAGATCCATTTCCAGAAGTTCTGAATTGTCAATATTAAAATCCCTGTCGAAACTTATATGGAACATCCTACTCGTATTCCTGTCAATCCCGAGGAGGTTGTAATCATCAACAGCGTAGAGTCCGCATATTGTGCTGATGCCTTCGCTTCTTGTGCTTAAGGTCTTTAAAACTTTCTTTGAACTTCTGTCAAGAATGTAGATGAGAGTGCTGTCCGTGAAAATATTTGAAGTGTCCTGAAGATTTTCCAGACCCAGATACAGATGATTTTCTGTTAAAGCAAATCCTTCAAACCCGACGTTGTCATAAGTATGCTTGTAAACCTCATCCGGCAGCGTAAGTCTTTTTATAGTAAGGATAGTATCAAAAGTCATGATGTCATTATTGAAAGTTAACTCATAGATGCCTTCCTTTTTTCTGTAAATTTCAGGATCATAAGAACTGTATTCATGACCTTCAATGGAAAGATATATTCTGTTGTTAATTTTATCGAAATAAATATCTTCCATATCCACTTTTTTGAATTTGTCAAACAGAGTCTGTACTTCTTTTGAAAATGCTATATTAAAGATCTCAAGTGAGGGAGGTTTGATTTTTTCATTCACCTTAATTCTGTTGATTTTACCTATATCATCACATGCAATAAATGTTTTTCCCGAGGAATCCGCGCCGACATAAGCCATTCCGGATGTCTGATCGGTCTGCATTCCCGATGAGTCTTTCATCCAAATCGGATAATTGTCAATTGCCTGAATACCCGGAGGCGATTCATAATAAAAATTCACGAAAATAATTATGGCAACCAACGGCAGAAATATTCTTACAATATCTTTCATTAAACGATTTTAAGGAATATGATTATTTAAAGTATTATGTAACACCATTTTTACAAGGCGGGTTCAGGAAATGAATTATGATTTTCCGGGCTTTGATAAATCTGAGTTTTTTAAACGGACTGAACAAATATAACTAAAAAAATCAATTATAAATGTCAAATTATAAATGTTAAATTGCTGAGCTGTTACTCTTTCCAAACACCAGGATTTTAGAAGTATAGAGTTCTTCCTCAAATTTCCGGTCAGCAAAATTTTACTGACTGATGGAAATAAAAAACTTCCGGAGTCTGAAGACATCCGGAAGTTTAAAGTTTTAAAATTTAATTTTAAAATTATTTTAAGAGTATCATTCTCTTTGTCTCTGTAAAGTTTCCTGCTTCAATTTTGTAAAAATACATTCCGCTTGCAAAGTTTGATGCGTTGAACTGCACGTCATAATATCCCGGCTGTTTGTTCTCATTCACAAGACTCATTACTTCCTTGCCGAGTATGTCAAATATCTTTATCGATACAAATGACTCTTTCGGCACTGCGTAACTTATTCTTGTTGACGGGTTGAACGGATTGGGATAATTCTGATCCAGTCTGAATTCTGATGGTATTCCCAATACGTTGTTTTCAATTCCCACCGGACCGACATTAAGCTTAACTTTTACATTCTTGTTCGGAGTTACAGGATCATTGCTTCCGATCTTAAGATATCCTTCGTATGTTCCGATGCTCAGTCCGGCTGTGTAGAAGTTAACGCTTACGTTCTGATTTCCGGAAGGATTAACAGTTCCGAATGAAGGTACCTCGTCAACCCATGCAAGTCCT